>CAYQWL010000202.1:0-6627 GCA_964421195.1 uncultured bacterium | reverse complement strand
CCTTCATACGATTCCATAAATAAACGGGCGATTTTACATTCAGACTTCGCTCCACTCGATGTTTCGTACGCTAAAGGCGTAATTATAAACGGCAATTTATTTGAATACGACAAATTTAACACATGGTATGCCGGTAAAGATAAAATACACCGTTCCGAATCTAATAATCCATTTACGGCCGCTATAATTAAACGAATGCTCAACGATATCAAGCATATATTAAATCAAAAAGCCTGACGACCGTCTTTATCAGTCTTTATCATACTTGATAAAAAAAAATTATTATGCTATAATATTCTGATTTCTTATAATATATCTTAATGTATGTTAATATGTAAAACTATAAAGTATAGAAACGAGGACTGGATATGTGGAATTACACCGATAAAGTTTTAGATCACTTTCATAATCCCAGAAATTACGGTCAAATCGAAAACGCGGACGCGGTCGGCGAGGTTGGTTCCATGGCCTGCGGCGATGCCCTGCGATTAACTTTAAAAATCGACAGGCAAACCGAAAAAATTATCGACGCTAAATTCCAGACTTTCGGTTGTGGTTCCGCTATAGCATCATCATCGGCTATGACTGAAATGATTAAAGGAATGAGTCTTGATGAAGCCGCCGGAATAACCAATTCAGAAATATCAAAATTTTTAGGAGGCCTGCCTCCCGAAAAAATGCACTGTTCCGTAATGGGAAAAGAAGCTTTAGAAGCCGCTATAGCTAATTATAGAGGCATTAAAATAGAAAAGGACGAACACGAAGGACGCCTCGTTTGCCGTTGCTTTGGCATAACCGAAGATAAAATACAAAAATTAGCCATAGAAAATAATCTTCATAATGTAGAAGACATTACCAATTATACGAAAGCCGGCGGCGGATGCGGCGCCTGCCTTCAGGACATACAGGATATTCTCGATGCAGTGTGGAATGGCGATAAAAGAAAAATAAAATCGGATAACAATACTTTAACCGTTAATAAACAAGCAGCTAAAAAACTCACCATGGTCCAGAAAGTCAAATTAATAGAAGAAACGCTTGAAAAGGTTATAAGACCATCACTTAATCAGGATGGCGGCGATATAGAATTAATCGACATAGATAAAAACAAAGTTTTTGTAAAATTACTCGGTATGTGCTCCCACTGCCCGTCGGCGTCTTATACCATAAAATCTTTCATCGAAACTAAACTAAAAGAATTCGTATCAGCGGATATAGAAGTGATGGAGGCTCAGAATAATGATTGACAATGTAATATACGCCGATAACAATGCCACCACGTCTATCGCATCTGAAGTTTATCAGGAAATGATACCCTATCTTACTAATTATTATGGAAATCCATCTTCTATACATACTTTTGGCGGTCAGCTTTCGTCAAAAATAGATGAAGCAAGATTAAAAATAGCTAAATTATTAAGCGCGCTTCCTACCGAAATAGTTTTTACTTCGTGCGGAACGGAATCCAACAACGCCGCCATTATGGGTATTTTATCATCCAATCCGCTTAAAAAACATATTATAACCACTAAAGTCGAACATCCGGCTGTATTAAACCTCTGCCAGCATTTAGAAAAGAACGGATATGACATAACTTACATCGGCGTAGATAAAAAAGGCGCGCTTAATTTAGATGAATTATATAAATCAATACGCACCGATACCGCTATAGTTTCAACGATGTATGCCAATAACGAAACCGGCGTTACTTTTCCAGTAGAAGAAATCGGAAAAATAGTTAAATCACGCGGCGCAATGTTTCATGTTGACGCCGTCCAGGCTGCCGGTAAAATACCTATAAATTTATCTAAATCCACGATCGACCTTCTTTCTATATCCGGCCATAAATTGCATGCGCCAAAAGGCGTCGGCGCTCTTTATATCAGGCGCGGCACCATGATAAGGCCTTTTATAATAGGCGGTCATCAGGAAAGAGGCCGCCGGGCCGGAACTGAAAATATAGCTTCTATTTGCGCCCTCGGCAAAGCGGCTGAACTGGCCGATAAAAACATAAACGAAGAAAATGATCGTGTACGTAAAATGCGTGACAGGCTTGAAAAAAATATCCTTGAAACTATAAATTACAGTTTCGTTAACGGCGATACTATCAACCGTCTTCCAAATACTACCAATATAAGTTTTGAATTTATAGAAGGCGAATCTATATTGCTTTTACTCGATCAACATAAAATTTGCGCATCATCCGGTTCCGCCTGTACATCAGGATCGCTCCAGCCTTCACATGTTTTAAGAGCTATGGGAATTCCTTTTACAGCGGCGCACGGTTCTATTAGATTCAGCCTCAGCCGTTATAATACCGATTCTGATATAGATAAAATATTAGAAGTACTGCCGGCTATAATAAAAAAATTAAGAGCTATTTCACCTTATACGCCGCAAAATAAAAAAATTGATTGATAATAATATAATTATTTTTTTATATTTAATAAATATATGAATCTATTCTCATGAAAGATAAATTCTTGAAAATTAGCTACATGTTTTTACAAATTTTGAAAGCTATTTTCAGACGCTTTCATATTTTTTATAACTGACTCATATATAATCGATGAAAGGAGGTTCTCATAATATGAAAAAAAGCGATAAAAATAAAATTAGATTGACTTCTTATGCTTCGTGCGCCGGCTGAGCATCTAAATTAGGTCCGGGCGACCTTAAAAACTTAATAAAAAATCTACCCGTTAAATTTGATGAAAACCTTCTTATAGGTTTTAATAATTGTGACGACGCTGCCGTTTATAAAATAGACAATGAACGTTCTATTGTATTTACCGTTGATTTTTTTACGCCTGTAGTAGATGACGCTTTTTTATTCGGACAGATAGCTTCCGCTAACGCGCTGTCAGACGTTTATGCTATGGGCGGCATTCCGTTTTTATCGCTTAATATTATGGGATTTCCCGACGGAATTATACCTGATGAAATATTAAGCGATATATTAAAAGGCGCTTCTAAAAAGTGTATCGAAGCTAATGTTTCAATCGGCGGCGGTCATTCGATACGTGATAAAGAATTAAAATTTGGTCAGGCCGTAATAGGTTTTGTTCAAAATAATCAAATAATAGATAATTCAAAAGCTCAAATAGGCGATTATATATTATTAACCAAACCCATTGGCACCGGCGTTGTAACTACAGCAAAAAAATTAAACGGAAAAGTTAAAAATAAAACATATAATGAAGCACTCAATATAATGTTATCATTAAATAAAAACGCACGTGATGTCATGATTGAATATAACATAACATGCGCTACTGATATAACTGGATTTGGATTATCCGGACATTTATATGAAATAGCTTCAGCTTCTAATATTTCAATAGAAATATATAGTGAAAAAATACCTTTAATTTATGATGTAATGAGACTTGCTGAAGATGGATTCTTTGCAGGAGGAGCATATAGTAATCTTAATTATTTAATAAATAATAATAATATTGCTATAAAATTTTCAGATAATATAACAGAAACAATGAAATTGTTATTATGTGATCCTCAAACATCTGGTGGTATAGCTATGTTTGTTAACGAAAAAAATATTAACGCTGTAAAAAATAAACTTAAAACATTATGTTTATCTTATAACGTTATAGGCCGTGTCGTTAATAAACGAAATGAATTAATTACCGTTATTTAATTTAATAATTTTTATATTAAAATAATAATAAATAATAGTTGACATAAAGGCTGTTTATGTTTTAAAATAAAAAAACAAAAAAAAAATATTCAGTTTAAATATTTATCGAAAATTTTTATTTTTAATAACTAATAAAATATAATAAAATAGTTTTATTAGTAGTATAAGCGTTGATAATGTTGATAAGTAGGTTGATAACCTTATTTAATGATAGGTTTTATTGTTAGTAACTATGTGTAAAAATAAAAAAGTTATTAACATTATCAACTAAAAATAAAAAAATATACTTTTCAACATTTTTATAAACATCTTATCCACATTGAATTGACATAGTTATAAACATTATTTTGGAGCGGTTGATTATATAATGCAAAATCATAAAGATATATGGAAAAAGGTCGTTTCTGCTGTTAGAAAGACCGGAAGCGATCATTCGGTTTTTAATGGGATTATAATTAAAACACGTGAAATATCGCTTCAAGAAAATACATTGATTATAGAAGTCGAATCTGATTTTATACGTCAGCGCTTAAATGAAAAGTATATAAGCTTTTTTTTAGAAGCTTTAAGAGAAATTTTAAAAACGCCGGATGTTAAAATAAAATTTTTAACGGCGGAAAAAAATTCATTTGAAGATAATAACGATTTAATAGAGCCAGCCGTACAATTAAAAATTCAAAAAAATCAATCTTATGAAAAAATTGAAAAATCAGGCGGTATAGATTTTCAACATAAAATAGAATTTAGCCAGCCTTCATTCGACAGGCAATATTTAGAAGACGATCTTGAAAAATTACAGCGCGAACATGAGCTTAATATAGAAAAACGTGCTTCCAGCGGAGGATTGTTATCTAAATATACTTTCGATACTTTTGTGGTAGGTAAAAGTAATCAATTTGCACATAGCGTTTCAGTCAATGTTTCAAGATTCCCGGCGAGTAAATACAATCCATTGTTTATTTACGGCGGTGTCGGACTCGGTAAGACTCATTTAATGCAGGCGATCGGTCATCATATTCTTAAAACGGTTAAAAAATCAAAAGTTATATATATATCAGGTGATTCATTTCTTATAGAAATGGTCAATTCAATTCAAAATAATAAAATGCAGGCGTTTCGTGAAAAATTTAGAAGCGTTGACGCGCTTTTAGTAGATGATATTCAGTTCATGGCGGGACGTGAAACTACGCAGGAAGAATTTTTTAATACTTTTAATCATCTTTATCAGTGCAATAAGCAAATAGTGCTTACATCCGATAAACCGCCGCAAGAAATAAAAAGACTTGAAGAACGGTTGGTTTCAAGATTTCAGAGCGGAATCGTGGTTGATATACAATCGCCGGATCTTGAACTAAGAATGGCTATACTTAATAAAATGCGCGATGAATCTAATAAACGCATATCGAATGAAATGATAGCTTATATTGCGCAAAAAATAGAAGGCAGCATAAGACGGCTTGAAGGCGCTTTTATTAAAGTAGTTGCATATTCTGAAAATATGAATCGCATAATAGACGAATCGGTTATAGACGAAGCGCTTTCAGATATGAGTCAGGCAGGTCCAAGGAAAATAACTATAGAATCTATTATTAAAGTAGTGGCTGAAAATTATAGAATTTCGATAAGCGATTTTAAATCTAAAAAACGTTCGGCTAATATAGCTTTTCCAAGACAAATAGCGATGTATCTATGCAGAAGCCTGGTAGATATGCCAGTTAAAAGAATAGGCGATGAATTCGGCGGCCGCGATCATTCTACCGTACTGCACGGTAATTCGAAAATAGAAGAAATGATGGATAAAGATCCGGCTTTTAGAAATGAAATTGAAAGGCTTATTCATAAAATTAAAAATTAAGAAAATATTATAGATTTTGATCCATTATTTCAATAATTAATGGTATATAACCGTATTGCAGGTTTAATTTATTATTATTTCCCGGTGTACGTATTTATTATAAATAACAAATGCTGATTTTATGTGTACATTTAATTAATTTTCGTAATATTTTATGCCTGGAGGTAGCTTTATCTCCAGGTATTAATCTTTTTTACGGCATGAACGGCCAGGGAAAAACTAATATACTCGAATCTATCGAAATCCTTTCCACTACCCGGTCACAGCGAGCTTTTAAAGAATTTGAGCTTATAAACCATAATGCAGAATCAGCATCTATAGCAGGTAAATTTTTAAAAAATGATCTCGATTTTGAAATAGCTGTTAATTATTATAAAAATAAAAAAAAAGTATGCGTTAAAAATGGTAAAAATACCACAGCCGATTCTATATTTGGTTCGGTTAATATAGTGAAATTTTTTCCTGAAGATTCTGAAATAATTAACGGCGCGCCGGCAGGAAGACGACGTTACGTTGATATGGAAATCTCGCTTATCGACAGGCCTTATTATAATAATTATAAAAACTATATTAAATTAATAGAATCAAGAAATGCCGTACTTAAAAATATATCAGAATTATCTATTCATGAACGCAAATACCTTGAATTATTGAATTTGATTGAATCATACGATGAGCTGCTGCCAGACGCGGCCTATAAAATATATAAAGGCCGTGTGGAATTTATAAAAGAGTTATCTATATATGCAAAAAGAAGTCATCAAATGATATCTTCACAGGAAGAAGAATTAGATATCAGGTATTTAAGTTCTATTGGTGAAAATATAGATAAATCAATGTGTTTAAGTGAAAATCTTTTTAAGGCGGAGTTCACATTTTTATTGAAAAAAAATTTAAAAAATGATATAATTAGGAAGCTTACAAATATAGGTCCTCATAAAGACGATATCGAATTTTTGATAAACGGCATGCCGGCGAAAAATTTCGGCTCGACAGGTCAGATTAAAACTCTTACAATGTCTTTAAAATTAGCTCAGATAGATTACATTTTTAATAAAACGGGAGATTATCCGGCGCTTTTAATAGACGATCTAACTTCTGAGTTTGATTCGAA
>CAYQWL010000201.1:0-6648 GCA_964421195.1 uncultured bacterium | reverse complement strand
TTCCGGAGCGAAGGCCGGATGCTGCAAACATAAATACGATGAAGCGGGTAGGCGTATTGAAACCGCTGAATTTGACGGCGATGATCAGATTGTGACTAAAGTTGTTTATAAATATGATTCTAAAGGCAATTTATCCGAAGAAATTATATATTCCTGCGAAGATGCTGAAAGCTGTGAGCTGGATTCGGCGGTAGTATATGTTTACGATGATCAAAACCGGCTTGTTGAAAGGCAGATTAAAAATGAAGATATAATTTTTGATAAGATTAATTATAAATACGATGGTAAAAATAATATAATCGAGGAAAATTTTTTTGAACGCGATGATTATGAAGATGAAGGTTATTCTACAAGAATTGTTTATGAATATGATGATAATGACAATATTATTAAAGAAACAGAATATGAAGTTCAGGATGGAAGTTTGAAACCGATGATATATTCGAAACATGTATATGAATATCATTCATAATTTTAATATATGATATATATTAAAATTATAAATGATTAAAATGATTAAAATTTATATGAAGAGGTGTTTTAATGGAATTATTTTATCTGATCCTGATAGTATTATTGGTAATAATCGATAGCTATCTGATTCAGAATTACGCATCCGAAAAAAAATCGAAAATAGTTACTAATTCTATGGGTGTAGAAACTATCGTACCGGCGTTTGATATTCAAACCGGTAAGGCGGTTACTATAATCAGCGCAAGCGTTCTTTTATTTGTAATCATAGTTATAGTAGCGATGGGCGTAGTTATAATCAATCCTGGCGAGTGCGGTGTAGTTTTTAATATATTTACCGGTATATCGCCGAATATGCTTGGCGAAGGGCTTCATATAGTAGTTCCGGTTATAAACAGGGTTTATTTTTATGATGCCAAACGTCAGGAATATACTATGTCAGGCAATAAAGGCGACGGCAGCCGTTTTCCTGATGACGGATCGATGTGGTCGCCCACGCGTGAAGGGCTTCAGGTAGGACTCGATGTAACATGCTGGTTCAGGGTGGAGCTGTCTAAATTGCATTTATTACATCCAAAATTAGGCTTGCGTTATGCTGAAACAACGGTTAAACCGGCTATACGTTCGGTTTTACGTTCCGTTATAGCGGGTTATTCGATAGTTGACGTATATTCAGAAAAAAGAACGTTAATACAAAAAGAAATTTTTGAAAAACTACGTGATTCGCTTGTAAAAGATAATATAATCATCGAGGAACTTCTTTTGCGTGACGTTCGTTTTCCATCTGAATTCACTAAATCCATAGAAGAAAAGCAGGTCGCTCAGCAGGCGGCCGAGCGTATGAAATTTATACTCGAAAAAGAACAGCGTGAAGCGGAACGTAAGGTAATAGAAGCTGAAGGACAGGCAAAATCGATAAAAATAATTAATGAAGCGCTCGCGCAAAATAATAGTTATCTTGAATATTTAAAGGTCAATAAATTAGTTGAAAATATTAAGGTAATGGTAGTTCCAAGTGGAACAAATACACTTATAGACCTCAAATCGATCGAAAATACATCTAAATAATTTGATGCGGCGGTCTGCCGGCCGCCGCGTTTAAATAATCGAACTGGAAAGTTGAAATATATGAGTAGTCCAACGCTCGCTTATAAGGTTTTAAGTATTGGCGTGGTTAAAAAAATATCGGTTATCGCGCTTAAGTGTATAATTAATTCGCTCAATTTTATAGGTCGTAAAATGTCGTTAAAACTCGCTGAAATTGCGGGATTGTTGTTTTATTATGCTGGAGTTTCGACGCGTCGTTCCACTGTGCGCTCGATCAAAGTCGTTTTTCCAGATATAAGTGATGAAGCGGCGTTTAAGATAGCTAAAATCGCTTTTATAAACCAGAGCAAAAATTTATTTGAATTAATGCTTTATCCTTCATTAAAAAAACGTGATATACCGCGTTTGATAAAATTTGAAGGGCTTGATAATTTAAAGACGGCTCTTGCCCGCGGCAGGGGTGTTATATTGTTAGTGGCGCATATTGGAAACTGGGAGATGCTTGGCGCCGTATGGGGGCTTCTCGGATACAGGGTTTATTCTTTTTTTCTCGATGCGCGAATTGATTCGCTTGGCAGGCTTTTAAACGATATGCGCGAATCGCGCGGTATTAAGCTTATACCGCGTGCCGAATTAAAAAAATCCGTACGTTGCCTTAAAGAAAATGCGATGCTTGGCGTTATTGCCGATCAGGATGGCGGCGAAAATGGCGTTTATATAGATTTTTTTGGTAAAACGGTTTCTGCGCCGCGCGGGCCGGCAGCTCTTGCTCGTAATACGGGAGCGGCAATTCTTCCGAATTTTCTTATTAGAAATGCGGATGATACTTACACTATGATAATGCAAAAGCCTGTAATACTTCAAAAAACCCGTGATAAAGAAAATGATATACGCATTTATACCGCGAAGTTTTTAGACATTTATGAAAAAATGATCATGCGATTTCCAGAACAATGGCTCTGGATGTATGACCGCTGGAAAGAAAGGCGTCATGTAACTGCATATTTACGCGCCAGACTGAATAATGGTGAGAAAAGCAAAGGCGATAGTATATAGCGCATGGATAATTTAATTCTTTATTTTTATAATTTTTTATTTCATTTCATTTTTTTAGCGTTTCTTCCGCTGGCCGTTGTTTCGGCGCCATTCAGTGAGCGTATTCGGCGTGGTTTTTTAAATTATTTTGGATTGCCTTCATTACGGCAGCGTAAGCTTATTCGTGATATAAGAACTAAAGACGGCCGTATTTATATGATACACGGTGTTTCCGTTGGAGAAATTAAACTTTCGGGGGCGCTTATTGAAGAAATAATTAAACGCGATAGTAATGCTTATTTTATATTAAGTTCAACTTCGCCTGAAAGTTTTGCGGCGGCCGCTAAAGCAGGAAGCTCCGGACGCGTTATTCCGATTTATTTTCCTCTCGACATTCCTTTTTTCTGGTATTTGTTTTTTAAAATTTTTTCTCCAGTAAAAATTTATATACTGGAAGTCGATATATGGCCTAATTTTATTATAGCATCCAGTATCCGTAAAATTCCTTTATATCTTATGAACGGGCGGATATCTAATAAAACTTATAGATTTTATTCTTTGATTCCCGCTTTTTCTAAATCGCTTTTTTCTTTATTTGATTTTTGTTTTATGCAAAGCGCCGAAGATAAAAGACGAATAATGGAGCTTGGCGTTTTAGAGACAAAATGTTCGGTTTCGGGCAATATGAAGTTTGATACCGCGGTATCGTCTGCGTCGCCGGTTAAGATCGCTGAATTAAAAAAAGTCATTGGATCGAATTTTATCGGTGAAAATTATGATATGATTCTATGCGCAGGTTCAACGCACGCTCCCGAAGAAGAATTAATTTTTGATTCGCTTTCGAGAGTTTTAAAAATATATGCGGCCGCTGGCCGATCCGGTTTGCGGGTTCTTTTAATTATAGCGCCGCGTAAAACATCCCGTGCGGTTGAAATTCGGGCTTTAATCAGTAAAAGGCCCCTGTGCGCCGAAACGTTTGTTTTTGATGCGCAAAACGACGTCATTACAGGCGGTAACGGTAAAAATGAACTGTGTGTTTTTGAAAATATTGATTTTACTGTAAAGGAAAAAAAATCATCGATAATAGACGTATTGATTATAGGCACGATGGGATATTTGACTGCCGCTTATTCCATGGCGGATTGTGCTTTTGTCGGCGGTACGCTTTCACGAAGCGATGTCGGAGGGCATAACATTATAGAACCTGCCGCTTTTGCCATACCCGTCGTATTCGGAAACCGTATCAGGAATTTTAGTGATGCAGCCTGTGAATTAATGCGCGCTGGAAATGTATTTATGGTAAATAACGGTAATGAACTTGATTATGTGTTTCAAAAATTTTTTAATATGGAGCAAAAAGAAAAACTTGAGCTTTGCAGCCGTAAGCTTATTGAAATTATTGCCGCAAATTCGCGTGTAAGCGAAAAAATTTTTAAAATTTTAGACCGAATTTATGAACAACGATAAATAAAAAGGATTCTGGTGGAAGTTATTATGTCAAAAAATTTAATAAAAGATATTGATAATATCGATAATTATGAAATAAATTATGAATTTGAAAACGTCGGGCCGCAATCGAATTCGACCGCGCAACCGGGAGCCGGGCGAAAATTCCATATTATAACATTTGGCTGTCAGATGAATACAGCCGATAGCGAAATGATATCTGGCGTATTAATTAAACTTGGATATAAAAAGACGGATTCAAAATTAGACGCGGATATAGTGCTTATAAATACATGTGCGGTTCGTTCGAAGCCTGAGGCTAAAGTTTATAGTCATCTTGGAGATTTAATTAAACTTAAAGATTCTAATCCTTCGCTTATTATTGGAATATGCGGTTGCGTGGCGCAGAAAGAACGTGAAAGTATAGTCAAACGTTTTCCTTATGTGGATCTTGTATTCGGTCCGCAATCGATAGGCGAACTTCCAGCGTTGATCGCGCTCGTTAATAAAGCGATTGATAAAAAACTTAAAATGCTTGAAAAATTTAAAAAACAAAACACCGGCATCGCTGATCTTAAAATGAGGCGAAAATTTAAGGGCGCAAGGATTTACGGCAATTTTGAAAATACCGGCGATAACTTACCTGAACGTGATGTTCAACGTGAGTCGGATTTTAAGGCTTATATAACTATAATGCGCGGCTGTAATAATTTTTGTTCATATTGTATCGTGCCATATACACGTGGGCGTGAAAAATCAAGACCATTTGAAGATATAACCGGCGACGCTGAAGCGTTGATTAAGCTTGGTTATAAAGAAATAACGCTTCTCGGACAGAATGTTAATTCATATATAGGCGATTCCGGAGAAACTTTCGCAGATCTTTTAGAGCGTATCGATTCTATAGCCGGCCATTTTTATATACGATTCATGACTTCGCATCCGAAAGATCTTTCAGACCGATTGATAGAGGTAATGGCTAATTCAAAGCATATTGCGCCTCATGTTCATCTTCCGTTCCAATCCGGTTCCGATCATATATTAAAACTTATGAATCGTCGTTATACGCGTCTGCATTATATGCAGTTAATCGATAAAATTAAATCGAAAATTAAAGGCGTTACTTTAACTACGGACGTTATTACCGGATTTCCACAGGAAACTGAAGATGATTTCAATGATACCGTTTCTTTATTAAAACATGTCAGATATGATTCGGCTTTTTTATTTTATTATTCTGAACGCGAAGGCACTTCCGCCGTCGATATACCGGGCGCGGTTCCCATCGAAACGAGGCTTGAACGTCTCGAACGTTTGATAAAATTGCAAACGGAAATTACTTTCGATATAAATCGATCGATGAAAGGGGAAATTCACGAGGGAATAATTGAAAGCGTTTCGCCTAAAAGTAAAGACGAACTCAGCGTGCGTACCTTTGATAATCATGTTGTAATTGTAAAAACGCCTTCTTTGCCGGCTCGTCAGTTATTGGGCGATTTTGTTAAAGTAAAAATAACTCAGGGGTATAATTTCGTTCTTAAAGGTGAAATATTAGACTAAAATAAGTTTAAGGCGCGTTTATTTTTTTTTATTATTGCCGGAAGAATGGGCGGTGTGTAAAATATTATATATAATTGAAATTACGTCGATTAAAGCGATAACTATAATCGGATATTACGGTTCTATAAAAAACGACTTATCAATAGTATAAATCATATAATTTGTTTTAAGATTTTTCTTCCAGAGCTGCCAGAACTAACTAATAAATATAAAATAGATAAACTATAAAAAATTATTATCGGATTTTTTATCGTCCAGTTAATCAATCTTATAATATCATTGCATAAATTGCATAAAATATATAAAAATAAATTTTTTAAATGTTTTTACGAATTGGGAATTGATTGAATTATGAATTGTTATGAATTGAATTATTATATGGAATTATGAATTTTGATTATATATATAAATATTTTTATCTTTTTTCCGATAACATGCATATATTAAAAGTTTTTTTGATTTAAATTGTTTTATATATTTTACGGAAGGTGAAGGTAATGAAGAAACTGTTAAATTTTCTGATTCTGGGGCTGTTTTTAGCTGTCGCGGTTACGGCAGGCACCGGTAACGCTTTTGCGGCGGTTACGCTTAAAAGCATAGTCGGTTCTCCGACGACTATAACCATTTCGCAGCCCAATCAATCCGTCGCTATTAACGCGATCGCGGTTGTCGAACGCGGCTCCGGCGATCAACCTGGCGATACCGATGCCGTTACTATTACCTGGGGAATTCAGGGCGCCGGTGGAGCGAGTTTTGGCGGCGGTTCCATATCTATAAATGCCGGAGCAAATAATAATGTCGGAACCGGTACCGCTAATTTTACCGTAACGCCGGGCACATATACTGTATATGCTAATATGGGGTCTTCCGCGGCTACCGGTAATACTATAACGGTTACGTCTAATGCTATTCAGGTTCCAACGCAGGCGGCGGTTATAACTCAGGTAGAAAGCGATCCAATCCCCGCAACTGAATCTCTGATTTATAGAAAAACGGAGGTCAAAGTTTATGGTACATGTCAGTTTAGCGGCCAAACTATAGAAATTCAACTTGACAGCTCCGTTGTAGGTTCTATTCTTACAACCGGCA
>CAYQWL010000200.1:0-6670 GCA_964421195.1 uncultured bacterium | reverse complement strand
CCTTCAAACCGTTTGAGGCAGGGGCTTCAGGAATTATTTCTCGACATCTTTCCCATTCAGGATTTTACCGGCAATCTTATACACGAATTCGTTGAATATAAACTCGGACTCGCAAGGTGCAAAGATTGTCCGGATACTAAAGGCGGAAAAACTAAAGAGTGCGGATATTACGACTGCACTTATAAAGAACGCGAATGCACCTTCGCTTCAATCGACGGAGTGCCATACCGCATTAAATACGATCCCAACGAATGTAAAAAAAGAGACGTCACATACGGCGTTTCGCTTTCTATCATCGTCCGGCTCATCAATAAAAGTTCCGGTGAAGTTAAAGAACAGGAAATTTTTTTAGCGAACCTTCCGTGCATGACGGCGCGCGGCACGTTTATTATCAACGGCGCCGAACGCGTGGTCGTATCGCAGCTTCACCGTTCCCCTGGCGTTTATTATAAATACGATAAATTAAAAAAACAATACCTTGCTAAAGTAATACCTTATCGCGGCGCGTGGCTCGAATTTGAACTCGACGTTATAAAAGACACCATACACGTCAGAATCGATCGCAAACGCAAGCAACCCGTTACCGTGCTTTTTAAAGCGCTCGGCTACTCGGTCGATGAAATACAGGAATTATTCGCCGGAAATGAATATGTAATAAATACCCTTAAATACGATAAAACGAAAAGCCAATCCGAAGCGCTGGCCGATGTATATTCGAAAATGCGTCCCGGAGAACCTTTTATTGAAGAAAACGCGCTCAATCTTCTTAATATGCTTTTTTTCGACCCGCGTAAATACGATCTGGCCGATGTCGGCCGTTATAAAATCAACCAGAAGCTTCGCATCCGCGACCGCATATTCGCCAAACCCGCCGGCGCGACCATATACATGCCCGAAACCGGCGAAATTATCGTCGAAGCGGGCGAAGAAATAAACCATGAAGCCGTTCAAATGATCGAAGAAGGCAATGTGCCGATAGTAAAATTAATGACCGCCGACGAAGAAATAATCGAAGTCTTCAACGAATTCGATTTCGAAGAAATAATATTCCGGGATAAAGAAGCGTTTCGTAAATCTCTCATAGGAAAAACGCTCGGCGAAAATATCATAGATCCAAGAACCAACGCGATTTTATATACTCCCAGAACCACCATCACACCGGAAATGGCGTTTAAAATGAACCGCCTTAAACTTCAGGCGGTTAAAATTATTACGGCCGACGGCACTCTCACGACCATATCCCGCAGCCAGTATGAAAAACTCTCATTTGAAGAAGAAGAGCTCCTCAAAAAAAAGATAGTCGGCCGTGAAATAGTTCGTCCGATAACTTATTGCGAATCCGGTTCAAAACATTCTAAAACGGTTCCAACCGGCGCGATTCTTACCAAAGAACTTTTCAGCGCCCTTAACGAAGCACGCGTCGAAGTTATTTACGTAAAAAAAGGACGCATACTCACTAAATCCGATATAATTTCCTCTGTACGCTATCTTATCGATCTGTGCAACGGCCTCGGCCACATCGACGATATCGATCATCTCGGCAACCGCCGCGTCAGGCGCGTCGGAGAATTGCTCCAGAACCAGTTTAGAATAAGCCTGATTAGAATGGAACGCGATATAAAAGAAAGAATGACCATTCAGGATGTATCGCAGGTTTCTTCACAGAGCCTGATTAACGCACGCCCTGTAGCCGCCATGATAAAAGATTTCTTCGGAACATCACAGTTGTCGCAGTTTATGGATCAGACCAATCCGCTTTCAGAGCTTACCCACAAACGCCGCATATCAGCCCTCGGCCCCGGCGGTGTACGCCGTGAACGCGCGGGTTACGAAGTACGCGACGTGCATCCTACCCACTATGGACGCATATGCCCGATAGAAACCCCCGAAGGCCCGAATGCCGGTCTGATAAGCTCCCTCGCTATCTATTCCAATATCAATGAATATGGATTTATCGAATCGCCATTCCGTAAAATTTCAAACGGCCGCCTCACAGAATCCATAGATTATCTTGACGCTTACGAAGAAGACGAATATAAGGTATGCCCCGCCGATCTCGTTTATAACTGCCCTAAAGATTCAAAATATAAAGCCATAAAAGATTCCGTAGTATCCGCAAAATTTAAAAGCGGCGAAGAATCCGAATATGAATTTTCTTTCATACCCGCCGCCGAAGCAGATCTTATGCAGATATCCCCTCTGCAGGTTGTATCGGTAGCAACCGCGCTTATACCGTTTCTTGAAAACGACGACGCTAACCGTGCTCTAATGGGAACCAACATGCAGCGTCAGGCTGTGCCGTTGCTTAAAACCGAACCGGCCTTCATAGGCACCGGACTCGAACATAAAGTAGCTAAAGATTCAGGCTTTATGGTAGTAGCGAATTCCGACGGAACGGTCAAAAAAATCGAAGCCGCCGCTATCTGGGTTGAAAGAAGCCGCAAATCTTTTAAAGAAGGCCTGCTTGGACACGTTTTAAAAGAACCAATAATGAAAGCCTCCGGCAAAGAAATACTTTACGACACCGGAGTTACCATTGACGAAAATATCTCAAAAGAATTGGATTCACTCGCTCACGTCAAATCGCTAAAAGTTTCGACCATAGACGGTGAAGTAGTTTATGTAAACCGCGGCGATTATAACGAAAAAAAAGTCATTCACGATAAATACGAGCTATTAAAATATAAACGTTCTAACCAGGGCACATGTATCAATCAAAAAGTCCTGGTAAAAGTCGGACAGAAAATCAAAAAAGGCGACGTACTCGCGGACGGCCCCGCTACGAGCGAAGGCGAACTCGCGCTCGGCCGGAATGTGATAGGAGTATTTATGCCCTGGGAAGGCTATAACTTTGAAGACGCCATACTTCTGTCTGAAAAACTCGTTAAAGAAGACTACTATACATCAATTCACATCGAAGAATACGAAATCGAAACGCGTGATACACGCCTTGGCCCGGAAGAAATTACCTGCGATATCCCGAATATTTCAGCCGACTCGCTTCGCAATCTTGACGAAGAAGGAATCGTAAGAATCGGCGCCGAAGTCGAATCCGGCGATATACTCGTTGGTAAAGTAACGCCAAAAGGCGAAACCGAACTTACAGCCGAAGACAAATTACTTCGCGCTATATTCGGAGAAAAAGCCCGTGAAGTGCGTAATACATCATTCGTAGTTCCTCACGGCGAAGGCGGAAAAATAGTCGATGTAATGATATTTACACGCGAAAATAAAGATGAATTACCCCATGGCGTCAATAAATTGGTCAGAGTTTTCATCGCTCAAAAACGTAAAATAACCGAAGGCGACAAAATGGCCGGCCGTCATGGAAATAAAGGCGTCATAGCAAGAATACTTCCAGAAAAAGACATGCCGTACTTAGAAGACGGAACGCCCGTTGAAATAGTTCTTAATCCGCTCGGCGTTCCATCGCGTATGAATCTCGGCCAGGTTCTCGAAACCTATCTTGGCCTGATTTCCAGGGAACTCGGCTTCAGAATAGAAGTTCCGATATTTGAAAGCGCGCCAGAAGTAGAAATCCGCGCCGGGCTTTCGCTTCAGAGACTCATTAACACCGGCCGCCTTTCATTTTACAATCCATTAACGCATGAATGTTTTGGATACTGCAAATTTGAAAACCTCGACAAAAAGGAAATCGTTAATAAATTCATCGAATTTTCAAGCAAAGATTTCAACAAACTTTTTAAAGAAGGTAAATTAGTGCCGAGTACGACAGCTTACCTCGATACGCTAAAATATGCTTTTATGCACTATCCTTCAATCGTTTACGATAACGAAACTAAAAAACCGGTCGGTGAAACCAGGACACTTACCGAAAAAGAATTTGATAAAATCATGCTCAACCCAAAAACTACCGAAAAGGGTAAAAAAGGATTCAAGCAAATTTTCGATTTTTCAAAAATAATTTCATTCACCGAAAAAGTCGAAATCCGTAACAGTAATCTCGAAGTAGTTTATTTCGTAGAATCACAGCAGAACGAAAATGGAGAAATGAAATACACTAAAATCGACGATAAAGAAAAGTTTCCGCAGGTATCCACGCAGCTTAAAACCGCCGCAGACGAAGAACGTATTTCTTCATTCCGAAAAATGCTCGGTTCAGTGGATCTTATTGAATCCGAAGACGGTAAACAATACATTTACGATGGACGAACGGGTGCCCATTTCGATAACCGCGTAACCGTAGGGTACATGTATATCATGAAACTCGCTCACTTAGTTGATGATAAAATACATGCGCGCGCTACAGGCCCTTACTCGCTTGTAACTCAACAGCCGCTCGGCGGTAAAGCGCAGTTCGGCGGACAGCGTTTCGGTGAAATGGAAGTCTGGGCGCTCGAAGCTTACGGCGCGGCTCATATACTGCAAGAATTACTTACCGTCAAATCCGACGACGTCGAAGGACGAGTCGAAGTTTACGGCGCGATAATAAAAGGCGAAAATTTAATTACGCCTAAAGTGCCTGAATCATTTAAAGTCCTCGTATCAGAACTTCAAAGTCTCGGACTTAAAATCGAGCTGCAAAAAAATAATACGCTCATACCTCTTAAAGAAGAAACCGAAGCCAGATTAGCTCCGCCTTCAGGCGCGGGGGCCATCGAAGCCATTCAGGAAACAGACTCTTTCAGCGACGAAGATATCGATGAAGACGATGACGATGAAATCGAAAACGACGGCTCTGAAAAAAATGAAAACGACGGCGATAAATAAACGGCGTCCGGCCGGATTAAATTCCGGCCGCCGCCAGCCCGGCCTGTAATAATTATGTAAATAAATTGTTTATAATCGTTTATTCTTTAAAAATACGAGGAGGAATTATTAGTGTGGGACGTAGATAAATTTGACGCCATTAAAATTCTGGTGGCTTCACCCGACGATATAAAAAAATGGAGTTTTGGCGAGGTAAAAAAACCTGAAACCATCAATTATAGAACTCATAAACCCGAACGCGACGGCCTTTTTTGCGAAGTAATATTCGGCCCTACGAGAGATTATACCTGCTCATGCGGCAAGTATAAAAGCATTCGATACAAAGGCATAAAATGCGAACGTTGCAGTGTTGAAATAACCGAATCTAAAGTCCGCCGTGAAAGAATGGGGCTCATCGATCTGGCGGCGCCGGTGGCGCATGTATGGTATTCAAAAGGCACTCCTTCTTATATAGCTTTGCTGCTCGACATTTCACCTAAAGATCTCGAAAAAGTTCTTTATTTCAATTCATACATCGTAATCAATCCCGGCAACCTGCCCTTAAACGAAAAACAACTGCTTACCGAAAAAGAATACCGTCAGTATTTCGACAAATACGGTAATCTTTTCGAAGCGCGCATGGGCGCCGAAGCAATTTATGAATTACTTGAAAAAATATCCATACCCAAACTCGTCAGTGATTTAAAATCGAAATTACAGGAAAAATCAAGCCTGAAAAAACACAATATAATTAAACGTCTCGAAGTGGCCGAAACATTCCTTAAATCAGGTTGTAAACCTGAATGGATGATAATGAAATACGTACCGGTCATTCCACCGGACCTGCGTCCGATGGTTCAGCTCGACGGCGGACGTTTCGCCACCTCCGATCTTAACGACCTGTACAGACGGGTTATTAACCGTAACAACCGTCTCAAAAAACTTATTGATATGGGAGCTCCTGAAATTATTATCAAAAATGAAAAAAGAATGTTACAGGAAGCCGTAAATTCACTTATCGATAATGGCCGACGCGGCCGGCCCGTTACCGGCCCTGGAAAACGCCCGTTAAAATCTCTCAACGACATGCTTAAAGGTAAGCAGGGGCGTTTTAGACAGAATCTTCTCGGTAAGCGCGTTGATTATTCAGGCCGTTCAGTTATCGTCGTAGGCCCTAACTTAAAACTTCATCAATGCGGACTTCCAAAAAAAATGGCGCTCGAACTTTTCAAGCCATTTATTATGAATAAGCTCGTTACCAAAGGACTTGCACACAATATTAAAAGCGCGAAAAAAATGCTCGAACGCGGCAAAGCTGAAATATGGGATCTTCTCGACGAAGTCGTCCGCGATCATCCGGTGCTTTTAAACCGCGCTCCAACTCTTCACCGTCTTGGAATACAGGCATTCGAGCCCATATTAGTCGAAGGAAAAGCCATTCAAATACCGCCTTTAGTCTGTACGCCGTTTAACGCCGACTTTGACGGCGACCAGATGGCCGTTCACGTTCCGCTTCTACTCGAAGCGCAGACCGAAGCCCGTCTGCTCATGCTCAGCGCGCACAATCTGTTTTCGCCGGCATCCGGAAAGCCGATTATGAATCCGACTCACGATATGACGCTTGGCTGTTATTATCTCACAAGACTCCTGCGCAATAATCCTACTAAAATCATAAAAGAATTTTATTGCGAAAAGTCGAATAAAACTTTTACCATGGAAGAACAACTTCTTGCTCCTGACGGTAAATTTAATTACAAAGTAGCGGACGATATACTCGACGCTAAAACTGGAAAATTACTTATAAAAAAACATACATCCGTCAATAACTTTGTTATGGCTAAAATTAAAGAAGCTGGAATTACAGAAGTAAAAGTGCTCATACATAAAATATTTTCCTCTCCCGAAGAGGCCATACACGCTTACGAACAGGGCCAGGTAAGCCTCCACACCGAACATATTG
>CAYQWL010000199.1:0-6693 GCA_964421195.1 uncultured bacterium | reverse complement strand
GTTCATTCAATCAGCTCGCGGTTTTAAAAAGACTCGGCGTGGTAGTTACGCTTAATCCAAAAGATAAATATTTTATCAGCAAACTTCGTAAATATTATAACGCTAAACCTTTAAAAGACGTTTCTTTAAGAGTGGCTGTTCACGTAAGCTCGATTACTTATGGCGTTAATATTAAAAAAGACGATTTCGTAACCGGTGATTTCGGCGGTTGCGACGCGATACTTTCTCAAATAATTAAAACGCCTTATGGTCATGGTTGCACCATGTTTAAGGCTATAGCTAAAAATTTTCCCGGTTTGCTCGATAAAGTTACCGTTAAGGAAAAAGAATATCTCGGCCTCGGCAAAAAACGTAAAATGCTTTTGAATCCGGTTGTTACTCTTGAAATGCTCGCTTTAAATATGAACGGAAAAGGTAAAAATGTTACTTTATATCATAATAAATTTTATTATGAAACGATAAAACACGCCGTTAATTATAACTGGAATAAATAATATTCGTATAACATTACGAATTTATTATCCGGCAGCCCGTAATTTTGTATAATCACTAATTATATTTTTAAAAATGATATGCGCAATGTGCGCTTTAGTAAATAAAAGCCGCGGATTAGTGTTATCCGCGGCTTTTATTATGTGCGTTGCGGTTTATTTATAAAGCATTATATGGCGTAATTATTATAAAAATTTATGGGTAAATAAAAAAATAAAAAATAAAATCAGGAACAAAAAATCAAATAATTAGTATAATGATTTAAATTAATTGAAGGAGGCCGATTGAATGAAAAAAAATATTTTATTGTTCTTAGCTGCAAGCGTTTTTATAATTTTATTTTCAGCTATTCCGTCTCATGCTTTTGAAAACGGCGATTATGAAAAATATGAAAAAATGCGTCAATTATGGGGAATGGGAGAAAATGAAAAGGCGGCCGAACCGGCGGAAGCTGCCGGCGAATCTATAAACCAGGCGCCGGAGGGCGATTTACTTTTAAACGATTATGAAGTTGACTCTCCCGTTTTAAATTTATCCTCCGCGCGAGCTTCGGGCCCTATTCTTTATTATTGCGTGGTGCCTGAAAACAAAATAACTAATTTTGAAGCTTTTTGTAAAAAGCACGAAGCGTCTATAACGATATATCGCGCTTTTAATCAAATGATTATTTTGAAGCGGCTCGGAGTAATAGTTACTACCGATAAAGCAAAACAGCATTTTATATCTAAACTGCGTAAGGAATATAAAGCAAAACCTTTAAAAGACATAGCTTTAAAAATAAAAATTCACGTTCATTCTATAAGCCATCTTGTAAGCATAAAAAAACAGGATTTTATTACCGGTGATTTCAGCGGGTGTGATTCTGTATTAGCGGCTATGTTAAAAAACCCTTATGGTCACAATAGTACTATGTTTAAAACTATAGGCCATAATTTTCCCGGCCTGCTCGACAAAGTTACGGTTAAAGCAAAAGAATGGTGGGGATTTGGTAAAAAACGCAAAATATTATTTAATCCCCATGTCACGGTTGAAATGCAGGCCCTTAATATGAATGGCCGTAATAAAAACGTTACTCTTTTTAAACAGGATTTTCATTATAAAACTATTAAGCATGCTCTTAACTATAATTGGAGTAAGTAAGTAAATAAATAAATATCTTGAAAAGTCGAGAGTGGGTTAAGCCGTATAAATTGCGTATATTATCAATAATAAAAAAATAAGCGCGTATACATAAAATAAGCGCATGGAATTATAAAAATATAAGAAACGAAGAGGCGCGCCTCTTCGTTTCTTTAAAATTAAGAAATGGGGAAAACTATGCCTGAATATAATTATGAACGGTATTGTGAAAAATTCGATAGTTTATCTAAAAAAGTAGTTAATCGTAAAAATCAATTCAATGAATTCGTTTCATTTTTAAAAGAAAAAACCGCCTATTTCGATGCGCCGGCTTCGAGCGTGTATCATTTAAATATCGAACACGGTCTTCTGTTTCATTCAATAGGCGTTTGTGAAACGCTGCTTAAAATTAAAAGCGTTTTAATGCCGCAGCTTTCAGATGAATCCTGCGTTATATGTGGATTGTTTCATGATGCCGGTAAGGCGGGATTGCCAGGTGCGCCTTTATATGTTAAGACTAAAAAAGGTTATGAAATAAATAAAAATTTAGTAGAAATGCAGATCGCTGTTCGTTCGCTTTTTATGATATCTAATTATATCGAATTATCGGCTGATGAAGCGCAGGCTATAGCTTATCATGACGGCCAGTATGTAGCCCAGGGAAAAGATGTTGCTCACAGAGAAACGCCGCTTTTGACGCTTCTTCATTTCGCTGACTTTTATACGGCCCACATTATTGAGCAGAATATGCCGGTAATTCATCATCCGTCATTTATAAAATAATAATTATAGTATCATCTATTCAAAAATTAATCACGATTTTTTAAATGTGTTTATTTTTTAATCACGATTTTAAAAATTGTTTGAATAATTAACAAAAAAAATAAAAAAATCTAAAATTTTATATAAATATAGCATGTTTTTTTTGGCACGGAAATTGCTTTAAACCTTATGTAATAAAAATGTAGTAAAAATTTTGTAATGTTAATTTGAGTAAAAAAATATTTAATAATATGATAGTTTAAAAATTGTTTTTATAGAATTTCTCTGAGGCAAGTATTTGCCTAACTTCATACCTACCCCTAATTTTGCCGGAATTTTTTTTAAAATAACAGGCAGGCCTCATCTAAGTAGATGAGGCTTTTTTTTATTATATATAAAAATTATTTATTAAATATTCGTTTTAGATAAGTATAAAGAGTTCTTCGTGTTATATTGAGATATTCCGCAGTTCGAGTTTTATTATACCCATTTATGGCCAGAGCTTTTTTTATAATAGAATTTATATGTTCGTCGAGTGAAAAATTAGAACTTGAAGGCGGCATAAAATTTAAATTATCTGTCTGAAGATCAGAGCCGTAAAGCCGGTCGTCTTTAGAAAAAAACGGTTGTGATTGTCGAATATCTGAAGCCTGACGGCCCGTTTCAAAGGTTAAAACATCGAGATGGGCCGGCATTAATACTGTAGAATCGAACATAAATACAGCTCGTTCGATTACATTTCTAAGTTGTCTGACATTTCCGGGCCAGTCGTGTGATTTTAATATTGACTCAGCTTCCGGATTAATATTTTTAAACTTTTTCCCTTTTTTTTTAGCTATATCTTTTAAAAACATCAAAGCTAAAGGAATTATTTCTTCACGTCTGTCTCTTAAAGCGGGAATATGTATCTTTCCGACATTCAATCGATAATAAAGATCCTGTCTGAACTTTGTGTCTATAACTCTGTCTTCGAGCCGTACGTTTGCCGCGCAAATTATTCTCAGGTCGGTTTTTATTTTTTTCAGCCCTCCCACTCGATAGTATTCTTTTTCCTGTATTACCCGCAGTAATTTTGCCTGCATTTCAAACGGCATATCCGCGATTTCATCTAAAAAAATAGTTCCATTATCTGCTATATCTAATTTGCCGGGCTGCCCTCTGTCGAGTCCTCCCGTAAACGCTCCGGGAGCATAACCGAAAAGTTCGCTTTCGAAAAGATTGGCTGAGATGCAGGCGCAATTTAAATCTACGAACGGCCTATCGCATGAGTTATCGTTTCCGTGATGTATGAACTGCGCTACCATCTCTTTGCCGCAGCCTGTTTCGCCTTCTATCAAAACCGGGATGCTCCGGTCTTTGTGTAACATTAAGGCATAATCAAATATGTTTTTCATTTTTGAAGAAAAAACGCCTATTTTATTAATTCCTATATCGTATTCGGCTTTGACGCCGCCTTTTTTGATTTTATTGGCAGCCGGAAGAGATTTTTCAAATAAATTGGCATCGTAATTGTTTATATTGGCCTGTTCTTTACCGGACGCGGAAAGTTTTTTGACGTTAAGCAACTCGTTTTTTTTCTTTAAATGCCTGTTGTGCTCGATTCTTTCGATTGCATTAATTACTTCCTCGATATTTACCGGTTTTAAGAGATAGTCATATACTCCATAGCGAAGAGCTTCTATAGCCGTTCCGGTTTCACTGTAACCCGTAAATAAAATTATATCGACGTCCTGGCCGCCCGGCATATTTCTTATTTTTTTAACGAGTTCTATTCCTGACATGACGGGCATCTTAATATCGGAAAAAATAAGATCGTAATAACCGGAAGAAAAACGTTCGAGAGCCGAAATGGCGCCATTGCATTCGTTGACCTGGTGACCGAGTTCATTAAGGAATTTTGAAATTATTTCGCGGCCGGAATCGTCGTCATCTACAATAAGTATATTCAATATTAAAACTCCATTTTATTATATCCCGGTTTCGCGATCGGAATTTCAACTTTAAAAGTCGCTCCGCCGAGTTTATTATTATAAACTTCTATTTTTGAATTATAACCGTTTAAAATGCTGCTTACTATCGCCAGTCCGAGGCCCATTCCCCCGTCTAAGGTTTTAGTGCTGAAAAAAGGGTCGAATATTTTTTCCTTTAATTCGTCGGTTATTCCTATCGCGTTATCTTTGACTTCGAAGATAATTTTATCGTTTTCACGACGTGTTTCACATATTATTTCTTTTTCGCGGCCGGTTATTTTGCCAAAGGCCTGTATTGCATTTATTACGAGATTTATCACCACTTCTTCGATAATATTTACGTTGCCCTGAATTTCATCCAGATCGGCAGCGAGTTTTTTTGTAAATTTAATTTCCTTTAGTTTTAATTGATGCTTGAGTAAAGATCCGGTTTTTTCTATTGCGGCGTTAAGATCGCATTTAGTGGTGGCGCAGCCCTGTTTATAACCCGCGAAGGAACGCATCTGTTTTATAATTTCGTCGATTCGAACTATTTGTTCCGATATTTTTTGCAGATTGTCAAAAATTTTATCTTTTTCTACGGGCCGGCCTTTTTTATTTAAATATATGAGACTGTCGGCAAGAATTTTAATGGAATTTAAAGGTTGATTTATTTCATGAATGATTCCTGCCGATATCGTGCTTAAAAGAGTCATTTTCTGTATGTTTGTCGCCTGCTTTTGAAGGGCTTCCTGCCGCGCCCTCAATTTAAGCTGTTCGGTTATGTCGTGAAAAATAACGACATATTTAGGCCGTTCCGTTGCTTCGGATGAATCGACGCCGCTTATTATAGCCATAACGGGACATTCAATATTGTTTTTCGAGGCGATGAGAAGTTCGATTTGCTTTTGATTTCCGGGTTTGATTTGTATAAGCGCCTCGGTGAAATTTTTTACATATTTAGAATCGGCTATAAATTTATCGAGCGGGCATTGGTATGAAAGTAATTCTGGCGTACAGCCGCATAATTGATAAAACGCGGGGTTCGCCGATTGTATAATACGGTCGGCATTTATAACGCAAAGTGAATCTTTGATATTGTTAAAAACCAATTCAGCCATTTTTATAGCGCTTTGAGTTTGTTTGCGTTCCGTTAAATCGCGTACATCGATTAATTTATTGCCCGAATCCATTCCGTTAAGTGAAACGTTTAACGGAATTTTTTCGCCGTCGTTTTTTATGCCGGTCATTTCTTTTTTTATTTTAAGGTTTCCGCCGTTTTCACCGCCGTTTAAATCGCTGGTTTTTATTGTTTCATCGGTCAGATCCGGAATTATGATATTTATTTTTTTACTTAGAATTTCAGTGGCTTTTATGTTAAAAATCAATTCCGCGGCGGGGTTGAACGAAATAATATAATTATTTACGTCGGTTATTATTATTCCGTCTTCGACCGCTTCGGTTATCGACCGTTCGCGTGACAGTTTTTCTTCAAGCATGGACTCCGCTGTTTTGAGCCGCAGCATTCTTTTTACGCGTTGACGTAAAACGCTGAATTGAAAGGGTTTGGTTATAAAATCTGAAACTCCGGCTTCGAAAGCCATATCGACTATGCTGTCATCATCGAGTCCGGTTATCATCAGTATTGGAACGCTTTTTCCTTCGGGCATACTTCTCAGGCGCCGGCAGGTGCTGAGGCCGTCGAGTATCGGCATCATCGCGTCTATTAATATCATGTCAGGCTTTTCACTCTTGAAAATATCGAGGGTGTTTTCGCCGTTTTCTGCTTCTACTATTTCATAGCCTTCTTTTTCAAGCATCTGAGAAAGTAAAAACCTTACGCTTTTTTCATCGTCCGCCACTAAAACTTTAAAATTTTCATTGCTCGAATTGCGGTTATTAATCATTGGCGCTCCTTATCGGTTAAATACTGTTTTAATATTTCTTCAAGCTGCTTATAATTTTCTTCTATTTCGAATATCGATTCATTGATATTATCTATTTCATTATTTTTAGCTTTTGTTTCAAGCGCTTTGAATAAAGCCGACAGCTTTTTCCCGCCTACATTAGCGGTGCTCGACTTTAAATTATGCGCAATCATTCTTAATGAATCGGCGTTTTTTTCATCGGCCGCTTTTTTTAAGTTTATAATTTTAACGTTCGTTTCATTAAGGTATATTTCAAAAAGTTGTTTGATTATATCGGGTTTACCCGTCACCTGTAATTTTTTTAATTCGTTTATAAATGATTGATCAAATAATTCATCGTTATTTTTGTTTTTATTTATGTCGATATTTGTTTTATCGCTTCCGTCAGGGCTCTGGTTTTGCTTTTCGTTTTGATCCCGCTCCGGACACCGGCAATGATTTAC
>CAYQWL010000198.1:0-6707 GCA_964421195.1 uncultured bacterium | reverse complement strand
GGCTGCGCATGAGAGGTTCGCCGCCTGTTATTCGAACAGTTTTGACGCCCTGAACTGATACGATTTTAACTATTCGCACGATTTCTTCGAACGATAAAATATCTTCAGCCTTTAATTTTTCAGCCGGATTTATTACGCAATATCGGCATCTGAGGTTGCACCGATCGGTAATCGATATTCTTAAATAATTAAAATTACCTGTCATGTCGTATTTTTATATCATAAAAACCAATAAAAGTCAAGTTTTATTAGATGTTTATATATTTTTAAAAATAAGTTTTGAGCTAATGATGTACTTTTTTAGCTAATTAAGTTTGCTATGATACTTAATGTATATTTTTTCATATTTTTATAAATATTTTATAATAATCATTTCATTTTTACTGAATTAATGATATCATGTAATTTGTTTTAAAGCAATTAGTATATTAATAAGAATTGTAAGAATTTAAAAAGAAGGAACAAATATAAAAGATGGAGGTAAATATGCTAAAAAAAGTTGATTTTTTATTTCTGACCGTCGTTTTATTATTTATAATTATTTTAAATTTGAATCCGGTTTTTGCCGCGAATCCGCCATCTGCCGAGCTTACCGAAGAAGAAAAAAAACAGCTTGAAATTGCACGGGATATAATGGCTAAAAATTCGGATCTGAAAGAAGCTGATTATAAAAATATTTTTTTGCTTATGCCAGTAAAGTCTTTAAACGTTAAGGTCGGAGCGAACGTGCCGGCTTCGGGCGATATAGTTAAAATCAGCGCGGGAAGCAGTCTTGATTTTTCCTTTGATCCGGCGGATTTTATAACTCGTTCCGGCGCGGAAGGCGCTTTAAGCGGTTCCATTAAAAATGTAGAATTTCATTCGTTTCATCACGTCGTGACTTTCTGGGATAACTCTCGTGTAACTCTTGTAAATAACAACAATAACAGTAGTAATCAAAAAGTTACGTTTGAGTTCGTTACCGATCCGGTAAATATTAAAGTTATCAGTATAGCTGTTTTTACTTTTAAACTCGCTACCGATGCTTATGGCACTGATTTTAAACCCAAATGGTGTTATGCCTCGAAATCTAACCGGGTTCAAACTATCGATGAAATACCGCCCGATGCAGTCTTTTATTCGAGCCGTGTTCTTTTTACCACTACCGGCGGAAAAATAACCGAATTTAATAAAAGGGCTGAAGATAATGGTTTTGTACACCCGAATTCCGCTCTTACGATTCCCGTTAAAAATCCTGACAAATTAAGCGTTCTTGTTAAAGATAACAATGTATTTTCCGCGGTGCCATCCGCGACGCTGGCATCTCAAAACCCTCAGCCCGTTAAGTTCGGAATTACGACGCCTACCATAGCGTTTTATGTGGAGACATATAAAGCTTTTTATAAAAAATCAGACAATCCTTCCAGCGCTCACAAGCTCGAAAGAATGCTCGGTGAAACTATCGCCACCGAAGCGCTTGGATCGAATCCGGCCACGCTCGACGGGCGTTTTGGATGGATAGGTCCGATCTGGCTTGAAGATCTTGACGGGTGGACGGCAAGCGTATATCCGATGGAATTTGAAAAAAACGGCAGTCAGGAGCGTTTGAAAAATCCTGTAATGGTCGATGGAATAATGGTTAATAAAAATAAATTGTGTTCCGTTTATAATTTTAGCGGTCCCGTTAAATCGCTTGAAACAGCAGTCGAAAAAATTACGGGGGACGCCGACGCTATGCGTTACAGTCTTCATTTTGCTTCACTCGCTAATATGTTTATTCCTATTTCAGCGGATAATAAAGTGAGTTTTTTAGAGCATCAATTAAACGATGAAACGCTTGGTTTTAAAAATGAAAAAATGATGAGAATCTGTACCGCCGTGCTTGATAGTTCGGGTAATTTAAGGATGCCGTGGCTGAGCCGCACTATCGATGAAAAAAGAGTGCTTGCTGATTTTCAGGCTAAATTTGGCGCGGCGAAGCTGTCAAAGGCTGGATTGTGCGACGAGATGATAGTCGTCGTGCCTTACGACGACAGGCTACCGGGAGTGGCTCTCGCCGTTACAAATACTGAAACTAACGTTACTACATCTTTTACTATCCCTAATTACGATTGTCTCGATGAAGAAAACGCCTCAGCGGGTTCTAAGGTGTATTTTCCATTCGCCGATCAGGCCGAAGTATGGCATTTTAAATACGACGGCGATACAGACGCCATGAAATGGTTGAAACAGAAAGATCCGAAGCGTTATGACGATTATATTAAAGCGCTTACAATTAATGAAGATGTGCGTCTTATATTTGATATGACCGCTTACGATAATATTAATAAATTTATGGAAACACTTGACAGCGACCAGAAAAAAATAGGACAGTACGGTATTTGCACGGAAATGGCTGGAGGCGATAAAGGGCCTGAAAATTTATATTATCGCAGCTGGTGCATAGAAGATCCGGGCGGCACTGATGATCTGCTTTATGAAAATAAGTCGGAAAAGTTATTTGTTTATCCTGATTATGTTTTTAGAAATCCGGAGCAGGGCAAAACTTATAAGGTAAGTTTTTTTGTAGAAGATTTTTCGCCGTTTTTTAATAGAAAAGGAAGCGCGGTTACTCCGCAGCCGGCACAACGCAGCGGCAACATACGTCAGATTATTCTTGAATTCGACGTGAAAGGACGCGCGGTTCAATCACATAGTATGGGTGGAACTACCACTACTACTAACACGATTTTAGATAAACAGAATAGCGGCAAATAATAATATAAAAATGAAACCTGGTATTTAATACATGCAGTATGCTTATAATGGCCGTATTGTCGAAATAAATCTTACCATGCAGTCGTATCGTGAAATTTTGATAGATCCGGCTGATGTTAAAACTCATTTGCTAGCTTCAGGGTATGCGGTCAATTATTTTTTAAAATATTTAAATTATAAATGCGCCCCGCTTTCTCCTGAAGCGCCGCTTTTTATCCTTACCGGACTTGTTACGGGAACGTCTTTTTTAACGGCATGTAAAATGTCCGTTTGCGGACGTTCTCCGCTAAGCGGCATCTGGAATGAGGCAAGCGTGGACGGGCACTTTGCGCATATGCTTAAATGCAGCGGTTATGACGGTATAATTCTTATTGGCCGGTCTAAAACTCCTATTTATCTTTTAATTAACGACGGCCGTATCGAATTTAAAGACGCTTCTTATTTATGGGGGCGTGATGTTTTTTATACCGACGAACGCATACGTTCTGAAACCGACGTTAATGCTAAAGTTATGTGTATCGGACCCGCCGGTGAAAAATGCGTTAAAATATCATCCATAGTGTCGGAAGGGCGAAATGCCCGTTCTACCTGCATCGGCGGTATGGGTGCGGTTTTTGGTTCTAAAAATTTAAAGGCCGTCGTGGTTTTTGGATGTAAAAAAATGCAGCCTGCGGATTATAACGCGCTTATTTCCGAATTAAAAATGGCTTCGCCCGTTATTAAAGAAAAAGCGGGCTGGCTGCATGAATCCGGCACATCGGTTGTATTTGAAAATTCCGAGAAATCGGGTGATTTGCCCGTTAAAAACTGGCGTGACGGTAATTTTTGCGAATATGCAGCGGAAGTGAGCGGCCGGAATCTTGTCGGGCTTACATTTGAAAAGCATTATTATTGCTATTCATGTCCGATTGGCTGCGCTAAAATAATGAATGTGATTCATCCGGTATATGGCCGCATCAATTCACGCATGCCCGAATATGAAGAAGCGGCAGGGTTTTCATCTCTTATAATGAATCACGATCCATATCTTGTTTGTGCCGCGTGTGATTTTTGCAATAAAAACGGGCTTGATGCAGTATCGGCTGCTTCCGCAATTGCTTTTGCTATGGAATGTTATGAGCACGGTTTGATTTCAAAAGAAGATACCGGCGGAGTGGAATTAAAGTGGGGTTCCGCTTCCGCGGTTATGGCTCTTCTGGAACTTATAGTGACGAAAAAATCTATAGGGGCCGTTTTAGGCGAAGGAACGCGCGCCGCCGCGCAAGCTATAGGTGGCCTTGCGCCGGAATTCGCGGTTCATGTGAAAGGACTCGAAGTGTCCATGCACGATCCACGGGCATTTTATGCTATGGCGGCGAATTATATGACGGCGAATCGCGGGGCGTGTCATCTCGAATCGCTTGCTTACACTCTCGGTTATGGCGTTACTTACGATGGAATCGGACTGCCGGATCTTTTCGTTAATGATTCCGCTTCGGCCGCCGCCGTCTGTATTATAACTCAAAATTTTTTCGGCATTTTTAATCCGCTCGGAATATGCGAATTAATCGCCCGCGCGGGTTTTTCGATTAATGAAATCGCTCGCTGGTTAGAAGTTACAACTGGATTGTCTTTTTCTCCGGCGCAGCTTTTAAAGATCGGCGAGAGAATATATAATGAAAAAAGAATATTTAATGTAACGCTCGGTATATCTCGAAAAGACGATATGCTTCCACCCCGGCTTTTATCGAAAAAACGTGACGGGGGAAAAGCGGCGGATAATCTTGCGGATGCGGGACTGATATTGAATCAATATTATAAATTACGCGGCTGGAACGAATTCGGTATTCCAGGAGCGCGAAAATGCGAAGAATTATCTATTAATATTAAGTTTTGAAATATAATATAATTAAAAATTATATTAATTTTTAGTTATTATTATTTTTTTTCGGCGTTTAATGTTCTGTAAAAGCAATATATAACGAGCGTAATTACGACGCTCCAGCTTACACCGAGAAATATCCAGCCCGCCGTCGTCATTATGCATGCACCGTTCCTTTCTGCTTCCAGGCTTTTTTAATTAAATAAAAAAAGAAAAGAGTTATGGCCGCGATTAACGCTCTTGCGCCCCATAACACCGCTACGTTTTCCGGCGCGGCGTTTTTCATGGTTAATATATCCAGGCCGTCCTGTAATCCCCAGCTTAAAAAAAGCAATAATAAAAAGAACGGGGTTATATATTTCATTATGTAGTAAAAAGGCCGTGGTATTTTCATTAAATGGCCGTGATGCATTTCATCCCATGCTTTATCCATTCCGTATATCCAGAAAAAAAATATTATTTCGATAAGGCCGAATGCGGCGAGTCCGAAGGTGCCCGCCCAGAAATCTATTTCGTTAAGAAAACCGCGGTCCAGGTAAAAAATTACAGGAAGGCTCGAAATGAAAATAATAGCGGCGGTAATGGAAACGGCTTTATTGTGAGCGTAGTTGAGCTCGTCTTTTAAAAATAAAATTACGGGATAAACAAGCGCTACTGATGAAGTTATTCCGGCGAAAAATAAGAGGCCGAACCACATGGCGCCGAATATATTACCGAGAGGAATTTGCTGAAAAATAATAGGCATGGAATTAAAACCGAGGTTGAATGAACCGCCTCGCGCAATTTCGGCCGTTTCGGCCGCTCCGAAAAATACTACGGCGGCGGGAATTGCGATCGTTCCGCCCAGGACTATTTCGCAGAATTCATTGGTGGCGGCAGTAGTAAGGCCTGTCAATACTATGTCTTCAGAATCTTTTATAAAACTTGCATAGGTGGTTATGGCGCCCATGCATATACTTAAAGTGAAAAATATCTGACCCGCCGCCGCGAGCCATACGCCGGCGCTGGTAAGCTGCGTGAAATCAGGGTTCCAGATGAATCCCAGCCCGGTTAAAACATTTTCTTTGATTGGAGCGAGCGTTAAAACTCTTATAGAGAGTACAATTGCGAATATAAAAAGCGTCGGCATGGCTATTTTGGCTAATTTTTCGACGCCCGATTCGACGCCTCTGTACAAAACGAACATGTTGATAAGAAAAGTTATAATAAAAAAAATTAACGCTGTCTTGTGGCCGTTAAAACGGTTATTGTCCCAGCTTACATTTAAATTTATCGAATCGTGTTTTACGCCGGCTTTGAATTTTACGATTATTTTATCGGGTTTTGATGCGAAAGTATCGCCGCCTGCTGGAAAAATGGATTCGATTTCGGCGGGAAGAGGCGGCGGCCCCGCGGGCATTATCATGTCTGCTTTTGTTGAATTGTAAACGGCGAATTCGTTTGAATATGAAATACTTTTTTGATTTTCGCCGGTGAATGAAATGCTAAGCCGGTAAACGCCTTCGCCGTAATATTTATCGAACGGCGCTTCGAATCCGGTTGAAAGAATATGATCGCTTTCTTTAGAGGCGGCTGGAATAGATATACGGCCTTCTTTTTTCCGGCTTCCCGTATAGCCTTCTAAAAATGTTTCCATTTCCTGACGGTCTTTAATGCCGTCGTATTTGCCGCATATTGAAAAGCAGCTATAGGCAAGCGTCCATGACTCTATGTAACTATAATATATTACGATTAAAAGTGGAAGAATCATTCCCATAGCCCCGATGTATTTCGATACGGGATTTTTCCATATTCTGTCAAAAACGGCGGGAAGCGTTCCGTGTGAATGGCGTCCGCCGAATCGGCCTAAGGCCCATTCCATCCACATCAGCGGAATGCCGAGCAATAATAACGCGACGAAATAAGGTATCATAAAAGCGCCGCCGCCGTTCGCCGCGGCCTGACATGGGAATCTGAGAAAATTGCCGAGTCCGATGGCGTTTCCAGCCATGGCAAGTATCAAACCGAGTTTCGACCCCCAGACTTCTCGCGGTTCGTTTGAAACGGGGGGGCTGAATGAGTCGTTTTCATTTTCCGTAGAATTTTTTAAGATGCCGTTATTTTCGTCTGA
>CAYQWL010000197.1:0-6770 GCA_964421195.1 uncultured bacterium | reverse complement strand
GTTTTGACAATATCATTTAAATTTGATATATTTTATTGTGATAATGTAACGAGTAAGGAGCGTGGTGTTATTTGGATTGTGTTTTTTGTAAAATAATTAATAAAGAAATACCGTCGAAAATAATATATGAAGACGATAAGGTTCTATTATTCGAAGATATAAACCCGCAGGCGCCTTTTCATGCGCTGGCGATACCTAAAAAGCATATATCTACCGTACTTGAAATAGAGCCGGAGTATTCCTCTTATTTATATAAAGTATTTGAGACTATATCCAGGGTGATGAAAGAAAAAGGATATTCCGAAGACGGATTTCGCGTAGTTTTAAATACCAACCGCGCGGCGGGGCAGACTGTATTTCATATTCATTTTCACGTTCTTGCCGGCCGTTTATTAATGTGGCCTCCCGGTTAATTTTTTTAATTATTCATGTCATTAAAATATTTTAATATCTCAATTAAATAACCGGCCTCGCGCGGACGCAGGGCTTATGAAAGCGCCGGTATTCTGAAATGTCGTTCATTAATGAAAGGAGCGATTTAAATGACTGAAAAAACGTTTATTAAAGCTTTAATTCTGGCTGTTATACCTATTTTTTTGACCGCCGCCGGCGCTTTTGCCGGAATCACTTCGTTGCCAGGTGTGCCGTCCGACACGCCTTTTTTTATGCATATCGAACTTTCGCCCGAGCACCAGTCGGCTCTGGCTAAATTAATCGATACGCTTAAAGGCGAAAAAGATTTTCAGGCTTATTTAGAGGCTTTTAAGAAAAAAACGGGCTCGGAATTTCCTGAAAAAATATTTGAATCGGTAAAAAAAATAAAAAGTTTTACTCTTTCGGTTTTTTTAAATTTAAAAGATTTTAAGCGGCCGCCCGACGTTTTATTAAACGCTGGTTTTGCCGGCGCTGAGGATGCGGCCGGGTTCGCGGCCGAGCTTAAACGCGTAATGGTGTTGACTTCGAAATATCATGCTAAAGAACTGGTTCTTCCTTATGAGAAGGAAATTACTTTTACCGACGCAATGGTTGACGGCGTAAAAATGTCATCTCCGTCAATTCAATTCGAAGAAGAAGAAGAGGAATATAAAGAACATGTTTTTAAAGATTTTGAACCGCGCGTTTTTGAATATAAAAATTTTAGCGGCTTTTTTATTTATCAAAAGTATGATCCCGCGAGGACTGAAAAAATAGTTAAATCGGCAGCGCAGGCTTTAAAATCTGATAAAACCGCATTATCCAATAAACAGATTAAGGCGGATATGGATAAAATTGGCGCTGACGCTAATTTATTTTTATATATCGAGGGCGCGGTCAACCGTCAGGGCGCGCTTGAAAACGGAAGTATGGCTGAGGCCGATTATTTATCGAGCGTTTCTTTTGCTTCGGTTTTGAGCCCCGATTTCGTTAATTCTTTTACGAAATGGGTTATTAACTTAAAAGATTTAAAAGATCGTAACGCTTATGAAAAAAGTAACATAATAAAAGCGTTAATATCGGGCGGCGTTAAAGGCGCGTCTCATATATCCAGCATATTGCCGGCCGATACGGCGGCTTTTATAAACTTTAATTTCGATATAGGCGATAAGGTTTTAAAGCTTGCAAAGCCGATGATAGACGCCGAAAAACCAGTGGTGGCTATGATGTTTGGATTATCGGTAGAAGAAGATCTTCTGTCGTGGCTGAGTGGAGAACTTTTTTTTGCTACTCTGGCTGATTCTCCCCATTTTTGCATGGGACTGGGTTCGAAAAGTCAGGATGCCGTATGGAAATTTTTTGATAAATTTGAAAAAGTTTTAAAACTTGCCGGTTCGCCGTTTGATTTTAAATCTGATACTATCGCCGGAGTTCAGGTGAAAACGAGCGCTGTTGCGGGTATGGACAAATATATAAAAAATTTCTCTCTTGTTATAGGCCATACAGGGCGTTTTCTAATAATATCTTCCGGAAAGGAAACTTTTGAAAAATTTTATAACGCTTCGGCAGGAAAACAGGCGACGCTTTCGAACGATGAGGAGTTTAAAAAAGTAATAGAATGGCCGGCTTCTTCATTCATGAATTTTTATATGAATTTTGATAAGTTTAAGTTTGCCGTAAACGATCTGGCGGCTAAAAATTCTCAGGAGTTTAGCGGCCGTCATATAAATAAATTTATAAATGTTTATGCAATGCATGCGAGTTACGATAAAAAATCGATATCGGGCGGCGCGTCTATTAAAGCGTCTCCCGTTAAATTCGTGCTCGATATGCTCGATCAGATTACCACGTCACCCGCGGTCAAAGAGGCGGTTGAAAGTATAAAAGGCCGTGTTAAATAAATTGTTAGTTATTAAGAAGGAAATGGTAATATGATAATCGATTATGTTTGTAGTAATAAAAATGTTCGTGACGATATAAAAAAAATACAGGCATATTCAGGTTTAATGGAATTATGTCATGTTGTTTTATTTCGGTTGACCGCTCCGTTAATAATTTTAACTTTAATTTTATTTTCAGGCCGGGCGTATGCTGTAAATAATAAAATGCCGGCTGCCGAATGTGATATTTTATTTTTTATTAACGAACGTTCGCATATTAAAAAAATTGCGGTTGGTTTTGATGAAATTTTGAAAAATACGGCCGGCGTATTTTCAAAGGTTAATTTATCCGACGATTTTTCGGCGGTTAATTCAATAGGTCTGACTTTCTCAGATTTAATAAACGCTTTAAAAGAATCCGGCGTGGCGCCGAATTTTGTTGCCGTCGCGTTAAAGATAAATGAATCCGGTTCACAGGCTTTATGGAATCCGGAATTTTTTTATATAGTATCCGGCGGTTTTACCGCCGAAGCGGCTTTAAAAATTGAAAATTCGCTTATGACCGGAAATTATAGCCGCAGCGGCGGAAAGCTTTCAGATAGAGGTTTTGGCGCGAAAGCATCCGGCGGTTATGTAGTTATATCTGAAGAAAAAAATATGACGCCCGAATTTATAGACGGCGTGAAGGAATTTATAAATGACGGGCTTCAAATACAATATTCGCCGGTTGCATCGGCCCGGCTTTATATGACCGGTGAAGTGCGTTGCGGCGCGCTCGAATATATTAATCGAAATTGGCTTTCACTTTTAGACGGAGTTGTTAATAAACTTGATTGGATTGAGCTGGTTGTATTAAACGGTGATGATTGCAGGGTTAATTTTAATTTTAAAGATATTGAAGCCTGTGCATCGGGTTATGAGGTGCTTGTCGGGTATAAAGATTTGATGAATTGTTTTCTTATGGCGGCGCCGGAAATGAAAAATATAAAACGGATGTCTGAATCCGGTTTCTGGAATTCCGGTCCGGAAGTTTTTAGAAAACTTCAATTATTTTTATCGGAAATCGAATATAAAATTGATGGAAAAGTTTTTTCTTTCGTTATAAAAAATACGGACAGGTATATTGAATTAAGCGATAAGTTTTTTTCGGTTTCAAATACTTCGCCGGCGCTTTCGATAAAAGAAAAAAATGAAAAAGCGTCCGGCGCCTGTATCGCTATTATGAATACCGTTGAGGCTGCCGCGGAATGTTATTTATCCGATAATCCGAAAACTAAAAAGCTTCTCGATATGAAATTTTTAGTAGAATCGGGTTATTTGCGGAAAATGCCGGTCTGCCCGCAGGGCGGAAATTATATTTTAAAAAGTGAAAGCGGCGGGCCGGTCGGCCCTTATAAAATGAGCTGCGACAGGCATGCTTTTAACAAGCGTCTGCGTGGAAAGTAAAAGAGGCTTTATGGTAAAAAAAATTGCAATTGCTTTTATCGATTGGATTTTTATTTATGGTTTTATTCGCGCGCGTTATCATACGGTTTTATTGATAATCACGTTTTTATGTGCATTTATATTTATGGCCGGTATATTATTTTATCCGGCGCCAGGGCATTGCGATTCTAAAAAAAAATCGCAGGCCGCGGCCTATGAGGCGCTTGAAAGTTATTGTTACATGTGGAATACTGATGAATGTTACATTATGCCTTATTATCTTCATCAGGCAGAAGCTTTAAAAAAAGCTATGCTGCTATTTAATGACAGGTGCGGCGAAAACAGCGCCGGTGAAAAAGCATTTTTTAAAATATTGGATAATTTTGACGGCTTATTTAATCAGCTATCTTCTGAAGAGAAAAAAACTCTGGAATTTCGTTTTTCTTCGATCGATGATTTAAAGAAAATGACAAAAGTTATTTCGTGTTCCGCTTATTATTTTGCTTCGAGGGGCAGCGGCGAAGCCGCTTTGAAAGCCCTTATCGTTATGTTATCGTATTTAAACGACATTGAAATTGTATCGGTTGCCAGGGCATTGCGCAGCCCTGATCCGAACGGAAATGCGTTCGGCGATAAGGTTATTTCTGGTTCCTGTTATGAAGGCTGTCTGAGGGCTGTTTTAAAAGTGATGTCGATATCTGAATTTAATGAAGAGACTTTGCTTTTTTTATTGAAGGCGATAGGAAATATTGAAAAAAGTATGCAGGGATATGGTCCGGCTTTGAAATTGGCTGAAAAAGAATCGGCGCTTATGATTGAAACAATAGCTTTACTTGATAGCTCGCGCTTTAACGGTGAAGACCGGGTTTGTTTGCTTTCCGCTGAAGATTATCATATTCTGACGTCAAAGATCGCGGGTTCGCCTTTTGCGGCTAATCTGGTCCGGCTTTATGCGCGGGAAGGCATAAGGCAATTAACGCATGCGTTTAGCGTTGCGGCGTCAGTGCTTGAAAATCCTGGAATTGAAACGCTGGCGGCTCTGGGAGCTATCGACGAAAAAATCAGGAAAGGCGAATATAATAATTTTTTTACGCTGCTATGTATTCCGGTTTTTCATATAGGTTATAAACTTGGACAGAAGGTTTTTGTTTATTTTGATTTTGTTAAAATAGCTTCCTGCGTCAGAATTTATAAACATAAAAAAGGCGCGTTTCCGTCCGGCCTCGATAGCGCGTTTGACTGCGCCGGAGTGAAGATGCCTTTTGATCGTTTTACCGGCAAGCGCTATAATTATGGCGTAAATGAAGCTGGCGGATTTTTTGTAATATCGCCTGGCTCTGACGGAAAAGCAGATTTAAAGCCGGAGAATATTAATGATATAATCGCGGGAGTTAAAGAAAATAATACTGACGATATGGCGCTTACTGAAAAAGGAAGTCGTTGAAGGAATAGTAAGCTTATTTAAGATATCGTTCGTTCGTTATTTTTTGTTCGTCAAAAACGGCAGGTGCGGCGCGTGAAATCTGGGTGAACCCGGTCGCGCAAAAAGATATTTCGCCTTCAGGCCAGCTTATTAATATTTCCCAGTCATATTCGGTCATTTTAGCGTTAGCGGTTTTTCGCGGATTCAGGCGGTCTATCGAAAGAATAATGAGATCGAGAGCGCATTCTTTCCAGTCTAAATTTATTTTTAAGTTCGATACATTTTGAAAAGTGAGCGTGGCGGGAGATATTAAAAAATTGTAATTCGCGCCTTCTCCGTCAAGCCAGTCGTAGATATAATCAATATCAAGTACTAATTCGAATTTTTCAGCGTTGAAGCCGAATGAATGAATATAATTATCGTGCCAGTTCATGTTTTTGAAGTCCCGCGTTGAATATTTCATTTTAATTTTTTGTCCGGCCATAAATTTCCTTTCGCGTCCGCTGTCAGCTATTTTGCGAATCCTGCGCCGCTCGCGTCAGCCTGCATCGGTTTTAATGAAATAAAAAGTATTTTCAAAGTATTATATAATATATGCCTATAAAATGCAATATTTATGACAAATAAATATGGAGATATTATGTAAATAATTATGTTATTATTTTATTTGTGAAATGCGGTGATTAAAGTTTATGAATGTTATTTTAGAGACGGAAAGGCTTGTGCTGAGAGAACTTGAATTGACCGATACGGCCGAATTATCGAAGGTGCTATCCGATGAAGAGTCAATGAAATATTATCCCCGGCCTTTTACCGCGCGCGAAGTTAATGCCTGGATAGAACGTAATATAGAAAGGTACGCCGAATGCGGATATGGTTTATGGGCGGTAATTGAAAAAAAAAGCGGAGTTTTTGTGGGAGACTGCGGTATTACAATGCAGGATATAGATGGCAGCTTTCTTCCTGAAATCGGTTTTCATATTATTACATGTTATCGCGGGCGCGGATATGCCGCTGAAGCGGCGGCCGCCTGCCGTGATTATGCGTTCACTTATTCTGGTTTCGATAGGGTATATTCTTATACAGGAACGGATAACCTTGCCGCGCAAAAAGTTGCGTTGAAAATTGGAATGAAAGAAATTAAAAGATATGTCCGAAATGGTATCAGTCTGGTAGTTTTTGAATATTTACGGCCGTGATTTAATTCCGTCGTTTTATTATTATGATCCGCCTGCCGGTGGATTTTTTTGTTTTATTGCATGTATTTTTGATTATTATAAAAAATGATAAATAATATAAAAAAATTAAGACCGGTGACCATAATTTATTCATAAATGTTATAAAACTTGAATTTAATAAAAATAAATATTGATTTTACTTGACAAAACAAAGATTTTTTACTATAATAATACGAAATTTAAGTTATTTATTCGCTCGACGGTATGATATATCACGAAAGCGTACATTATTGATGGTCTTTAACGATCAATAATGTTTTTTATTCTCGTAAATAGCTTGAATTATAAAAGTCGATAAAAATAACGGCAAAAAGGAGGATATTAATGCCAACCATCAATCAATTAATCAGAATGGGGCGTAAAGAAATAAAAAATAAAACCAAATGCCCC
>CAYQWL010000196.1:0-6832 GCA_964421195.1 uncultured bacterium | reverse complement strand
GCGTTAATAAAACTTATATCGATTGAAAGCGCAACATCATACAGTTCGATGGCTCTTATATAGTTTCCAGCCTCGAATGCTATATTGCCGTCAATATAAGTTTTATCTACATAGTTATCAGAATTAATCATGATACCATCACTTTGTGTGCGTGGATTATTAACTATAAGTTTTAACTATTATTTATTTTAAATATAAATATCATATTAAAGTATTAATAAATTATCATGTTACATAATAATACCTATAATTTATGCTAAAGGTTTGCTTTAAAAAATATTTTTTAAAATTTTTTAATAAACCTGGTTAATTTTAAAAAATATAATGAAATTTTATAAAAAGACTAAAAAATTTTTAATAATAAATCAAACATTTTTATTTTTGAAAAGGTATCCTAATTAAATTCTGGTATCATTTAGAATTTTTTAATGTTTTTAATATGAAAAAAATGAGGGGAGAGTTGTATGAAAAAAATTTCGATCATTTTTATTATGGTTTTATTGGTTGCGGGTTTTTATGAAAGCGCGTTTGCCGGTCAGGACGTAGATTCAGGCAAAAAAAAGGCAAAATGGACTTTTATGGTATTTTTAAACAGCGATAATAATTTGAACGGCTATGCGGATTGGAATGTTGGGGATATCGGCGAAATGAAGCAAGTAGGTTCAAGCGACGACGTAAATATAGTTGTATTACACGATAGAAAAGCGCTTTCTGCTTTGAAATTATTTATTAAAAAAGGTAAAGTCGAAGTAATTGAAGATATGGGTGAAATTGATATGGGCGATTATCGTGAAGTCGTGAAATTTGTCCGCTGGGCCGCTGAAAAATATCCCGCCGAAAAATATCTTCTTGATATATGGAATCATGGCGACGGCTGGGAATTCGTTGGAGATTTAAATCGTAAACGCGATCGCGCTCAAAAACCTAAAGGCATTTCTTATGATTATGATTCAGGTAATTATATAAATACTCCCGACCTTGGTAAAGCGATTTCTGAAATAAAAGGAATACTCGGTCAGAATCTTGATGTATTTGGCATGGACGCCTGTCAGATGCAGGTTATGGAAGTGGCTTATGAATTGAAAGATAATGTTAATTACATAGTAGCTTCTCAGGAAGCGGTGCCCGCCGATGGATGGCCTTACGATAAATTATTGAAACCGCTCGTTGAAAATCCGGCGATGACCGCCCGCGAATTAGCATTAAACATAGTTTATGCTTTCGATAATGAATATAAAGATGCCGGCGTTCCAGTAACTCATTCCGTTATAGATTGCTCGAAACTTGAAGTGGTTTATGAAAAAATTGATCAATTGGCATGTGAACTTTATAAAATGGTCGATGAACCGAACTTTGTTACGACTATTTACTATAAATTAATACCCGAACTTCAATATTACGATCCCAATACCTTTGACCTTATACATTTATGTCAGCTATTGATTAAATATTTCGGTAAAAACGAACGGCTTACCGATGCCGCCAATCAGGTAATGGCCTCTGTTTGCGGTATGCAATCGAGCGCTGTAATCGCTAATATTCATTATACTCAATATGAAGCTAATTCAAATGGGCTTTCCATTTATTTTCCACAGGAAATAAATACCGTGCCTCTTGCTTATGGCATGTTAAAATTCAGCAAAAATTATTGGGCGGATTTTATCAGAGCGTATGTTGAAAGGCTTGACTGATGAATACCGGAGGAGCAAATAGCATGAAAAAAGTTTATTTTTATAATTTAAGCGGTATAAATTTTTCGGGGTTCGCTTTATTATTATTCTTTATGATTTTATTAATGCCGTTTGCTTCTGAATATGCATTCGGCGCGGAAGCGGTAAAAAAATGGACCGTAATGGCATACATAAACGCCGATAATAATCTGGATAGATATGGTATTTATGATGTTATCGAAATGGAAAAAGTCGGCAGCAGCGCCGATGTTAATATAATTACTCAAATTGACAGGTGCGATCTGCCGGCCCGCAGATACTATATTACCCGGCGGGATGAAGAGAGCTGGCTTGATGATTGGAAGTTATCATCTAAACTTGTCGAAGAGCCTGGCGAAGTTGATATGGGAGATTATAAAGAATTAATAAAATTCGCCGCATGGGGCGTAAAAAATTATCCGGCTGAAAAATATTTTTTAATAGTCTGGAACCATGGCAATGGCTGGGTAAAAAGCGAAATATCACCGGCTGAAAGGGGCATATCTTTTGATTTTGAATCAGGCAATAATATATCGATTGAGCAGCTTGCCGTTGCGCTTGCGGAAATAAATAAAATAACCGGTAAAAAAATAGATATTTTCGGTATGGACGCCTGCCTTATGCAGATGTTCGAAGTGCTTTATGAAATTAAAGATTACGTTGAATATGTAGTGGCGTCGGAAGAGACTGTGCCTGGCAATGGATGGCCGTATGATCTTATATTAAAACCTCTCGCAGCCGAACCTTACATGAGCGCTGAAAACTTAGCCCGTCTCGTTTGCGGCGCTTATGAAAGTTATTACTTATATAAAGGAGTAGCCACGCTTTCCGCGGTTGATTGCGCGATGATTGAAAATCTGGCAAATGCGCTTGATGAGCTGTCGAATAATTTAATTTTTGAAATGGAAAAACAGTCTTCATCGGTCAGATCTGCGCTAAACAGCGTTCAGTATTTTGAATATAAAGAACATATCGATCTCGGACATTTTCTTGAAATGCTTTATAATAAAACTTCTTCGGAAAGTATAAAAAATATTCTTGAAAAAGCCCTGTATTTTTACTCGAAAGCTGTTATTAAAAAAGTTTTTACGGGTGAAAGTTTGAAAAATGCGACGGGAATAGCGATTTATTTTCCTAAATTTGTTTTTAACCAGCAATATTCATATTTAAAATTTTCTGAATTAAACTGGGATGAAATGGTAAAAACTTTACATCAAAATTAATAACAGGAGTGGATATGAAAAAAAATATATTGATTATAGCATTGACGGTTTTTAATATATTGTGTTTTTCCGCGTTTAATGTAAATGCCAGAAGTATTGAAACGGCAGGATTCGTGGAAAATGCCGTTGCTAAAGAATGGACGATTATGGTTTATCTTAACGGCGATAATAATCTCGATTCTTTCGGTTACAAAGATATTAACGAAATGGAAAGAATCGGTTCAAGCGATCAGGTAAATATTATCGTTTTACAGGACCGTGAAAATTCTACGGCGCGTAAATTATTTATTACGAAAGATAATGACGATAATAAAGTAACGTCAGAAGTAATTGAAGAATCCGGCGATATCGATATGGGTAACGCGAAAAATCTTGTAAATTTTGTTGCATGGTGCGTAAAAAAATATCCGGCTAAAAATTATATGCTTGATATATGGAATCATGGCTCTGGCTGGAAGAAAAGGCAGCGTGGAATTTCTTATGACGATCAATCAGGAAATCATATTTCGACGGCCGAACTTGGTAACGCTATGGCTTCTATTTATGGCATTATAGGCAAAAAGCTCGACATATTGCTTATGGACGCATGTTTAATGCAAATGGCTGAAGTGGTTTATGAATTTAAAGATTATGTGAAATATTGTGTCGCATCCGAAGAAACTGCTCCAGGCGATGGTTATGCTTATGATCTTTTTATGGGCCCTTTAACGGCGGAACCTTTTATGGATTCCCGCCGGCTTTCAAAATTAATGGCGCAAAGCTATATTGCTTATTATAATTCAAACGGTAAAACCGCGACCCAGTCAGTTATTGATATTGGACGATTAGACGATTTTGTTGAAAAATTTAATTCGCTTTGCCGTCGAATGGTTGAGCTTACCGCGGACGATTCTTTTAATAATGTTATAAAAAGAAGCGTATTGCCTTTCACGCAATCATTTTATTATACTGAAAATATAGATCTCGGACATTTTTTAAAAGTGCTTCAACGCAATGTAAAAGACTCTAAATTGCAAACGCTTATCAGCGAAACGCTTTTTTTATACGCATCGGGTCAGAATCCGCTCGTTATTGAAAATGGCGCTTCAGGTTTATATACTAAAAATATAACAGGCCTGGCTATTTATTTTCCTGAATCGAAACCGGCATCGAATTATTATAATTTAAAATTTGCCAGAACTAACTGGGCGCTTTTTCTTGATAATTTTTTTAAATCTATAATTTTGAATAAAAAGTCAGGTGAAAAAGTTAAAAAATCGACGCCTTATAATTCTGATCCTGATTATAACGATTGTCAGGGGTCTTCGAATGACGATTCAAACGATTCGTTTTCATCATCCGCTTCTTCAGCGCAATCATCCGGTACGGACTATTCCAATCCGCCGGCTGGCGGCTATTATGATGATCACGGCAGCCCTTCGTCATCATCATCTGATGACGATTCATATTCGTCGTCTGATTCGGATTCTTCAGATACGGATTATTCTAATCCGCCGGCCGATGATTATTATGGGGCCGATGGCGATGAATCACAGTATTTTTAGTGTTTTGAATGTTTTACTGATATGTCTTTATAGATTAATATGAAAAAGTATATTATTATCTTACAAATTAAAATTAAGGAGGGATATAATATGAAGAAATATTTTATTATGATGGCTGTAATGATATTTGTGCTGTCGCATTTTAACGTAGTTTTAGCCGATGATAATTCTGACTATAATTTTTCAAAGCAGTTGCTGCCTCAATCAGATCGAGTAATAACTAATTTTAACGGTCAGGGCGTTCAGATGCTTGGCATTGAAGGCGGTTATTTTTCGGGTAATCAGCGGGCGGCTATGATGTTTGGCAATCAAATAGAAGATGCGGCTGACAGCCTGTCGGTTCCAGGAAAAAAAGAAGGAAACAAATATGTAAATCCGACATTAGAACAATTAATGGCAATGTCGGAAAAAGAGCTGTTTGAAGTGCTGGGAAATCAGGTTTCGGAACTGGAAAAATCATCCGGTTATTCTTATGAACCGAAATCAATTGCCGGTGAAAATTTTTCGTATGATTCAAAATTATATTATGTATTAATACCACGGACGCATCTTAAAAATTTTGTGAATAATTGTGAAGCGGCCGGAGCGGTTCCGGTTATATGCAATCCTTCACAAGAAATAGAAAAAATGGGTAAAGCTGGCGTTGTAGTCGAACCTAAAGGTTCGAAAATGATTATCGATGTTATTAAAAATTATAACGGCCGTCCTCTCGATAAAGTCGTTTTATATGCTATAGTGCTTTGCAATGATTTGAAAACAAAGCCTGTAAAAACCATTCTGGTTGGAGATAAATTAGAAGGCGATTTTAAAAAATGTTCAGGCATTTTAAATAAAATGACGAAAAATCCGTTCGGCCAGCGCGCATCGATGTTTCGTAACATAGCGAAATATTATCCTGGAATGCTTGAAAAATTACCGGTAACCGATGTAGAATCTAATGGAAGAATATATAAGCAGTTTGAATTCCCGGTAGTGCATCTTGTACTTGGCGCTCTCGATATGAACGGCAAGGGTAAGCATGTTATACTCTCTCATGAGCAATTTATTTATACGCTGGTAAAATATCTGCCGAAACAGATCAGAAAATAATGATGCTCAGGTAATTGAGTGAATTAAAGGCAGTTTAAATTTTTAAAAATTTTGAGACTTCAAGAAGTAAAGGAGGAAAAAGTATGAAATTCCAAAAAATACTTGGCGTTGTTTTTATTTTTTTAGTCCTTATGGCGTCGATTTCAATTGCATCGGCGCATGTGGCCCCACAGGGAAGAGCACATTTTCATAAGTGTTCGCAATGTAATATGCCTTACAATCAACCAGGCGATTATCCGGATTGTAATGCCGCCCGCGGCGGCAAATGCCCTCATTGCGGCCAGGCCTGGTCAGGTAGTTCTGATGACGAAGCGGTTGGCCGGATTATATATTTCGATCAGAAAAATAATAATCTGTATTCTCAGAAGCCGTGTGAATATCTGCCAGACAATTATCTGTCAGACAATTATCTGTCAGGCGATTATCAACCGTACGATTATCAATCCAATCCGCCGATGCCGCCGCATCCATATTATCATCCTGATGACGCTATGGTCGATGATATATTGCGCGCGGCCGATGCGTCGCTCGGAAATGCTAAAGCGGTCGAGAAAATCATAATGAATAGCGCCTATCGTATTCGAACATTAAAAGGGCTTTTAAGGCTTGCCGGTAAGTTATACAGCAGGGATAATTTTAATACTATAGCTCGTTATATTGAACGGCCCGGTACGATTGTTAATGCAAGTATCGAAGATGTAAGCCAGTGCTGTTCTGAAATTAACGGCGTATCGCCTAATGCGTCGTGTTCTGATCGTATAATATTGGCATGTGCTCGTCGGTTTAGAAACACTCATGATATTTCTTTACTTATGGAAGAAGCCATAGGAGAATCGACGAAAAAAGAACTTGCAAAAATAATGAGTAATTGCGCCGGAGTGTATGGTAATCAGTCATACTATCGCGGTAAAGCTTCAGGCAAGTTAAACGATAACTTATTTGCCGGTAATAATAAATTAAAAAATGTGTCTTCGAAAGAGGAAATTGAAACTTCTAAAACTTTAAAAGCTAAGTATAGTGACGGCGATATAGTGTCTGGAATTACAAATATAGCCGGCGGCGGTAATAATATAAACTTGAAAAATAGTGCTGGCACAGGTAGTTTTTCCGGCAATCAGCGTTCGGCAATGCTTTTTGGCAATCAAATAGAAGATTCAGCCGACAGTGTGTCGGTGCCAGGAAAAAAAGAAAAAAACAACCATGCGAATGTATCGATCGATCAGTTAGTAACAATGTCGGAAAAAGAATTATATCAATTGCTTGGAAA
>CAYQWL010000195.1:3990-6836 GCA_964421195.1 uncultured bacterium | reverse complement strand
CCTGTCATGATAATAAATCGTATCAGAAGCCGTATCGCATTCGGTAAAACCGGTCTCGTCAACCGGCCGCTGCTGATAAATAAAGCCGTGGTCCGCCGTTACGATAATATTATTGGCGTTAGCCGAGGTTAATTTTTTTATAAGTTTCACTAATTCGCGCAGCGCCTCTTCGGCGGCGTCGAAGACTTTTTCTTCGCTCTCCCGCTTATCACCGGTGTTATCGATCACATTATGATAAATGTAAACCACTTTATTATCCCGTATAAGCGAAGCGCACGCGGCTTTATTCATGCCGAGCACTTCTTCGGCGCGCACTGCCGCCGCGCCGCCACCATTAACGCCTTCGGTTCCCTCGCCGTTCTCGCTTTCACTTCCACTTCCATTTTTACTTTTACATTCATTTCCGCCGCCGACCGCCGCCGCCAGTATCTTCGCGCGGTTAATAGTGCCCTGAGAGTTCTGCGAGTCAACCAGCACCGTTGCGCTGTCATCCGCCGATATTTCGAGCGTTTTATTCGGAAGAAGCGCCCCCATGCAAAGTTGAGTGAAACTCGGCGCCATGGCGAGCGCCGGCTCTATCGAAGCGTCGTAGCGGTCTTCTTTTTTGATCAAATTAGTCAGTTCCTCGCCGATCTCATAGCGCATCGCATCCGATATTATAACAAATATTTTATTATCCCGCTCTAAAAACGGCCTCACGAATTTATCGAAAAAATTTCTCTGCGGCGTTACCGGCGCGGCGTCCCATTTAACCGCGCCGTCGATTGCTGCCTGCCAGTGGTCGTTTAGTTTAACTACGAAATTATTGGTATATAGATTTTCTATAATATTCATCAGCGGCTCCAACTGGGTTATCTCGCCGGACCGCCTCGCGTTGTAAATGAATTTGCGGTAATATTGATCTATTTTAAACCAGTGATTGCAGTAGCGCGTGATAGCTTCCGCCATGGTTCCAACGCTTATTTCCGCCGCCTCGAGCGCGCCGGTGAATTGCGCGGCGTAGTTAACAGCCTCGTAAAGGTGTTTATAGTTATCATACCATCTGCAGCAGCGGCGCTCCCTGCACCACTCGCCGATATCGGCGGCCGTCGCTGAGCGCTGAACGGCTATATCGATAAGATCGCATATTATCTTTTCGTCGATCTGCTTAAAATAATCCACTTCGATAAGCGTTCTGAAATCTTTTCCGGCGAGTTGCTGCGTTATATCCAATATTTCAGCGCATTCCGCCGCGAAGGCTTCAAAAGCCGCCGCATGCCTTCTGTCGTCTTTCCACCTTCTAAATAAAACAAGCGCGTCGGCGTTCAGCGCGTATTTATGCCCGCACGCCATAGCGTAGCACGATTTAAACAACTCGATGCCGAAGTCTTTCACGCCGGGCGCCGATGACGAGTATGCGAATATCCTGCCGAGCCTTTCAAATAAAAATTCATCCAGCGCCGACTTTTTAATTAAATTGAATTTATCGTCCCGTCCCTCGGCTGATTCGCTCAAAAGCTCCAGCGCGATCTCTTCTATATCGGAGTCGCAGCCGGCGCATACAGCGAGCATTTTAAGCCTTACGGCGCCCGGCGAGTCCGCCGCGTTAACGGCATTTTTAAGCGCGTCACGCCTCTTCGCCGAATTAAAAAAGAAAGCGCTGCTTTCGACCAGTCCGATTAATTCATTGCCGAGCCCGATCTCTCCGAGCCACAGCGAAGCCTGATCAGCGCGGAACTCGCTTCCGGCGAGCTCCAGGTCGAGCAGCCAGTTGTCTTTATCTTCGAGCGGCGCCGGCCCTTCGCGGTACAGCAAAAACTTATCCTGCGGCGCCTCGCGCAGTATTCTATATTTAAGGCCGAACTCGTTATTTTTGATCTCCGCCTTGCGAACGCCCTCTATTTCTACCGCTTCGAATTCCGGGCGCAACTCGCATCTGGCGTCATTCCAGAATACGATGCGCGAGCGTTCAAAGAGTTTATTCAGCGCCTGAATTATTCTGTCGTTCATAATATCAACCTTTAATTAATAATCACATTAGTATCGACGAGGATCATATTTTGCTCAACTCTCTTAACTCGTTAATTTTTTTAGCGCTCATTTTGATCTTGCCGGCGAGGCTGAAGAATTTTTTTAATCTGGCCGGGGATTTTTTCGTGCTTTCCTCTCCTATGCATATAATTTCAACTTTTTTGCCTATGAATTTTTTCAGCTGCGGTATGGTTATTGTTTCCGAATTAATTAAAATATTCGTTCTTATCGCTTCCATCATGCCTCCTTATAGCCTTAAACGGCTGAATCAGGGTTTATTCCTCTTTATCTTCGAGCCCCGCTATCTTCTTTAACGCCGCGCCGAATTTGAGATAATTGACTTTAACGCCGTCGTCGAGATCTATTTCTATCTGCTTAGCCGCGAGCGGATACAATACATCGCGCTCATAATCGTCGAGCTCGGATATGATCTTTTTTATCCTGTCGATTTCTTTGATAGCTTTTGTTTTTTCCGACGCCGACGAATTCGAACTGATGCTTATATGCTCGTAATTGCTCTTCTGCGAAATTAATTTAGTCCTGAACTCGCGCAGGTAATCGTTTAACACGACGCTCACCGTGTCCGGACGGTAGCGGTGCATGTAAATAAGCGCGTTGAAAGATCCCTTCGGACTCGTAAACAGCCAGTAAATCGGACGCTTTTTATAGCGTTTCACATGGTCGTTATAAAAATCCTTCGTGAAATATTTCCTGATATCCTTGCCTATGGCTGTTTCTATAAATTTCAAATTGTCCTCGAAATGTTTTTCGCCGAATGTTACTTTTAAAAATTTATAGAACCGCTCGGTTATATCGTCTGGAAACCACTCGCCGTC
>CAYQWL010000195.1:0-3980 GCA_964421195.1 uncultured bacterium | reverse complement strand
CAGATTGCATCCTGAATAAAAGCCACATACTGATCGCCGTCAAGCATCGGTATCACGTTATCGTCGTCGGCCGCAAATACCGGCTCGGGAACTTTTTTCATGTAATCTTCGATGGTCTCGCCCTGATTTGCAAGGATAAGCCCCGGTTTATCGAGCGCGTAGCGGCCGAACATGCAGCCGGCTGAATATGATATGAACTCTTTCATAGTGTCGGCGCATAGGCGCTCTTCGAGCGCGCTGTTTAAGGGAAAGTTATCTGCCTTCGAAGATTGGCCGCTGCCCGGCCGCGCGGTTTCGCAGGGGTTTTCAACCTCAGCCGTAACGCCGTAACGGTAATACGGATTGCAGGTAAGCGTTATTTCGTTGAGCGGCACATCCGGCGTTAACTCATCCTGCAGGCCGTATGCTTCGATGAATATACGGTTGTTTTCCTCTTCGAGGCGCTTCATCTCCATAGTCATTTCAATCCAGCGGGAACGGAGACGGGGGTATATAGTGGATAGTGGATAGTGAATAGTGAATAGTGAATAGTGGGACGGTTGAAGTGGAGAATAGAGAGTGGAGAATTCAGGGGCCGCTTCTGATTGCGGGCGAGGCTCCGGGGCTTTGGAATTAATATTAACATTAGCGTTAATGCTAATATTACTATCAATAACAGTGCCAGTATTAAGGTCAATATTACTATTAGTGTTAATATCGTTTTCTGCATTAAAACTGCTTTTTATATTAATGTTGTTTTCGCTATCGATGTTGCTCTCTGCTGTGATATTGTTTTCAGATATATTCAATACTTCTAATAAAGGCGATCTGGTGAAATCCCAGGAGGTTTCGTAGGAGTTCCAGTCGGACCTTGCAATTTCGATTAATTTTAATCCAAATCTTGAGAAGTGATTGTAACGTTCTTTCAAATTTATTGGTAGCGGAAACTTTGCCATCTGACCAGGTACAAAATTTAAAGTCGGATTGAAATTTGAAAATATTATTAATGTCGTCTTAGCGTTAACTGCTGAGATTATTGAAATGAGTGATTCATAATTTTCGGATAATACAACGCAGCTGGCATCATTGTGAATAAATCCATTTGGAAAAAATCGAAAAACTAACCCACCTGAAGTAATTTTTGACCATGCTGCAACTGTCTTGAAATAAGTTGATTCATTTCTAATTACGGCACTTGGAGTGTTTGCTTTAATTGCAGCTCCATCACCACTCCAATAAATAACTTCATTGTGATTTCCGTACCATTTTCTAAAGTTTCCACCCTTATTGCACGGAAACCATGTCTTGTTCGTAAGTAATCCTTCTTGAGCTGTCGAACAATTAAAACCGATTGAATCCAAAAATACCTCGTGCCACTCCTTAATAAATTTGCCGTTATTTCCTGTTTGTAATCCAACAGCAATATCTGCAATGCATTCAATATAGAAACCTTTTGAATACAAGCTAAGAACTGATGAGCTCACCCAATAAGCGATTGGGCTTCCCGGAATTTTTTTGAAATCGGAGGAGGAGGCGCGGTAATAATTTGCGGGTTGCAGGCAGTTTTCATCTGGCATAGCCGATTTAAGCATTTTGGTTTTTTCCGCTTCGGAATTGCCATCCGTTAGACGAATATAACTGCCTTTATATTCAGGGTTTTGATAATTTCTTATTACGAAAGATGTAGTTGAAACAACTTCTCCGCCTATAGTGTCGAAAGCTCTTGCGCCTAAGTGGGCCATCGATGTTATGGTCTGATTTTCAATTATATTAATGCGCATTTTTTCAAATGATGATAAAAACATCCAACTCTGCATCGTTATCATCGCTACCGACCCTTTTTTAAAAGCGAGTTCTCCGTTTCGCTCCATGAACATAGCGAAAAGGTCGGCTTTGCTGTCTGGATAATTCTTTTGAACGAATAATTTTAAATCGTCGTTCATCCCTTTGCCGCCCATATATGGCGGGTTAGCCACGACCACATGATATTTCGGCGCGAGATAATCGGCCTGTTTCAATACTTTCAATACTTTTTCGTGAGTTTTTGATATGAATAATTTTTCTTCGATGCCCCTTGCGCGCAGTATTTGAAGGATATCTTCGACGTTACTGAGCGCGGGCCTTATCAGCGAGCCGAAATTGTCGCTTTCTTCAAACTGCTTCAGCGTAGTTTCAAAATTAATAGTGAAAAGATCGCGGCCGACCTCGCTCATATAATCTTCAAGCTCTTCTTTATTGAAAGAAATATTCTCTAATACGCATATATTTGGCTGGACGGGATTTTTGAAATAGCGCTTATATCTGCCGCGCGCCTTCATCGCCAGCGCAAACGAAGCAAGAACTCCCGCGCGGCCGTCGATTTCAATGCCGTAAAGATTTTTCTTCAATATCTTTTCGACTATCTCCGATTGATCGTAACCCTCTTCTTCGTAAATAGCGTATAGCAGATCGAATGCGTAAACAAGCATGTGGCCCGAACCGCAGGCCGGATCGCATATCTTGATCTCTTTACTATCCAGGCCGGCGTGAAAAGTTGAGTGGCGGCCGGAATGTTTTCGGGCGTTATTTTTTTATTCTTTTTAAGGCCTTCGAATACTTCATCTTTTTTTTCCGAAATATAAAATTGATAAAGCCAGCCTATGATTTCTGCGTTGACGCAGTCATCCTCAGTCATCGCTTCGCGCGCCGCCGTAAGTATGGAATTGCCCGAAAGCAGGTCGTCAGGTATCAAAAGCTCCGTATAGTCGGCTATCTTTTCAAAGAGGAACGGCATAGTTTTATGATAGTAATTACAGCAGGCGATTACGAGCATACGATAAGCCTCGGCCTGCGGTTCGCGGCTCGGAGCGCTTCCGCTTAACAGCGCCGATATTTTGCGAGCGGCGCCTTCAGACACCATTTCATCGTCGATATGCCCCATCTTGGCCTCGGCGAGTATCTCCGGCTGAGTCTGGCCGGATAGCGGCGATACTATGTTGATGCGGTTGTAGCCGCCGGCGTCCATGAACCTCAGCGCGCAAAACCTGTTAAACCATGTGTAGGCGGCCGTTTCAATAACTTTATCTTCGCCGTTCGCGCTGATCTGCTTTTCTAAATCGCTCACCGCGGCCGGATTCTCACGGCGCGCCGGGCCGTCCTCCGCCAGCGCCGCTTTCATTTTTGAGCATACCTGCTCGATAAGAGTGCGCCTGGCATATTGAGCGAATTTTTTCAGTTTTGAAGTGTCCATACTTATCCTCAAATTCGATTTTATATTATTATGGTTTTGCCATTATTAATTTCAGCCTCTATGGCTTTTTTGAGAGCGTCTATATAACGCCCGGCATCTTTTTTATCTTTGATCTCTTTTTTATCGAAACCGATATTAAGGGCGCTTAACGATATTTCATTTTTATTCACGATGACCGGCTCGGGCTTCGGGTCCGGCAAAGGCGGCGGCGGTGGAGGAGGAGTTGGTGGTGGCGGCGGCAATATCACTCCGATATCCTTAATTATTTTTGCGTAATCGGTTTCTTCGAACCGCCTTAAAGTGTCTCTGATGACGGCTATTAATTTATGCCGTTCGATAGAGCCGCTGAAATCGTCGAATTTTTTTAATATTTCATTTTTTTTCGTTTCTTCCAGATCATTAAATTGACTCATCGAGGCGGCGCAGCTTTTTAATTCGTCTATCTTTTGCCGCGCAGCCGCTATTTCAACGCGTGTTCTTTCGTTTATCTTATTTTGAAGCTCTTCGATTATCGTTTTTAATTTTTGCATGCCGTTGCCCCTGTAGCATTGCGGATCTTTAAGTATTTCATCCGCCAGGGCCGGTTCGCCGCCTTCTATATACGAAAAATTAGGCTCCTGCTCCTGTAAAAATTTTTGCGCCGATTCGTAAATGTCTTTGTCAGCTTCGTCAATACACGAAACCGAATCAATATCCAGAGTTTCTAAAATTGCTGACTTGGAGTTATGCCAAAGCTCTTTAATTATCCATTTTTCATCTTTGAACACAGCAT
>CAYQWL010000194.1:0-6928 GCA_964421195.1 uncultured bacterium | reverse complement strand
GCAGGCGTTGTTCGCTACGCACGGCGATGCGCCTAAAATAGTGCTGGCGCCTTACTCGGTTAAAAGTTGTTTTGAAACAACAATGAAAGCTTTTTATCTTGCTGAAAAGTATCAGATGCCCGCGATCATATTATCCGATCAGTTTGTGGGGCAGCGTAAAACTTCTATAGAAATAGATGAAATCAAAAAAAATAAATGGTATGGCCGGGTTTATGAAAGGCCGTTACCCGATGAAAAAATATTTGATGATGGTTATAAACGCTATCGCCTTGGAACTAATCCCGTGGTGCCAATGAGCTGGCCTGGCGTGAAAAAAGGCATGTATCTTGCCGCCGGTATCGAGCATAACGAAAAAGGATCGCCTTCGGCCGATGCTGAAATGCACGAAAAAATGAATGAAAAACGGTTTAAAAAATTAGAACTTATACTTGAAGAATTTAAGGATGATCTTGTCGAAACTTTTGGCCCGCAGGATGCTGCCTGTGGAATTGTTTGCTGGGGCTCGACGCGCGGAGTGGTTATGGAGGTTCTTGAAATGCTCAATAATAACGGGTATAAAATAAAGGCTATCGTTCCTAAAATTCTTTTTCCCGTTCCCGAAGCGCAATTAAAAAGTTTTATTTCTTCTTTGAAAAAAACATTGATAATAGAAATGTCTTATTCGAAACAATTTTATTATTATCTGAAATCGTTTGTCGGCCTTCCCGATGATATTAAATTATATAAACGTTCGGGCGGTTCGCCTTTTACGGTAGAAGAAATTAGAAATGTTATAAAGGAGGCATTTTAATGACACCTCAAACTCAAATTCAAACTGCCGGCGTGTCAAATAATACGGCCGGGAATGAAATAAATACTGAGAAAAAATATAAAATAAGCGATTATAAATCCGGTCTTAAACCTATATGGTGCGCTGGATGTGGTGATTATGGCGTTGTCAACGCTATTTATCGCGCGCTCGATATGCTTCAGCTCGAACCGGAAAAAGTTGCCGTAATATCCGGTATAGGCTGTTCATCGCGTATTCCCGGTTATGTTTCTACTTATGGTTTTAATACCGTTCACGGCCGCGCGATTCCTATCGCTTCTGGCGTGAAAATGGCTTCGCCTGAAACTACCGTTATAGTGGCCGGCGGCGACGGCGACGGGTTTGCTATCGGCGGCGGACATATGCCGCATGTCGCAAGACGTAATACCGATATGACTTATATCGTTATGGATAATCAAATATACGGCCTTACGAAAGGACAACTTTCGCCGACTTCTGAATTTAAATTAAAAACTACTACCACGCCTTATGGTTCTATCGACACTCCGCTTAATATAGTAAGCTTAGCTTTATCCTATAACGTCAGCTTTTTAGCGCGCGGGTTCGCTGGCGATATTACCCAGCTTGCCGGGCTTATTAAACAGGGTATCGAACATAAAGGATTTTCTCTTATTCATGTGGTGTCGCCGTGTGTTACTTATCGCGGAATGGATTATTTTAAGGAAATGAAGGAAAGATGCGTTCCGCTTCCTGAATATTTTTATGATCCGAGGGATAAAGTGGAGGCATTTAAAGTCGCTGAAAATACTAAAACGCTTTATACAGGCGTTATTTATAAAGAAAACAGGCCGACTTTTAACGATAACGTAACTTCTATTATCGATAATATTCAGAAGGAACGAAAATTTGATATGGACGATATTTTATCTCAATATCTCGCCCAGTAAAGATCGCGTTTAATAACATATAGCGGCCGCCATGGCGGCCGCCGGGATGAATATAAAATAAAAAAAACCGCCTTAATGAAGTTATATAATCGCTTAAAGCGTTAAAAGATTCATAAGGCGGTTTTAATTATTTATATTAATTATTAATGTTGTTTATGTATTATTGATCCGCGGCTTTTGATTTCGCATTTTTTTAATTATCGATACGGCCGCCGCGATTTTGCATTATTATCGATGCCTCTTCAGGGGTTACGATATTATTGTGTATTGCGTTGATCGGAGTGCTTATCGTATTTTTGACTCCGCCGTAAGCCGAATCCATAATCCGTGAAGAGCCTTCTTCGATGATCACTTTTTTAAACAGCGTCGATAATGAAGTATTTATAAATAGCGAACCAAGATCGTCGCCTGAAAGTAACTGCGAATCAGGCATTAATTCTTTTTCGATGCTTGAATTGACTTCTTTTTTGTAATGCGATACGAGATCTGATTCTATTTTTTTAGGCGCTTCGACACCTATGAGCTTTTTCAGCTGATTTTTGAGATCGACATAGCCTTCGTCGTTATAGCGCATCTGTTTTAATTGTTTTGAAGCGAATTCGGCGTACATCACGCTTGACCAGTTGTTACCGTATTTTGAGAGCATCTGTTTTTCGGCTTCGGCGTAAATCTGGTCGGAAGCTTTTATTATCTGAGCGTCGCTTGCGCCGTTTGAACGCATTTCACTGATTTTTAAATTAACGACCTTCGCTTTATAAACCGAAGGCGATATTCTGGCCGCCTGAAATTCGATGGCGCGCATTTCCTGCTGTGAAAGGTCGGCGCCGTTTTGCGCGAATTCTCGCAGCGATTCCATGCTGTCGATATTTTTACCATCGGCGCCTTTGACGATTCGCGCTTTGTCGAGTTTTTCGTTTATGGCGGTTAATTCTAAACGGGCCTTTTCGTAAGCGATTTTATTCTGATTGTTTATTTCGGCCTGCGCGAGTTGAGTTAATTGTTCGTCGTTTATATCTTTATAAGCGTCATTTGTTTCGCGCATCTTTATTTTAAATGCTTTTAAATAATTATCCTGTCCCATTATTCTTGCGTATTCGAGATTGCGTTCTAATTGTTGTTCGTGAGTGTAATTTTGTTTTATATTTTCCATTAACTTGACGTTATCCGGCATTTTTTGAGCTTCTACAGCTTTTATTTCGAGCCTGGCAGCTTCCCGCTCTAATTTATTAATCTGGTTGTTAAAGGCGTTTTTGTCTTTTGAATATTTAATGACGTCTGTGTAATTAGCGGGATCGGGTTTATTCGTTTCTTTGAGAGTTTCTATTTTTTGCCTGATTTTATCGGCTTCCTGCCATTCTTTAGATTGCGTACGGTATCTTTCGTTAATAGCGAGCTTGTCCCTCTGTGGCTTATCTATTAATTTTTCTTTTCCCAGTGAGACTCCAAGTGATACGCTCTGTACGGCGAAATTGACCACGCCCGCTTCGAGCCCTTTTTTCCAGGGATTAATTGATTCATCCTGTGTTTGAAGGCGTTTTACTTCGTTGTCATAGTAATAATAAGCCACACTGTTTGGCGGATATTCATCACGATGCGCCGTAACTTCTTTAATTTTATCCTGGATATAATGTTTTTCTAAAGTGGCGCGCGCGCTGCCCTGAAGAAAAGCTGTCGGATTTGAAGTTACCCAGTTAGCTATCGCTCCGGCTTTGCTGGTGTTGCCAAAAAGTTTAAGCGAAGCGAGATTCGCCGCTTTAGAATTCGCGGCGACGCCGGACATTGAAGTTCCGAGAGCTCCAGTTATAAAAGACGAAAGCGCCGCGCGCTGCAAATCTTTTTTAAAATCATCAGCGGAATAATCCTGAGCTTTCATTTCGTCTATTTCAACCGCTATTTGATTGAGCCTTGCTTTTTCAGCCTCAGAAAGGGGAGCCGAGCCGGCCGCTGAATGATTATTAAATATTTGTTGCGCTTCGGTTTGAAGAGCTTTTATTTTATCGTCATAATGAAAATAATGATCCGCCCATGCTTTTTTTACGAGTCCGCCGGCGCCAGAAGCTGCGCTCTGGCCTACAAATTGAACCGCGGCGCCTCGAACGGCGTTTTGAATTATTACTTTAGAAGACGCCTGGCCGAAAGTTGACGCTAATCCGCCGGTAGCCATAGTAAATGGAGCAAGTATTCCATCGGTTACGGCTGAAACGGTTACATCGCGTAGTATTTCCATGGGTGTTTTTTTCTTTTCGCGGAATTTATTCGAACGTTTTTCAAATAAATAAGTGAGCGTTCCTGAAGTAATTGCGCCTACCGCTATTGCGCCTATTACCAGGCCGGCTATCGGAAAAGCGGCAAAAGAAGCGAAAGCGAGTACAGCGGCCGTCGGAATAATAGATTTAGCGAGCCCCCATGCCACTTTTTCTAAAAGCGACATTTTTTTACCGTCTTCAGGCGTTATGTCGTCTTTGACTTTGTTGATTACATTGCTCGCAAGCGTTTCGCCTTTTTCGATTATGCTTTCAGTAAGTCCGTCTATGGATGGAGCGGCTTTTGAAGACTTTGACGCCGCCGCGGTTGTTATTTCGTCGTATTCGGCTTTAAACCTGGCGTAAGCGTCGAACGCTTCACTGCCTTCGGGAGAATTTTCCCGGCCTTCATGTAATAGTTTAATATAGCGGTCATAAGCCGCATTCATTTTAGAATAAACATCTACCGCCTGTGATTCGTTATGGGATGTGGCCAGTACGTTTACCGCCGGATTATTGACTGCCTGGACGGCGGATTGTGCCAGCAATACATCTATCTTACAGCCTGTAATTAAAGTGGCGGTAATTATCGCTATGGCAAGAAATCTGAAAATACCTTTTAATTTTCGGTTATTGTAAAATTCTGATATTTTCATAATTTTACACCCTTTCTTTAAAATAAATTTAAAATATAAAATATTAATGATGACAACATCAATGTTTTCTAATGATTAAAACATAATATGTTATAATACTATAAACAAAATAAAATAGTTCCAGATAATTTTATTTTTTTTTAAGTTTGAGCTTTAAAATATATTTAAAATTATGAATTAATTTAAACCAAACCAGATTGCATATAGTATTATATAAAATAATTATGTCTCAGTCAATGAAAATTCATAAAAATTCATAAATTTGTTAAAAATTTGTTTTAAAATTAAAAGGAATTAAGGGAGCGAACATTATATTATAAGCATTTGATAAGGAGTCGTTATTTTCGATTCGTCCTTCGGTGCGGTAATCGATAGGCTGCGGTAATGATTTAATATAACTGATAACGGCATCGCTTATTTTTATCATAGCGCCGGCATTTTGTTTTTTAGTTGAAAATATTGAATGTCCGTCGCCGCCTGATGCGATATATTCGCTGGCGGCAAGTTTATAAATATGCGCGGCATCGATTGGAACTTCGTTAAGCGTCGCTGAAATAAAAGCGTGGTTATTATATGTTACTTTCATGCCTTTTGAAAATTGAAGAAAACCGCCCCAATTTCCGTCGTAACGTCCGGCCGTCATTTTGAGATCTTCGATTAATTCAGCGCCGCTTAATTCGATAGTAACGATAACATTATCGTATGGCGCTGCGGTATAAATATTTTCGTAAGTGATGTCGGGGCCCTGTATTGATTCTCTAAAATTACCGCCGTTAATTACCGCCAGATCCGCGCCAGATGAATTTTTAATCGCATCGGCGAAAAGATTGCCCATATTTGTTTCGCGTTTCCGATTATCGGCCATATCGCCGTTTAAAACGTTAGCCGTAGATGCGAATTTTACTTTAATTTGTTCGCCGATTTGTTTTTCATAATTACCGACGATTGATTCTATAACCGGATCGGCCGTTATATCTTCGCTTATATAAGTTAAACCACCGGTTTCATAAATATAACGCGGCTCGCCCGGTAAAAGCATGTTTTTAGGACACACTTTAAGATTTAAATTACCGAGGTATTTAAGATAAGCTCCGGCCTGGGCTACCATGCATACTCCGCTTTTATTTTTGACTTCGACTGGCGCGAGTACTTCAGTATGTGAATGGCCGCCTATTATAATATCGACGTCTTCGATTTCAGACGCTAATTTAAGATCTTCATTATAACCGATATGTGTTAGAGCAATTATTAAATCGACGCCGCTTCTTAATTCGACGGCGTAATGTTTTAAAACTGCCGCCGGTTCGTCTATCGTAATATCTTTTAATAATTTAGGATTATCAGAGGTGGTCTGAGGCGTGTCTATACCTATTACGGCTATTTTAAGGCCGTTCTTTTCAATGATGACATAAGGTTTTATGAGCGATCCGGCCGCCTGATTTGTTTTAAATTTCAAATTAGCGGCTAATATCGGGAAAAAAGTTTTAGAATAATAATTAAAAAAAGAATCCGCGCCGTTGTCAAATTCATGATTACCGGGGCAGAAAGCGTCTAATCCTATAGCATTAAAGGTGTTTATATCAGCCTCTCCGTGAAAAAAATTATAAAAAAGCGTTCCCTGGACAAGATCGCCGGCGACAAGGACTAACGATTCGGCTGGATTGGCTTTATTTAAAAGTGTTTTTAAGCGTGATGCTCCGCCGAAATATTTTTTTGTCGTGTTATCTTTAGTTTGAGTTAAATGAGAATGAACATCGTTGACATGATATATGCTTAAATTTTTATAAGGTCCCGAAACGCTTTGCGTGCCATTATCGAAAACACAGGATGTCGAAAATAAAATAATGGTAAGTATAAAAAAAACTAAATATAAATTATTAATACCGTTTTTAGATGTTTTTTTTTGTAAAATTATCTCGTTTTTCAAACATATCATCTCCTGAGTTTATTATTTTATATTTTAAAGCATTATACATTAAAAAAATGAAAAATAAAAGTCCTGAAAAAAGGATTTATTGACAAATTATCATGATTTATGATAAAATACAGCAAAAATTATTCTTCTGGTGTTTTTATAAAAAAAAATATTTAAAGATGAGCTCATAAAAAAGCTTTCAGATAATTGTTAGACTGGCGTCAGGGTTGTCTTGGTAATCGGGCAGTTTTTTCGAACGATCGGCTGCGAATGAGCGTGTGTTTTTATATAGTTTATATTTTGTTTCTATTATGATAGTTTAATAAGTGAACAATAAGTGAATGATTACATTCAGCAAGGAGATTAAAATGAATTTTCAGCAGATCATACTGGCTCTG
>CAYQWL010000193.1:0-6971 GCA_964421195.1 uncultured bacterium | reverse complement strand
CCGTTCGATGATTTAACGATATCTTTAACCGAGTCTTTAAGGTTTTTATAGGCGTATTCAAGGTCGTTAAGCTGTAAGTATGCGCGGCCAAGGCCGAAATTTTTAACGCGCGGTTCAGTAACGTCTTCAAAAACACCGACGGCTTCAGTCGGACGGCCGCCGTTAATAAGCGCGTTACCTTTTTCTTCGAGTATTTTATCTTTCTGCAGAGTTTCACCGGTAGGCAATTCAATATTAGTCTTGCCGTCATTTTCAAGGTCTGACAATAAAAGGTCGGCTTTTTTCTTCGCTTCGTCGAGCTTCGCCGGATCTTCTTTAGCAAGCTCTGAAGTAGTTTTCAAAATAGCCGCCGCCGCCGCTTCGTCTAAACCTTTCAACTTATCTGATTCGTTAAAAGTAAGATTTTTAACGGCGTTATAACCTTTTTCATATTCAGCTTTAGCGATGGGATTCAATTCGCCTTCCATAGCCTGATAAGCGGCCATCATATTAGGCGCGCCGGCCGACGAAGAAGACGTGACTTTATTTTTAAATATATCGCCGAGATCTTTACAAACAAGACCGTAAGAAATTTTCGCTTCTTTAAAAGTCTGCTGATTGGATGTATCGGAAGGAGTTTCAAGTTTCAATATATCTTCGAGTTTTTTCTGGCTTTCTTTAACGAAGGTTTCGTTCTGACGGCGGCCGCTCGTAGCTACGAGCGCGAGCGCGTCTTTAAGTTTTTCGAGAACTGAAAGCTGAGCTTCGATTTTACCGATTATAGCATCGAGGCCTTCTTTTATTTTAGCGATTTCAGTTTCGCTGTTTGAACCAAGTATCGCATCTTTATAAGCGGCTTCAAGACTGGCCGGATTCGAAAAATTAACGTCTTTAAGCGAAGCCGAGCGTTTAGCTTCAAGATCTGCCACTATGGGAGTTAATTTGCTCATGAAAGCGCTGTCATTTATTTTATTCTGTTCTTCGGTTTTATAATCAGCGGCGGCTTTCTGAGGATCGGCATATATCATGCTCATCGCGGTAGCGATAGGCGTTATATCGCGCTGCTGAACAGTTTCATTTTCCTTAACCTTACCGACGAACGTCGCGAGCATTTTATTGGTAGTAGTTTTACTGGTAGCAATAATTTTATATGACTTGGTGAAGTCTTTAGTTTTAAACGAATAAGCCTGGCCGTCTTTAACGGTTTTAGGATTTGTTTCGCCGGCTTCGAGCGATATCGAAGGAACGACGTTTCCGTTATAATCGACAAGGGTAACGTTAAATTCTTCATTTGAAGCCTGATAGTTAAGGCCGAGCTTAGCCATACCGGCCGCCGAGTCAGCCGCCGCATTAATGGTACCGCTTATAACCGCGGGTTTCGCGTTAGGATCTACGGGCGATGCGCCCACGACAATACTGGTGCCGTCATAATTAATTGAAGTATCTGAAGTTAAATTAAAAAAATAAGATTCACCGGCGGCGAATTTAGGATCTAAACCGTCCATTTCAACGGGCGTACCGGTATTATCTCTTACTACCGAAAAGAAACTGCTGGCAGTAGAGTTCCATTTATAAACGCCTTTAATAACGGTATATGAATTCATTAATCCCTTAAATGTAATATTAGCCGGCACTTTCGAAAAACCAACGAGGTTAAAGCCGGTTTTTAATGAAATATTACCGATAGTCGAAATCGCATTGCCCGGCACGGTAATTGTAATATTGGCTGAAGAACTATTTTTAACGATATAGCCCTTTCCGGCCGCAAGAAACGAAATAGTACCTTCGTTTATACTCAAAAAAGTTCCCGCGGTAACGCTATATAAAAAAACATCTTCGATAGATGAATTTAATGCTTTAAACTGAGCGGGGTTTAAAGAAATAGACGTTGAAAAACTTATAAAATTAAAACCCGGCTTTAATGTCAATTGCTGCGAAGTTTGAGCATAAGCCGAAACCGTAGAAAATATCACTATAAAAATTAACGCGAAAGCAATTAATATTTTATTTCTCATCATTCACTCCTCTTAGTTTATGTTTAAAATGAATTTTATTTTTATTTTTATTTCTGTGTATTTTATTAAAAACAGAAAATTTATTATTTAATTTCGATGCCTTTGCCGCCGTTATCATATTTATCGTGTGCACCGGCAAATATCATAAAATTAGTTTTCTTCGAAACTTTTAAGCTGGCTGTATGTTTTAAACCGTCCTCCGATTTAACTTCATGAAATTCCGACCACAGCGGAGCATTATTAAACGAAAAATCAGAAGTAACGATATAAGCTTTTTTAACAGGCGTTGAAGTTTGATAGTTAATAGTAACACTGTCTCCCGCTTTTTCTATCTTAACGGTTTCCGGCATTACCGTATTAGAACCCGAAAGCGGCAATTGCTCGTTTACGACCGCATTCGTAGAACCGCCTCCTCCACCGCATCCTGTCATTAAAGCAAAAACAAAAATCAAAGACAATAAACCCGTAAGTTTTTTGAAAACTGACCTCTGGTTGAACATTTTACCCTCCTGTAATAAATTTTTTATAAATGTGGTTGTTTGTAAAAAAAAATACCAATATGGAAGATGAATTCCACATCAGTATTATTTATATTTATGTTTAAGCAACTTATCGAACCTATTAAGTTTTAAATATTTAAATTTTAACATTTTATCCTCTGAGGATTTTTTAACTGTTAAAACCATTTTATAAAGAACTTTCAAACCCTAACCTGCCGCATTGTATATAAACTGATTAAAATATAGTATAACTACTACTTCTACTTCATCTTCTACTTCATCTTCTTCTTTTTTACTACTTACAAAAATAATTATATCAACCCGGACAAAAAAAGTCAATAATTTTTTAAAAAAAATCAAGAAAATCGCAAGTAATTAAAAAAACGGGCTTTTCAGCCCGTTTTTCAGCTCAAAATATATTCAGAATAATATTATAATCATTAATTTTATACGGTTGTTTTTATTGTACTTTATATTTTTACTATAAAAATTAAATTATAAAGAAAAATAGTCGTTAAAATCGGTCTGAATTATTTTTTTATTTAATTTCGATACCGCGGCCGCCGTTATCAAATTTATCCTGCGGGCTGCTATAAATCATAAAATTAGTCTTTTTAGATATTTTTAAAGTGGCAGTATGCTTTAAACCGTCTTCAGTTTTAACTTCGTGAAATTCAGACCACAGCGGGGCGTTATTAAACGAAAAATCAGAAGTAACGATATAAGCTTTTTTAACGGGTGCGGAAGTTTGATAATTAATAGTAACGCTATCCCCGGTTTTTTCTACTTTAACTGTTTCAGGCATTACGGTATTAGAACCGGAAAGCGGCACCTGTTCGTTTACAACGGGATTAGAAGCGCTTCCGCCGCCGCAGCCGGCAAAAACGAATGCAAAAGCCATTACCATTAAAACGACAATCAATTTAACGCCAGAACGATTTAACATAAAAACCTCCACTGATTTAATTATTTAATTATTTTATCATTATATTTTTATTTTGTCAATAATGCTCAAAAAATTTATCGTATAAATTAATCAAAAATTATTAAAATCGGGTTTTTTAAGCGCGGCAGTTATTATTATTATAGCAAGTACAGCTCCTGCCGTTATCGAATAAAGCGCGGGAATAAAATTACCGTATAAATCTTTAGAGAAACCAGCCGCAAGATTACCGATAAGCGCGCCCGCGCCGAAAGCGGTAAAAACCACGCCATAATTCCGGCTCGAATCACCGGCGCCAAAAAAATCAGCCGTTAATGAAGGCGCTATAGAAAGCCATCCGCCATAACAAAACCATATCGCTGGAACAGCGAAATAAAAAATATATAGGATTTCAACCGGCCCGGCGGCCAGAGCGGCCGCCGAAATACCTATTATAACAAAAGAAAGCGCGGCGGCGGCACGCGAATTCACGCAATCTATAACCATGCCCCAGACGGGACGGCCGGCGGCATTAAAAAAAGCGAAAACGCTCACGGCGAAAGCCGCCTGAACCGCGTCTAACTTATATGTCTCCACGGCGATTTGATAAGTTATGCCTATCAGCATAAGCCCCGACGCGGAAGATATCATAAAGCAAAACCATAACGCGTAAAACGCGCGTGATTTAAATAAAAAAGCAATGGTATCAGAACCTTTCAGCCCGAAAGGAATGCCGTTATCGACGCAGGCATTCGAACTAAAATAACCGGAAGGCGGAAATTTAATTGGACCCGCCAGAACTATAACTACAATAAAAATTATATATCCTATAACGCGAAAAGTTTTTAGAATCCCAAAATATGCTATAGCTTCAACCGCGGCGGGAGCCATAATCAGCGGGGCCAGACCCATTCCAAAAAGCGTAAGGCCGATAGCGAAGCCTTTTTTATCAGGAAACCATTTTGAAGCTACAGCTATCGGCACGGCATAAACCGCGGTAGCTCCAAGTCCGAATACAAACCCAAAAGCAGCGCTAAATTCATAAATACTGCGTGCATACGAAGCCGCTATAAGGCCGGCGCTCATTATAGCGCCGCTTATCCAGACGACCTTCGCCGGATCGAGTCGATCAATATACGGCCCTATAAAAGGCATAAAAAAAGCCTGAACAGCGAAAAATAGCATATACGGCGCTCCGGCCGCAGTGGCGCCGCACGCAAAATACGATTGTAACGGCGATCGAAATACGCTCCAGGAATATATAGTGCCTATAAAAAAAAATATAACCGCGCCTATAGCGACAAGCAGCCAGCGTCCTTTTTCAGGCGCCATATTACATACCTTCAACGAAAACGCGGCGCCGGAATTTTTAAAACTCATAAAAACCTTTCATTCACAAAATTAATCAGAAAATCATTATATCAAATAATAAAAAACAAAGCAATAAAAAAGAATAAAGCATGCCTTGGAAGCTGTTTATAATATTATTAAAGTGCCGTGTTCGGCGTTTGAATCGAAATTTGCTGAAATAGTTTTTGATATAGATAAAATAAGTGATTATAATAAGTGCGTTGAATATTTTTGCTTAAAATAATTAACCCGAAAAATATAATTAAAGTTAATTGTGTTTTCGGGTTAATTTAAATCTGTTGCGTTATACATTGTCATTAATGCTGCTGCTTTTTCCGGGCCAAACGTTGATTTAAGGGTTTCGGAAGCGGTTTTATATGGCAGTATGCCCATAGCTTCACGCGCTTGGATAAATGATATTACATCCTGTTCGGATATTCCGGCCGCTTTGAATATTTCAATAGAATCGCTATCCGCTTCAAATAAAGACATATTAATATTATATTCATTAGCTGCATCGTTTTCAACCGGAATTTTTAAATTAAGCCAGAGATCAGGCCCTACATTAGCGTCTATACGCTCGCCTGCCATGGCTTTTTTGAAAAGTTCCTCTTTATAAGCAAGCCACTTATTACGGGCAATTATTGCTTTTTGTTTATCTATTTTACCCTGCTTAAATTGGATTCCTGCCTGGTAATAGTCGTAATAAAGCTTGCGGGCTTCATTTGACATGGTTACATATTTTGTTTCTTCGAGAAATATTCTGTATAATGTTTGTTTGTCATTATTGAATTCTTCGGCCCAGCGGTTTATAAATTCTATGAAATTTGCCGGTTTATATTTATACATAACTGTAATTGATTTTACAAATGGATCCGCTATTTTGCGCGACGTCATGATATCGAAAAAAGTGGCGGCTATGGAACCTTCTGTTGATATTATCTGAAGTCCATTTTTTAATATTCCGCTTTTTTTGCCTTTATAATTTTGCCATATATAGCGATTGCGGCGTACCGGATCCTGCCGGGTAAACTGAAATTCGGCTATTGCATATTTTTCTCTTTCGGATTCTTTTATAAGAAGCGGGTTCATCTGGCCGTATATAGCTTCGAATGCTTCGGCCCATCCTTCGGTATAAGCCAATTTTTGATCGGAAATTGTAGGGCCATCATGACCGTTGGTAGAAATTCTTTTGCATTTTGTTTGTAAGCTTTTTAAATATATGTCAAACATTATTGCGTGAGCGTTTTCATGGGCGAAAGAAAGGCATAATGTATCGTTTTGAATACGGTCGGAAACTTTTGCAGCACCATCGGTTATTTTAATGCAACTGTTGAAAAAATATTGTAAATTAGTATTGTATCCGATATAAGATGGGGTACGGCCCATTGCGCAGCCGCCTGAACCGAATGGATATATTAATATAGGCGTCATAACGTAATTTTTATAATAATTATAATAATCATTATCATTTGATTCTTTTATGAGTTCGAGTTTTTTCATGCGTGCGATATGTCTTAATTTGATTGAATCAATGGCTACTTCTGAATTTTTTAAATATGAAATCATATTTGTAATATTTTGTTCTTCAGTTTTTATAGGTATCGCTATCCAAGCATCGCAATAAATTGATTCTTTTAAATCTAACTTTGATTTGATTTGAACAAGTTTTCTTTCATTTTGATTAAATTCGTTAGTTGCAAAATTAATAGGAATGATAGCTTTTTCAATATTTAAATTTGTATTCTGATACCCGGGCGCGAGAAATAGGGTAGGTTTTTTAGCGTAAGATGATGTAAGCGGGAATAATGCCGGAACTAATATAAAAAATGAGATTAAAAAAATTGCTGATAATATTAATGAATGTGTGTGGTATTTATTAATGAGATTATTAACATTTCCATTGTTAGCGAAATGCTTAAGTTTATTGTTATTAAGATCGCTATGATTATTAAACGGTAATTTTATTTTATTCTTCATATTTTTAATCTCCTAAAATTATGAAACGGCATAAAATAATAATTCAGTTTATAAAATACTAATATTTAGAAGTATTTAAAAGCAATTAATTAATAATGTTATTAAATAATTATAATAAACATATTAATTATATCATAAATAAAATGGTTTCGTCAAGTTTACAGAGTTTACGATTCTAAATATAAAAAATTATAGACAAACCATATTAAAGCGTCAAGCTAATTG
>CAYQWL010000192.1:0-6995 GCA_964421195.1 uncultured bacterium | reverse complement strand
CTGACCTTTAAGCGTTCCGAGTTGCATGGGTTCGCGCGTAAGATAGGCGGATGCCGCGAAAAGTTCTTCGCCTATAAGCGTATAATCGCACGCGGCCACGAAAAAAGGAATCTGGTGAACCATCGCGGTGCCCGCTATTTGAATAGCGCCGACATGATGACCGGTTTCAGCTAATATTAAAGATTCGGCGAAGAAAACACCGAGATAAAAATTAGCCGCGGGTTTTTCACGCATCATAATGCCGTCAACGCCCGCTACATATCCAAATTGATCATCGGTTAAATAACGTATGTTTTCGGCTTTAAATGAATCTATACGGCCCGCTTTTAAATAAGCTTCGCGAACTACTTCCTGCGATGTTGACATAACAAGCGAACGCGTGCAGGGTACTAAAAGATTAGTTTCATATTCAGCGGTTTTTTTAGCTACATGGCCCAGTATTGAAACGCCGGCGATAGTCTGAATATCGTCCATATCATAAATGCCAGGAACGAAAAGAACGGGTTTTCCCATTTCAGTAGCGCGCCCGACAGCTTCATCGATAGCCGAAAGGCCGGCGATTTTACGAATAAACATATCTTTTCCCTGACGGGCGTGATATGTGAAATATCCGATGAAACTGAGCAACAAAATTCCGGCTATAAGCACGTTAGTACGTTTGGGGTTAAAATAATGGTTTGACATATCGTAGCGTTTCATGCCAAGTTTAACTGCATGATCGTATATGCTGTTTAAAGTAAGTTTTTCGAAAGGAAGCTGGGCTAAACTGTCTAAAACGAGCGAGCGGGCGTCGTTTTCTTCAAGGTCTTTAGCGGCGAGACTGCGTGCTTTTATGATATGAGCACATAAAAGTTTTATATGTTCTTCGCTGCCGTTATATTCTACTTTAAGTTCGGCCGGGACATTTACGGCAGAATCTGCCGCCGTAGATTCAGGCGTTTGAGATTCTAAAACGGCATTCTCCGTTTTAGAGCCGGCCGTTTCTACGGATACGGTATCGGTTACGGCCGTGGTTTCAACGGCTGACACTGACGCGGCATCTATGATAACCGCCGTGGTGTTTTCTGCCCATGCGAAAGATACGTTTGCCGCAATTATAAAAATAAAAGCCGCAATGAACAGAATCGGTAAATGACCTTTCAGTTTGTGAATCAATTTAAAACTACTCATCAGTTAAATAACCCACCCCCACATATAACAATACAATATAAAAGTAAAAGAAAAATAGAAATTTAAATTTAAATTTTTCGTTGAAATACTAACATAAAAATATATTGTAAGTCAAATAAAATTTAATTTAATATTTAAACCCCCATTTTGTTATTTATTACGCCGCCTGATATATACTGATGTATCATTTTGATCGATGCCAGTCTTCACCAATCTTCACTTTTACCTTAAAAAGAAACGCCGCTGATCGCGGCGGCGTTTTTTTAAAATATAGCACGGTTTATAGCGGCGGCATTAATCGTTAGAAGGCCGTGCCCGTATATGATATACGCTGCTTTCAGGCCCCGGATCCCATCTTGGAAGGCCGGAATCTTTATCATTTACAGAAGTATAATACCATTTACTCCTGTCATCTTTTTCGGCGACCTGCCAGTCTGCGGCGCCGGATACCGGATCTATGGGAATTTCGCTAAAATAAGGATGAGTCGTTGTCGTAAGATCCTGTAATTTTTTAGGATACCGGCCTCTATCTTTAAAATAATCGTCGATCGCTTTTCTGATTTCCTTTAAGTTAGTTTTTTGCGTTTCATATTTAGCGAGCCTTATTTGACTTATTACTTCGGGGATGGCAAAACCCATCAGAATGGTTAAAATAACTAACGCTACCATCAACTCTATTAGAGTGAATCCATTATGTTTACAAAAGTCATTTTTATACCGCGGCATATGGAAATTATCAGACATAGGATTGCATCGCGGTTTTAAAAATATAATTTTCATTAAACGTACCTCTTAAAAATAAAATTTATTTTATTACATTACGGCCGGTAAAAAAAATTAATCGAAAAAATATCACGTTCATGGGTTAGCATGCTGTCTGGCTCTTACATTAATTATGCCGACAGAGACATAATCGATACCGTCTATTTTTATTTCTTTAGCCGTCGGGCATTCGATTGGAGCGCCAGGATAATTTATTCTGGAAGTACGGTACCATCTAACTGTTTTTTTGGGTTTGTCTATTCTTTCGTCGGGCGGATCTTTTTCCTTCCATTCAACCCCGATTTCCCAGCCGCTGTCACCCGTCACCGGATCAATGGGAAGATCGGTAAAATAAGGAGTATAAGTTTTAGGACGCCCATCAGGAAAATACTTAACGGGATTATCGACGACTTTTGTAAGATCTTTTAAAGTTTCGGGATATCTTCCCCTATCGGCGTAATGTTCGTCGATTGCTTTTTTAATTTCCTTAATGTTTTGCTTGCGCGTTTCATATTTTGACATTTGTATTTGATTAATGACCTCTGGAATTGCAAATCCCATAAGTATTGTAAGTATTACTATCGTTATCATCAATTCTATTAAAGTGAACCCTTTAACTGAAGCATTTTTTTTAATTAAACCAAAAAAATTATTAACGTTTGCTTCAGCCGGACGCGTATTACGGCATGAAAGACGGAGCCATCGTATCCGGCTTTTTTTTATATGAAATACACATCGTAACATATATGTCCTCCTCGGTTACATATAATATAGCACATAATTTAACGTTAATCAAGATGTTATTCGATTTATGGTTGAATTTTGCGGCTGTATTTAAACGTTTTTAAAGTAAAAATTATTTCAGTATAATAATCAGTATAATAATATGCTGATAATTATAACTGAATTATAAAAGTGTAAAGCGTGATATTATTTTATGTTTTATGAGATAGGAAGCGTTATGATTACTTTTAAACCGCCGTTTTCACGGTTTTTTGCGCTGATCTCACCGCCGTGCAGCAGGACCGCTCTTTTTGATATCGCCAGTCCGAGGCCGCTACCGCCGCTTTTACGTTCACGCGAAGCGGAAATTCTATAAAAAGGATTGAATATATTAGAAAGTTCATTTTCTGCGACCCCGCATCCGTTGTCGCATACATCTATTTCAGCTTTTGTTCCGTCTTCGCTTTTTTTCAGGCTGATTTCAATCGGAGCGCCAGCGGGGGAGTACTTAACCGCATTTCGTATGACGTTTTCGACTGCGCGTTTTAAAAGTTTTTCATTTCCAGTGATAATTATATCGTCACAGCGGGTTAAAGTAACTTTTTTAGAATCGCCGTGCGCTTCGAAAGCGGCGTCTTCGGTTAGTTTTTTTATTAAATCGCTTAGTTTGAAAGAGGCCGCCGGCGAAGTTTCAATACCGCTTTCTAATTTGGTGAGTGAAAGGACTTCGCCTATAAGTGAGTTCAGTGTTTCAGCTTCCGCCGCTATTTTATCGAGTGATTTTTGCGCGCCGCCGCCGCTTTGTTTTCTGGCTATTTCGAGCGCCACGTTCATACGCGCTAAAGGCGAGCGAAGTTCGTGAGAGATATCGCCGAGCAGCTGCCGCTGTTGTACTAAAAGTGATTCTATTTTTTCGGCCATCTTATTAAATGTATTCGCCAGATTACCAAATTCGTCTTTGCGTTTTAATATCGAATTATCGATGCGGTAGTCGAGACGGCCTTCGTAAAAAAATTGCGCGGCCTTTCGCATTTTTATTATCGGATCGCTTATATAAGCCGCGAGTCCGTAACATACTCCAGCCGAAACTAATAAAATTAAAATCCCCCTCATGATACGTCTATTGGTTTCGCCCGCCACCGGGTCGTCGAATTTTATTCTATGGACGACCGAATATTTTTTATTATCCGCTCCATTTATTGATTTTGCGGAGTATTTCCATCCATCCGAAGAAGCGTGCCCGGGAAACTGGCTGTTTATGGCCTTTTGCGATGCGGTTTTTGCGCCTTCCGGCAGGGGGTTTCCGCTGATTTCAGTCCCGTTTTCGTCGATTACATAAAAGGCGGGTTCATCGGTTGAAGCGTCCGCATGATTAAAGTTTTTATTTTTTTCCGCCGCGGCTATCGCGGTATTGTTTCTGACGGCGTTTAATTTAATTATACTCGATGCATAAGCGTGTAAAATACTGTCGTGAAATCTATGAAAAGGTCCTGGAGGAAAAGATTGAGTGAGCCTGTCGAAGGCGAATTGCGAAAACACTATAAGAACGGTGAAAAGCCAGAAGGCAAAATAGATTTTTATAAAAATACCTTTTCGTTTCATCGATAATGATACATCCTTTGTTTAAGGCGTTATGTTTAACTTGATTTTAATATGTAGAGATATCCCGCGTTTCTGATCGTTTTGATTCGCTCGATGCCGGCGTTTTCGGGGTCGAGTTTTTTTCTTAACTTGCTGACGTGAACGTCTATGCTGCGGTCATAAGCAGTGCAGTCTCTGCCGAGCGCTGTTTTAAATAAAATTTCACGCGTTACCATTCTGCCGGCATTACGTAAAAGCGTTTCTAATATATAAAACTCGACCGACGTTAAATCGATGCTTTTGCCTGAACATGTTACTTTATGCGAGCCGATTTCCATTTCGAGGTCGTTGACCGTCAGGGTTTCGGGCTGCTTTCCGGCCGCGGGATTCTGGCGTTCTTCTTCGTGCGGGCGGCGTCTTAAAACGGCGCGTATCCGGGCTACGAGTTCGCGCGGATTAAATGGTTTGGCAAGATAATCATCAGCGCCCATTTCCAGTCCTACTATTCTGTCTATGTCTTCGCCGCGCGCGGTAAGCATGATGACCGGAATATCCGAGCCGCTCCTTATGCTTCTTAATGCTTCAAAACCATTTATTTCCGGCAGCATTACATCGAGGATAATTAAATCAAAAACTTCGCCCGCGTATAATTTTACACCTGAAGCGCCGTCGTTTGCGGTTTTTATTGTAAATCCCTCGGCGGAAAGGTATTCGTTTAATAATTCGCAAAGCCCCGTGTCGTCATCTATTATAAGAATTTTATTCATCGCATCTATCAACCTGATATTTTAAAATATTAAAAGTATTAAAAATATTATATCATAAAAATGATTAAACTATTACGTTATTTTTATCGCGATTAAAAAATGTATAAAATTAAGACTTAACTTTACAATTCTTAACGAAAATTTAATTAATATTAACAAATTTTATTGTGGTTTGGTGCGATAACTATAGTGAAGAAAAAACTTATGTCCGTTAAGGGCGGAAGGAGAAATAATATGATTAATTCGACTGGTGGAATAGGAGTTACGGATTATTCACAGATGAATCAGATGCGCGAGCGGATGCACGAGCGGATGTTTTCACGTATGGATACGGACGGCGATGAAAAAGTCAGCAGAGAAGAATTTGTAGTGTTTCATGAAAATGCGCCTCAGGGAGGGAAAAGCGCCGAAGAAATTTTTAGTGAAATTGATGCCGATGGCGATGGTTCGATAAGTAAATCGGAAAATGAAGACGCCATGAAAAAAATGGCTCGTGAGGGAAAAGCGGAAAGGCCTCGAATGAGCGGTCCGCCCCCCGGCGGCGGCGCTAAGGGCGGCGCGGGAGCTTCTCAGGCCGGAGAAACAAGCGAATCGGAAGATAAAAATTTTAATGGCATTCCGGATGATGAAGAAGATGATGAGGCTACAGCTGAAGCGAGTATTGAGAATTTTATTAAAGATATTTTAAAAAAATATATCGATAATAATTCATTGGCCGGCAAAACGTTTAGTGGTAATATAAAAAGTGAATCTTTTTTTAACGGAAATGATATTCTGGCATAAATTTCATCAGGTATTTAAGCGGGTTTCCATTTAATTTCACCGATTGTAGAAAATAAAAAAGGCAGTTTTGAAAGTATAAAAAGCGCCGGTCCGCATTCGGGATTTAAGCCCGTTTCGAGAAAAACGGCGGCGGCGAGACCGTCTATATTCAGCGGCATATCGAGACCAAATATGGTTTTGTATGCCGCGCTTATGGAACGGGCGAGTTTTATATAATTGCCTTCGAAGCCTAATTCTTTAACTTTTGCGATTAGTTTATCAATCCGTATATCCGTATCGTGGCTGCCCGTTGAATAACCCGGAATGAGCGAACCGCGATCCTGACTTTGCTGTACGGCAATTTCAGCCTGTTCGTCAATGACCAGGCCGATTTCCTGCATGTCTCTTATGGAATTTTTAAGTATTTGCATACATTCCTGAATATGGAGTCCGTGTTTTTCATCCATGACTCCTACCGCTGCGCCAATAGCCGAATTGATTTTCGCGCCGGTTTTTGCATAAATTTTTGCGCATAGCTCCGGCGGCGATGATTCGGTTTCGAGCATTAAAGCAATTAACACGCAGTCGAGCATTTGCGTTGTCCTGACGTCTGGAAGTTTTTTGGTGAGCGAGAGAAAGGCGGTTTGAATGAAAGTCGCATTAGACATTAACTCCGCAGCGCCGGCGCCGTGAAAAAATATCATCTCACCTTCGGTTTTTATGAAGCTAGCGTTCGGAATTTTATCGAGCAAAAGCGCACCTCATTAAACATTAATAAGAAAATGTATAGAAGTATAGACAAATATACATACATATACATAAGAGTAAATTTAAAATAAAACATTAAAATTATACATTAACTTTTGTTATTTGTCAATTTGAATTATAGTGAATTATAGTGAGATTAGATTTATCTATGTGTTGTTTATGATTAGCTGGCGTGTTTTTCGGAAGGAATAGATGATTCTGGTTTTTGAATATGGATGTTTGTTTTAGCGAGCGGTATAATGAAGTCTATAATGGTATATTTGCCGTATTCACTTTCGATGTTTAATTTACCTGAAAATAATTCAGCGATTTTCTTAGATATTATTATGCCGAGCCCGAGCCCCTGCTGTTCGTAAATCGGTCTTTTAAACTGCATGAAAGCGTCTATTCGGGAAATTTGTTCGTGTGTCATTCCTCGTCCGGCGTTCATTATTTTTATTACATAATTGTTTTTAATTTTTC
>CAYQWL010000191.1:3656-7051 GCA_964421195.1 uncultured bacterium | reverse complement strand
GTAAAAAAGTGCCGGCAATCGGGCTCCATTTGTAAAGACCGCCTATCGAAGAGCTCGCATTGAGCAATCTGGTGAAACTATTTACCGCTGAAGCGGATGACAACTTAGAAACGCCGAGAAGATTGAACCCTTTTTTAAGCGTAATATCGCCGACATTAGCCGCGGGCGGCCCGTTTATGGTTATGCTCGTATCGGCCTTCGATTTAATTATATAACCCTTGCCGATATCAAGTTTTGTCAGCGTACCTTCTGATACGCTCAAAAAACTTCCTGCCGTGGCGCTATATAAATAAATGTCTTCTATATTCGAATTTTTCGATATTAACTCAGCGGGCGTAGTGGGCGGCGTTACGGTAAAGCTGACGAAATTGAAGCCGGTTTTAAGCGTTACGATCTGGTCAACCGAAGACGCCGTCTGCGCGGCGGCATTTCTGAATAAAAATGAATAACCTGATATTAAAATAAAAACAAATAATAAAATAGAGAAAATTTTAAAAATAGAGATTTTTTTTGGGAAAGAAAGCTGCTTACTCATAAATATACCTCTTTATTATATTTTTAATTTTTTAAACCTTATTTTAATCATAATAAAAACATGTTAAAATAAAATTAAGAAATAATTATTTTTAATGTTCTTAATATAATAATATAAATTAAGTGAATGACAGGAGTCATTAAAAAAAAGTTTTAATAAATTATAAAAGCAATTAAAGAAATTTTTTTTATTTTTTTTTGACGATTTAATAAAATAAAAAGAAACTTTATGAAAGAAAAAAGAAATAATAAACAATAAAACTAAGGGCTTAAAAAATTCCGGTATTGTTTTTAACAAAAGTAAATTTTTAAACACCTTATTACGCTCCGAATAATTTTGTTTTTTTAATTTTTTTAAGGAATTATACTATAATCAATTTATAAAGTCAACTATATAATTAATAAATTTTGAAATTATTGACAAAATTATTTTAATAGTATATTATGATATAAAGGTATTTGCTTTATATTTTTCATTTGTAAGCATTATTTAAAGTACAAAATTAAGATTAAGATTAAGGACTGATTATGAATAATATTTTTACGTTACCGTCTTTTATTCCCGAAGAAATTATTGATATTATTCATACGAACGAATCTGTGCGTATAGAGCGTATTGTTTCGGCCGGTCAGACGTCTCCTGACGGTTTCTGGTACGATCAGGCTGAAGACGAATGGGTTCTGTTAGTATCGGGTGAGGCGCGTATAGCGTTTGATGACGCTTCGAGCGTTTTAATGAAATCCGGAGCTTATATTATAATACCGGCACACAGGCGCCACCGCGTCGAATATACGAGTTGTAACCCGCCATGTGTATGGATTTGTGTTTTTATGAATTACGTAAAATAAAATTATTATATTTATTAACGGTTTAAAATTATCCGGATAAAACTATTTATTTAATTTTAAAATAAGCGGAGAAGAAGGTTGTATTTCTTTTTCTCCGCTTAAGTTTTATTATTATGTTTTTTTATTATAGGTTGCCGTATATTTTAAGTTTAATATATTATTAGTTATTTATCAGCATATTTATTGACAGCACTGGCAGTATTCGATAAGCACTTTGAGCGTCGATGCCGGATGAAGAAACGCTATTTTTTTACCATGCGCGCCGCAGCGGGGTTTTTCATCGATTAACCGAAGGCCTGCGGTTTTAGCGGCGGCAAGAGCTTTTTCAATATCGCTGACTTCGTATGCTATATGATGAATGCCAGGGCCCTGGTTTTTTTCCATAAATTTAGCAACCGGGCTATCAGGCGATGTTGGTTCTAAAAGTTCGATATGTGATTCTCCGATTTTAAATAATGCGACTTTTACTTTTTGTTCGGCTACTTCTTCGATACCGTCGAGCGTAAGATTCATTCCATCGGCATATAATTTAACGCCTTCTTCGATACTCGGAACGGCCACTCCGATATGATCGATTTTTTTTATATATTGCTCAGGGCCCGCCGTTATAATGCCAAGTGATTTATAAATAAAAGCCGTAATCGAGCGGATGGGCGTTCCAGGCGTAAATACTTCTTTTATGCCTGATTGTTTTAAAAACGGTATATCATCTTTCGGTATAACGCCGCCTCCAAAAACCGTTATATCACCGGCATTTTTCTTTTTAAGCTCTTCGACCACCTTCGGGAACAGACTGTTATGCGCGCCGGACAGGCAGGACAATCCGACTATATCGACGTCTTCTTGAACCGCCGTATTGGCGATAGATTCAGGCGTCTGACGAATGCCGGTATATATTACTTCCATACCCTGATCCGAAAGGGCTTTCGCGACGTATTTAGCGCCGCGGTCGTGGCCGTCAAGGCCCGGTTTAGCTATAAGCACTCTTATTTTTTTATTTTTATCGTTCTGGTTCCGCATAATTTTCACTCACCTTCTTTAAATTACCACATTTTCTTTATATTCGCCAAAAACATTTCTAAGCTGATCGCATATTTCACCAAGCGATGCGTATTCTTTGACGCAATCGATGATAGGCGGCATAAGGTTATCATTTCCGAGTGCGGCTTTATGCAGTAATTCAAGCGAAGCCTTTACTTTATCATTGTTACGGTTCGCCTTTACTTTATTAAGTTTTTCGACCTGATTTTTTTCGATAATCGGATCTACTTTAAGAAGCGGTATCGGCGTTTCTTCTTTAGCTTCGAATTTATTAACGCCGACAATAACGCGTTCATTTTTTTCTATTGACTGCATATAATTAAAAGAAGCTTCCTGTATATTTTTTTGTACGTAACCCGCTTCGATAGCGGCGGTCATGCCGCCCATCTGATCTATTTTTTCGATATATTCCATAGCTTCTTTTTCGATGCGGTTTGTAGCGGTTTCGATATAATAAGAGCCGGCGAGCGGATCGACCTGATCGGCTGCGCCGCTTTCATAAGCAAGTATCTGCTGGGTGCGCAGAGCGATAGTAACCGAATGTTCAGTCGGCAGAGCAAGGGCTTCGTCGCGTGAATTGGTATGCAGGCTCTGGGTGCCGCCAAGAACTGCGGCAAGCGCCTGATATGCTACGCGCATTATATTATTATCAGGCTGTTGAGCGGTTAACGTCGAACCGGCCGTCTGAGTATGAAAGCGAAGCATCATAGATTTTTTTTCTTTAGCGCCGAAACGATCGCGCATTATTCTGGCCCACAAACGGCGTGCCGCGCGAAATTTAGCGACTTCTTCAAGAATATCGTTATGCGCGTTAAAGAAAAACGACAGGCGCGCGGCAAAATCATCAAGTTTTAAACCTTTTTTAAGGGCGGCTTCTACATAACAGATAGCGTCGGCGAGAGTAAATCCGACTTCCTGCGAAGCGGTCGAACCGGCTTCGCGTATGTGGTAACCGGAGATGGAGATGGTAT
>CAYQWL010000191.1:1388-3646 GCA_964421195.1 uncultured bacterium | reverse complement strand
GGTGCAGAAATCGAAAATATCGGTTATAAGGCGCAGAGAAGGTCTGGGTGGAAAAATATAAGTTCCGCGAGCGATATATTCTTTCAGTATGTCATTTTGAATGGTCCCTTCAAGGTCTTTACGCGCCACACCCTGTTTTTCTCCGACCGCGATATACATCGCAAGAAGCACGGAGGCCGGAGCGTTAATAGTCATGGATGTAGAAACTTTATTAAGCGGAATTCCGTCGAATAAGGTTTCCATATCGGCGAGCGTATCTATTGCAACGCCTACTTTTCCAACCTCGCCGGATGCGAGCGAATGGCTCGAATCATAACCGATCTGGGTCGGCAGATCGAAAGCAATGGATAAGCCGGTCTGCCCCTGAGCAAGTAAATATTTATAACGTTTATTCGATTCTTCGGCGGTGCCGAAACCCGCATATTGCCGCATGGTCCAGAAACGGCCGCGATACATGTTAGGCTGAACGCCGCGCGTAAATGGATATTCGCCGGGGAATCCAAGTTTTTCTAAATAATCAAAATCGCCGTCGAGCGGAGTATAAATCGGATTAACCGCCGCGCCCGATGGTGTTTTAAATGCCGAACACCTTTCAGGAAATTTAGCGATCGATTTTTTATATACTTTTTCAAGCCATTCTTGATAACGGTTTTTTAATTCGTTTGTATTCATTTATAACATCTACCCCTTTGTCGTCGTTATGTTATGATGTTTATAACACCAATCGATAAAAAATTAGCAGGCAGTTCCGGCCGCGCCGCCAACGGCAACTTCGGCAATGCCCACTTCGTATTTTTCGCCATTTATGTTAAGTATGAATTGTTTTTCGGGGTGCGTGGGTTTAGCGGGTTTTCCGGCTTCAACGGCTTTTGCTTTTCTTAGAGGATCTTTAAGATTTTCAAAATATTCAAGCGCTACCTGTGGAAATAAAGCATAGCTGAGGATATCTTCATCTTTATCCGAGTAAGGCTTAACCGCTTCTTTACATTTTTCCCATTCCGGCGCGATCGTATCAGCTGGACGGCTGGTTATACGGGGTTGATCGCCTATAGCGAGTTTAATGACATCCGGATTAATGGTGGCCGGTGTTCTGCCATAAAGGCCTTTACATATATCTTTGACTTCCTGAATTATAACTTTATAACGCTGTCCCATAATTACGTTTAATGTAGCCTGCGTGCCTACTATCTGGCTGGTCGGCGTTACAAGCGGCACCCAGCCGAGATCTTCGCGTACTTTAGGTATTTCGGCAAGAACCGCTTCGAATTTATCCATGGCCCCCTGTTTTTCAAGCTGGGAAACGAGATTGGTAAACATGCCGCCTGGCACCTGATAAATAAGCGCGCGTACGTCTATTTTTTCAGCGAGCGGCGATATCAGATATTGATATTTTTCTTTAAGCGTTTCGAAATACCGGGTTATATCGCTAAAGTGTTTTGAATCGACTCCTGTTTTCATGCCCGCTTCGTCGAGAACCGCCGCTAAAGTTTCAGTAGTAGGCTGTGAGGTGCCTGATGAAAAAGGAGAAAGCGCCGTGTCAAGATGGTCCACGCCGGCTTCGGCGGCTTTAAAATAGCTTATAGGCGCCATGCCGGTCGTGCAATGGCTGTGCAGACATACAGGAAGTCCGGTTTCTTTTTTCATTTTTGAAATTAGTTCATAGGCGATAGCTGGAGATATAAGGCCGGCCATATCTTTTATGCAAATAATATCCGAACCGCAGTCTTTAAGCTGGTTTGCTACATCGATAAAAGATTGGAGCTTGTGAACCGGGCTTATGGTATAATTAACCGTACCCTGTACAATAGCTCCGCATTTTTTTGCCGTTTTTATTGAAAATTCCATATTACGGATATCGTTAAGCGCATCGAATATTCTGAAAACTTCAATGCCGGTTTCATAAGCAGTTTTTATAAATTTTTCAACTATATCGTCGGCATAATGCTTATAACCTACAAGGTTCTGACCGCGTAAAAGCATTTGAAGTTTGGTTTTTTTAATGTATTTTTTAAATTCACGAATTCTCTGCCATGGGTTTTCGTTTAAAAACCTGAGGCATGTATCAAAAGTAGCGCCGCCCCACATTTCAAGCGACCAGTAACCTACCTGATCGATTTTTTCAAGAATCGGGATCATATCGGAGGTTTCAACGCGCGTCGCGGCAAGCGATTGGTGCGCGTCTCTAAATATAGTTTCAGTAATTTTAGGCATTTATAATCTCCTTTTACATTTGTAATAATTATAAATTAATAATCTAT
>CAYQWL010000191.1:0-1288 GCA_964421195.1 uncultured bacterium | reverse complement strand
ATCTATAGTTTAACTTAAATATTTAATAATTAATTCAATCAATTAATTATTATTTTATTTTTAAAATTTATTCAATGACCATGAGCATATCACCGGCTGTAACGGCCTGACGTTCGCTGACAAGTATTTCCTTTACTTTTCCGGTAAAAGGCGAATTGACGATCGTTTCCATTTTCATGGCTTCGAGTTTAATAACCGCGTCGTTTTCTTTAACTTCATCGCCTTCTTTAACGAGTACGGATATTATGCTGCCGCTCATCATGGCGTTTATCGTTTTACCGCCGCCGGGCGATTTTTGACGCGCGACGCCAAGCGGAATTTTAGGCTTTGGCGTTGGAAGCGGCGCAGTAAGAACGGGAGGCGGCATTATAATATTCGGCTGAAAGTTAGGAGCGGCCGATTGCGTCGGCGTTTCCTGAACTTCTACCTCGAATGATTCTTTACCAACTTTAACGACATATTTTCTAATCATATTCCTACCTTTCCTTATATAAAAAAAATTATTTTCTTATTATGTTCTTTAATTTATATTCTTTATTTAATGTTCTTAAATTGTATTGTTTAAATTTTATTTTCTGCCCCATTTATTTCTTGACAGGCGCTGCATGCTGTTCATGCGGCCAAAAAGCCCCCATATATTTACATCGCTTGAATGGACAGGTTTTATATCGAGTATTTTAAAATTGAGTTTTTCGTTTTGAAGATGCATATTAAGAACCGCGGTAACAACCGCGAGCATTTTTGAAGGTATTTTATTTTTAACCGCGGTCGAATCTATTTTATTATCAGCCATTTTTCACCTCCGCCTTATTTCCTTATTAAGCCTATTGAACCGTCATATTGTTTTACCTGGTTAATTATAATTTCAAACCCATACCAAACTTAATTTATTAATTTATAACTAAAAATTGCTTAAATTGCAATATTGTATAAATTAAAGCGGAATATTAGCATGTTTTTTATTTGGCAGCGCTTCGCGTTTGGTTCTGAGCGTGCTAAAAAGTGATGCGAGGAAAGGCCTGGTTTCTTCGGGAGTAATCACGAAATCGCACAGGCCGCGTTTGGCGGCTTCATAAGGATTACAGGTAAGCTGCTCATAGGTATCGATTAATTCTTTACGTTTTTCGGCTGGATTGTTAGCGCCTTCTATGTCGCGTTTAAATATAAGCGGAACGGCGCCATCCGCGCCCATTACCGCAATTTGCGCCTGCGGCCATGCCACTACGTAATCCGCGCCGAGGTCTTTATTGCACATGGCGACCGATGCTCCGCCATAAGATTTTCTGAG
>CAYQWL010000190.1:0-7054 GCA_964421195.1 uncultured bacterium | reverse complement strand
ATATTAGATCAGAACGATGCGGAAGTATTGGAATATATTGGAAATACTTATGCTAAAATCGAAAATTACGAAAAAGCTCTTATATTTTATTATAAAGTTATTGAGCATAACGCTAACAGTTCCACGGCCTGCTTAAACATTGGAATTATACATAAAATACGCGAAAACTATAAACAGGCGCTTATTTTTTTCGACAGAGCTTTAAAAATAGAACCTTCTAATGCTGAAGTATGGCTTAACAAAGGGCAAACGCTTATCGAACATGGCAGCAAAATAAACAACCATAACAGTTACAACGAAGCATTAAAATGTTTCAATCAAGCTTTAGCGGCTTCCCCCGATAATTTACAGGTTATTACCGCAAAAGCCGAATTATTATCCGAAATGAATTATACCGGGCAGTGTATAACGCTTTACCTTCAGGCGCTCGATATTTCCCCAGATAATATAAAAATTATGGAATCATTAGCAAAAGTTTATAAAAAAACTGAAAATTACAACGAAGCATTATATTATTATCAAAAAATATCTCAACTGCATAACAGCAACGATATAATCGCCGAAATAGCTTATTTAACGAATATAACTCTTATGGCTAAAAATAAAACGAATTAAACTGAAAAATAAGATACTTCGCTATATTATTTTATTTTAATAAGTTTTATTTATGATACGGCAAGAAATACTGAGCAAATTTTATAGATTTTTTTAAATAACTCAGTTATAATAAAGTTTTTTTATTTATAAGCCAGTTATAAAAACACCTGAATTCGAAAAAAATACTAACCAGAGGTTTAAAGTGGTAATTATTATTGCATCATTACTGGTTCAGCTGGCGGCGGTTGTATATTCGTTTAAATTATTCAAAGTAATCGACCGTATTACGGCGTTTATATTGACATTCGCCCTGATTTTAATGGTTTCAAGACGCGGATGGGCATTATATAATACTTACTTTACGGGCATCATTCAAAACGATAGTTTTTATTTTTATAACATTACAGGTTTATTTCTTTCCTTGCTAATGCTAATGGCAATTATTAAACTCGAACCCATTATAAAAAAATATAAAAATAATGAAGAAACAGAAAAAAAATGAGGTTAGAAATCGAGGAAGCGTATAAAGTAAAAAAAAGATTTTTATCGAACGTCAGTCACGAGTTAAAAACTCCTTTAAATTCAATTATCGGATTTTCCGATTACTTATTTCTATGTGAATTAAACGATGAGCAACGTGAATGCATCGAAAAAGTAAAAGAATCTTCAATATACTTATTAGAAATTATTAACAACATTCTTGAATTTTCTAAAATCGAAGCCAGAAAACAATTAGTTTTTGAAAGTGAATTCAATATAAAAAACACTCTTATTAATATCGCTGAAATGGCGGCGTCACTATATTCGGATAAAAATATAAAACATTTTATTAATATTTCTGGCAGCGTGCCTGAATTAATAAAAAGCGATCATAATAAAATCAGGCAAATTCTCGTTAATTTATTATCTAATGCTTTTAAATTTACTGATGCAGGTTCCGTTATAATCGATGTCGATTGTCGTAAAACGAATGCCCCGGAAATTCAAATGCTTGAGATTGCGGTTAAAGATACTGGCATCGGCATTGCAGAGGATAAATTTGATGAAATATTCGAAGAATTTCATCAACTCAATGAAAGTAACTCACGTAGCCATGAAGGTATGGGGTTAGGCCTTTCTATTACAAAATATCTCGTTGAATTATTAAACGGCAGAATTTATATAAAAAGTATTCTAAAAATCGGAAGTTGCTTTATCGTTGAATTGCCAATCCGTAATTGTCAAAAATAAATAATAATCTTAATAAAATGCGTTTACATAAATAGTTAAAAAGTTTGAATAATATTAAAGATGCGCCGGAAAAATGTCCGGCGCATCTTTAAATATTTATGGCTATTTGTATTTATACGGTTCTTTTTTTATTTAAGTGAGAATTTGTAATAAAATAACTACATCGAATTTAAATTAATTTATATTCGCAAGGCTTATTTCATTACAAATCCTGAGTAAAATTTTATTTTTATTTCATTTTTTTCTTTTACCTACATAAGCAATTACTTCATTTTTATTATTGATTTTATTTTTTAATATAAATTTAGTGATCATAGATTTTAATTCAACCGCCTGGCTCGATAATTCCTCTGATGCGGCTGCCGTTTCTTCGGCGGTAGCCGTATTTTGCTGAATAGACTGATCTATTTGCTGCAAGCCCTGATTAATTTGAGCGATACCCTGCTTTTGTTCTTTAGATGCCGCGGCTATTTCACCTATTAAATCGCTTACCTTGGTTACGCTGTTCTGAATCTCTAAGAGCGCCTGAGAAGTGTTCGACATTATCTTGGCGCCTGATTCGGTTTTTTGAATGGAATTTTCTATCATTTCGGCCGTTTCTTTAGCCGCTTTAGCGCTGCGCTGCGCAAGATTGCGCACTTCTTCAGCCACGACGGTAAATCCCTTTCCATGCTTACCGGCGCGCGCCGCTTCGACGGCGGCGTTTAAAGCGAGTAAATTAGTCTGAAACGCTATTTCATCAATTGATTTAATGATTTTCGTAACATTTTTAGATGACTCGTTCATTTCGCGCATAGCTTCATCCATAAGTTTTACCTGTGAATTTCCTTCTTCAGATAACATTTTTGCTTCATGCGAAAGGCTCTGCGCCTGAACTGCGCTATCCGCGTTTTGAGTCGATTGTGAACCTATTTCCTGCATCGACGAGCTTATTTCTTCGAGCGAACTGGCCGATTCGGCGGATACCTGAGACAGAGACTGACTGGCGTCGGATACCTGACGCGAACCCGTATCTACTTGATCTACAGCTATCATAAATTGGCTTAAAATATCATTCATTGAATTTATAGTTAAATTTAATGAATTTTTTAAAATAGCATGGTCGCCATTATATTCGCCTTTCATTTCCAGGCTTAAATCGCCCTGAGCCATCTTTTCAAGTATAGCAGTCGCTTCGGTGACAGGTTTATTAACGGCATCGAGAGTATCATTAATGCCCTTTATTATTTCACGGTAATCGCCTATAAATTTACTTTCATCACCTCTAATTTTTAATCGCCCTTCAAGCGCGGCGGCAACGAGCATTTTAGTTTCAGCGATAATATTCACAAGATTATTTTTCAATGCATCTATCATTTTATTCATAATAGCCTGTTTGCCCGGAAATTTTTCAAGCTCTTTAGTAAAATCGCCTTTAACGCCATAATCTTCAATAAGCGAAAGAACTTTCAGTATAGTGCTTACATGATAATTTATAGTATTAAAAACACTTTCGCCTATATCGCTATAAATACCTTTAAATTTTTCAAGATTTAACTTAACTTCAATTTCACCGGCTTTATGCTGAGTATATATTTCTTTCATCTGAACCGAAAAATCGGTTAATACGTCTATTAATAAATTAAGCCCGTCCTTTATTTTATTAAAATCGCCGGAATAATCCTGTTTGATTTTTTCCGGAATGATACCGTTCGATATTTTTTCAATATAATCAACCGCCATTTCAACAGGCTGATTATAAGTATCCATAACGGAATTAACGCCTTCTATTATAGGAGCGAATTCAATCGCAACCTGCGTTTTATCGCCTCTTTCACTTAAGTTTCCAGCCATGACGTTAGACGTTAATTTTTTTATAGCCGCTACCGTAGCCTCTATATTTTTACCGATTCCATTGCCTATAAAAAATGTCAATAATAGTGATATAATCATCGATATTAAGGCCGCATATATCGAATGTATATATAAATTATATATTCCGGAATTAATAACATCCGCGGTTTTTTGAAATTCATCAAGATATGCCGTAATGCCTATTACCCAATCCCATTTTTCAAAATATAATAAAGACACTATTTTTTTACGTTCTACCTTTTCTTTAGCGTCTTTCCAGTAGTAGTCATAATAAACCGGTTTGCCGGACGCATTTTTGGCCAGATCGATCATTTCTTTCACTATCATCCGGCCCGAACTATCTTTAGCATCATAAACATTAACGCCATCCGATTCGCCTTTATACGAAATAATATATTGCCCGCGCTGAGCGCCGCTGCCGCCAAGAATAAACGCATAACCGGTTTCGCCAATTTTTATATTCATTATAGCTTTTCGCAGGCTTTCTACAGATTCCTGTTTCACTCCGACATAAGACATTCCTATTACATTGTTTGTATCATCTTTAATAGGCGAATAATTCGTTATATACCAGGCATCGACGACAAATGCGCGCCCGACGTAATCACGGCCACTTAAAACACTTTCGATTATAGCATTTTTAACATTTTTTTCATCGCGCGCCGATATAAAAGTGCCGATAGCGCGCTTACCATCGCCGGTAATTACATTTGTGGCGACGCGAAGCATATCGCCTTCGTCGTTCATTCGCTGAAAAATCGTACAGGTCCCGCCGACAAGTTTGGCGACTTCATCTACAACAGGAGTAAAATCATTTTTGCTATAATTCTGGCCAAGCCATAAACCGGGGGCAATTAACGTACCGCGCGTATTAATCCTGGGAAGAGATATATTAATTTCATTACGGCTATTTTGATCGATTGCTTTCCAATTAACCTGCTCCGACGATAAAAATAATCCTCCTTTATTTTTTATAATATCATTAGTAACATTCATATTCGCCTGCATTACTTTTGCAAGCAATTCCTGCTGGCTTTCACATAATGAAAAAGCGTCGAGAGCGACGCCCTGAATATTTTCTTTTACCTGTTCCATACTTTCTAAAACGACTATTTTTGATATATTATTTTTTTCCATATTAATAAGAAATAAAATTATTATTACCGGAATTAAAACCGCCAGAATACCCGAAAAAACTATTTTCGACTTAATCGTATTAAACATTCAGCACCTTCTTCTTTTATTAAAAATATAAAAATTTACATTACACTATACATAAAAAATTATTCATTATATATTATTCTGCAACAAACATATCTTCAATTTCTTTTTCAAACAAAAGCTTATTAACATTTAAAATTATTTTAACTGAACTGCCAACCTTGCCAAGGCCGTGAATTACCTTTTCATCAACGCCGCCTATGCCGTTTATCTTCGGAGGCGGTTCAATATTAGATTTCGGAATATCAAGCACTTCAGAAACTTCATCAACAATTAATCCAATTAACTGTTCGTTAATTCTCGTAACAATTATACATGTACGTTCGTTATATGGTTTTTCATTAAATTTAAAACGCATCCTCACGTCCATTACCGGAATAACTTTACCGCGCAAATTAATTACGCCCTTTATATATGCCGGCATATCAGGCACCGTATTAATTAATTGAATGCCTATTATTTCAATAATATACTTAATTTCAATACCAAATTCTTCATTATTTAAATAAAATGTTAAATATTTATTCTCCTGTGTATCTTCCTGATTCTCATCAAATTCGTCTTCATTATAAATAGCTTCATTTTTTATATTTGCATTATCACGCATAAAATCCTCCAGTTATAATATTTTTTTATCTTTTATTATTTATTTATTCGTTTATATAATATTTTTAATATTTGCGCGAGAAAAGCTTCAATATTGCAAAAAACTTTTGCATATTTATTTAAAAATTCGATATTATTACTTGATAACGCAATATTAATTATAAGAGATATTTTTTTTGAAAGGCTGATGATATAATTTAAATCATCCAGGCAGTATTTAAAATCATATAATAAGCTATGAGTAAGAAATAAAAAATCAGCTTCATTTTTTTTTAATGTTCCGATTTTAATATAAGGATACCATTCTAAAGAAAAATCAATTTTTTCATTCAATTCATCTTTAAATAAAAAATACTTTTTAAATAAGTCAATTTCATTTCTGTCACAAACCATAAACCACCACTCAATATTTATAAAAATTAGCACTTAATTATTTATTTATTTATCTCTTAGTGTAATATATTATGTATATTATGATATTTTTAATATATATCATTATAAATTATAATTAATTTATTTTATAAATATGATTAAATAGTGAAAAAAATATCTTATTTATATAAATTATAACACAAAAAACACCATAAAAATATAAAGTTTAATCAGGTAAATTTATTTTTTTATAAAAATCATAAATTATAAATCACAACCCCCATCCAGTTTTTAAAAAAGGATGAGGGTTGTGATTAAGACTAATTTATTTTTTATTTAATAACGTTAATATCTTATCGAACTATCAAATAGTCGTGAAAATAATGATAAGGCTCTGCCATAGTTTCTTTTCGGCTTTTTTTACTGTGAGCCGAAATTATATTAAATTTTGGTTCTATCGACCAGGCCTCATATAAAAGTTTAATAGCTCGTTTTTTATCTTCACCCATAAGTTCATTAAGCGGAATCGCATATCGATCAATACGAACAATTTTACCGTCTATCGGTTCATACGAAATATCAGCATTACCGGTTTCAAGCTGAAAAAGCCTGGTACAGGAACGTTCGGAACGAATAATTTGATAATAAAGTCCTCTTGAATTCGATGAAGGTTTCACGGAAAAAGTTTTATCTATTTCAGGAGTTTTCAAGCCATCGGCATTCAAATCGAAATGCAATGTAGAATGATCAACCGCGCAATGACCGCTTTCCAAAGTTTTAATACCTTCTTTTTGGTTATCAGAATATAATATAGCCTGAACGTATAAATAATCAGAATCATTATAAACCGACAATTTCATTAAATCTGTTTTAGTTAAAACAACAGCTATATTTTTCCCTGATTTATTCACACCGAATTCAAATGGAGTTTTTTTAAAAAAAGTATTTAAATCTGCCGTACCCGGTTTCGTTTCGGAATCAAAAGCGCTCAAAGCATTATCTGAATCATTCTCTAATTTTTTACTTACTTCAACTTTCTTGCTATTTTCAGGATATTTTTCATTAACCGGTTTTACCGTTTTATTATCACCGCTATCAATATTATTTTTTAATAAATCCGATGCCATTTTATGCCATTGCCGCATTCTTATTGATGCCGCTTTTTTATTATCCG
>CAYQWL010000189.1:0-7245 GCA_964421195.1 uncultured bacterium | reverse complement strand
TATCGAATTCAGCCACATACTTTTTGCCGTTAGAAAATCCTTTTACGCTTTGATAAGGGTAATTTGTATAATAAACACTATACATCCTATCCCTCTTTCAATTTCTATTGTTCTTTTTAGAGTGGACTCATTACTTTTAAACATCTAAAAGAAAAACGAAAGTCTTTTTTTCGCGTGAACAATAAAATCAGCTAAAAATGTATTGAAATCTGTATTATAAATTTTCTTGAAAGAGTCATTGTGATTATAATTAGTAAAAAGGCTATTCATATATTTATAGAATTTATCTTTTCCGTATTTTTCAATAAGATAATCAACAATACAAGCAAATTCTGAATACATAAAAGCGATTGGATTTTCAATGTTTGGTTTTAATTCATCTTCTTTATTTGTTTTATAAAAATATGGAGGAAAATAAACACCTTTTTTTATTATATCATAAGTCTGTTTTTTATCCGGGTACCAGGAGGTTCCCATTTGATTAGTGCTGTAAACTGCAATTCCTTCCATGAGCCATTGCGGATAATAATAAGCTGCGATTAATCCCATATTTTGATATAAAAGAACGTGTGATAGTTCATGTTTTATATATATTTCTAATGAAATTATACCTTTTTTTGATTCTTCTATAGCCCAGGGAGATATTACAAGACTTCCATTTGGATAAGCGTAAAACCTTGCTTTTGTAATTGTTCTACTAAAGTATGTATCATTGTTTGAAAAAATATATATTACGGGTTTTTTTAAAAATTTTAACTTATGAAAAGATTCCACACTACTTGTATATGTATCAATTATATTAAAATTATTAAAATTACTGCCATTTTGAACATAAATAATAGTATTATTAAATTCATGTTTATTAAATCCAATAACTATTGGTGAAAATGGAAATAATTTTCCAAATAAGAAAGAATAACAAATTATGCCAATAAAAACAACAATAAATATAATAAAGATTTTTTTATGTTTATTCATACAAACCCTTTCATTAAATGATTATGGCCGCGTTCAAATTTTAAGAATAAGTTATGCAATTATAATAAAAAAATAGATTACTTCAACATGTGAAAAAATCAATTAATCCATCGAGACTTTTTTGAGAATAATCGTCAGTTAATTCTATAAAAGATTTAATTGATTTCCAGTTATTATCAATTGCATCTTTTCTATCAGAAAGCATAAATTCAATTGGTTTAATTTTAAATTTCATTTCTTACTTCGCCCAAATTTAATCAACTTTTTTAAAAAATAATTGTATAAAACTAATCTTACAATAAATTTAATGATAAATCAAGAATTTTAAATAGCCTGTAATTATTATACTATTCGTTAAGAGGCGAAAAAGGATACATATATCCGAAATCAAACAGGCGAACAGAGCCATTGTTTTAAATTAAAATATTGCCGGGGCAAAGCTGCTGACAAATTCAAGATTTTATGATATAATAGCCGCGGATAAATGAATCACAAGAAGCACATATTCATGAAATTCAGGAAAGCAATATGGAAACTATGGTATATATGCTCTGATATCACCATTTTTTAACGATCCTTCTAATTTGTCTGTCTGATATTCCCAATGTTTTAGCCGCTTCTTCTTGAGTTATGTCTTTTTCTATAACTCGATTAACGACTTTGAGCCGCTTTCTTTTCTTTTCTCCCATATAAATGCCCCTTTCCGACATAAACTCAACATCATTTCAATCGCTTTAAAAATTTGTTTATTTTCGCTTTCAAAGCCGTTTTGTAAGCAACATATAAAGAAAGAAAGATTATCATAATTATTTTAAAAACAATATAGCATAGATAAAATGGAGATGAGCGGGGAAAAAATTTAAATGACCGACTGCCAGTAGAAACCGAATTTTAAAAGTGTTTTGATTATCGATTGAAGCGCCGCCGCCTGGAAACCGAGTATGGCTATAATAATAAGAAGATTCGTCTGGCAGAACGCCCTTAAATGTTCGATGAATATTTTTTGCGCGATCAATCCCGATATTATCGTGAGAATAGAACCGGCAGGAGCGTGGTTTACATCCATACACAGCAGCGCCGGAATAATTAAAAAACATGCGTAAGGATACGCCAGTACGAGCCATGAAGGAAGAAAAGCAAGCATACGGTTCCATATGCTTGCGGGGCGGACGTCTTCTATTTCATCGGACGAAAAATCCAGAGGGTATTCGAGGGTTTTGCGGTCGCATCTGATTCCGATGCATAGGCGACGTTCATCGAATACGAGTATTCCTTCCCATCTACCGTTAACTTTGATATCTACAAATATAAAACCGTCGCGCGACGGTTTCGGAAGTTTAGCTTCGAGCCCGGACGTAAGGCTGAACGGATATTTTTTGACGCTCATGGTAACCTCATTGTTTTTTCGAGTTAAATTCTCCGCAGCAGGCTATTTTGAGCTCAAGCCCGCGGATAGGCGCCTGAAATTTTAAAATCATTTTTACCAACCATAGCCGTTTATACTTGATTATAATTGTATTGTACAACCATATGCCGCGTCGAGTTTAATTTTAAAAAAGCGTTAAAATAAAGTTGTATAAAATGCTGACGTATAGTATAATGAAAGCTGAATAATATATAAAAATTTGAATGATCGTATACGTAATTTTGGAAAAGTTTTGATAACAAGAGACTTTCAAAAATTAAAAGAAGAAAGTACACCATTAATAGACCTGATTCGAACATTTTCGAATGAAAATAAAATTAATATCTTTAAAAATAAACCTTAGGCCTATAGATTCCGAATATAAAAGGCGGATGTCGCCCTCTTTATCTCCGGTGACTCTGGCTTCGTCGATAGGGGACCTAACATATCGTTCACATCGAAGACGAAAATGTTCAGAATTTGAATTTTAACGATGGAGTATCCATGAAAGTACAGGTCAGCCGCGAAGGCAATTCATATATTTATAAAGTGACGGACCGTTCGGGCGTTTCTGAGAGCGAACTTAAGTCGATGTATTTTGAGCCTGACGAAAACGGTATCTACAGAAGGATTTATCCGGCCGGCCTGATGTTTGGCCACGACGGGCGGTTGCTCGAAACTAATTATAATAACTATCTTCTGGATCTGGATAAAGATAAAAACGGCTCCAGAAAAGATAGAAAAACCATAGACGATGCCATCGAATGGATATGTTCCGTTCACGAAAATAACCGAATTAAATGGTGGCTCGCCGGCAGTGCCGCTTTATACGCGCGCGGGCTCGACGTTAGGCCGCACGATATCGATGTAATGACTTATAAAACCGAGATTGAAAAACTGCGGCCGGCCGTCGGAAATTATATTTGCGAACCATTTCATCACGTTACGAGCTGGGTGGTGAAGGGATTTGGCGTTGTGTACCGGCGATTCAGGATCGATTACGCCTTCGAGCCGGAAGAATGGGTTGACGCAAATGGATACGTCGATTTCGGGCCCTACGCGCAAGCGCGTCTTGAAGAAATTAAGTGGAATAATCATACGATATTGGTCCCGCCGCTCGAATTGCACATAAAATCTAACGCGGCAAGAGGAAGAATTGATATAGTCGATAAAATCAAGGCGGCAATATTGTAGCCATTTATTAAATTGTTGAACGAAGATTACAAGCCGGACGGCGCGTATTTTGAGGCGCCTTCCTCGCACTCGCGCCTGAAATCTTCTATGGACGACTTGAAATCGAAGACCGGTTTTCTCACCTTCCACCTGAACAGATGCCGGTTGCGCACTATGAAATTGATGATCCTGCTTTTCATGCCTGGCATCGGTATTAACTCCTTTGCGCTTTTATGCCGCGCGCGAATACGCCGGCATATCGGTTGACGGTCGCGGCCAGACGGAACTTTTGGCCGGAATTATAAAACGCCCTGGCTATCTCGATGAAGGTGAACTCGAAAAGGTCTTTGACGAATCCGTCCGCGATGCCGCCGCCGATTTTACCGAGCCTTACGACTTCCGCGGCCAGGAGACCTATGCCGCTTTCTTCGTCTTCGGGTTTGTTGAACGACATTATATTTTTTATCCTGTAAACAATGAATACTTCGAAAAGATTCTTCTGCCGCATTACGCCGCGCATCAGCTCGGTGAATATGTGCGCCGCTCTGTCCCGCGTGCATTTCAGCTCTCTGAAGCGCATTATCCTTTCGCAGTGCCTGCTTGTAAACGATTTCCTTATGAATTCAGCCACTATTTCTTCTTTCGCCGGAAAGTGATTGTAAAGCGTTCCTTTGGCGATATTGACCGCGTCGGCGATTTCATCCATGGTAACGCCGTGGAACGATTTATCGTTGAACATGCCGACCGCCGTTTCGACGATCCTCGCGCGGAGTTCGGCCTTTTTCTTTTCGCTCCTGGAAACGGCTTTCTCGTTTGTTTTCATTTTCGCAGCCTCTCCTGAAATTATTTCGGAATCTTGAATTTTTTGCCCGCGCAATTTTATTCGCACCTGTGCGGGCCTTCAGATCCAGAAAGTCAAAAAATGGCAAAAATGTGCCTGAAAACTATTGAAAAATCGTTGTCTGAATTCAAAAAAACGACTATCTGGAATGAACTCATAAATAGTAATTCGTTAAAATTTTAGATTTAAAATTGGAAGATGTATCGATTAATATGAATGATCGCGGCGGTAGAGGGAGCCGCTTTGTTTGAAAAAAAGAGCTTTAGCGTGGGATCTAATGCTTAACGTCCACAGCTTTTTTTATAGGCCCGGTTAATGCCGCTTTCTACGCCAGCCGGTTATGAAGCGTTACGCCCATAATTAACTTTCACAGGCGATATTAAAACCTATGGTCTTTTAACTTGAACGGATTCCACTCGTCGATCCCTTTCTCGGTGATCAGCTTTTCGTAATACGCTTTTTTCTTCCTTATTATTTCGAGTTGCGTCTTGATTTCTTTGGCCTTTTCTTCGAGTATTTTTTCCTGCTGGAAGATGATCTTCGCGCGTTCGACGATCGTTTCGTCCCCCTGAAGGCACATTTTAATATATTCTTTAATCTGAGTTATCGGCAGGCCCGAATATCTCAGGCAATTTACCGTTTTCAGCCACTGGATGTCGTAATCTGAAAAGAGCCTTATGTTCGATTCGCTCCTTGAAACATAAGGCAGCAGATTCTCGTTGTCGTAATAGCGCACGGCGTGCTTTGACAGTCCCAGCATTTCCGAGATGTCTTTAACCGTATATTTAGGTTCTCTGCTGTAAACGATTTCGCCGGTCTCTTCCCTTTTTTTCCTTATTTTCTGCATGGCGTTCGACATAATTTGACCCTCCATAACTCAAAGTAACTTTAATGTTGATTATTAATAATACAAAAAAAATATAAAAAAATCAATATTTAAAATATATTTTAAATTTCTATTGACTTCGTGTTACTCGAATGTTTTACAATTAAGATAGAACGGTTGGATTTATTTATTACATTTTAGTATTTGATTCGTGCATTACCATTATTTTATGATTTCAAATTTTTAAAAATCCGCTTTGCGTGAATTGGAGGTGCATATGTTGTATAAGAAGATGGGAAAAACTGGTGAATCAGCGTCAATTCTGGGTTTCGGATGTATGAGATTGCCGGTAAAAGACGGCAGGAACGATTTGATAGATACCGGCCGAGCTTCCGAGATGCTCGAATACGCTATCGATAAAGGCGTCAATTACCTGGATACCGCTTATCCTTATCATTCTGGCGTGCCCATGCAGAAAGGGATGAGCGAAGTTTTCGTCGGAGATTTTCTGAGCCGCGGATATCGCGAGAAGGTATTATTGGCTACAAAACTTCCGAGCTGGCTGGTAAATTCGAGGGAAGACATGGACAGGTATCTGAACGAGCGGCTTGAAAGACTTAAAACCGATCGTATCGATTTTATCTGATTCATGCTCTTAAGACCGAATTCTGGAATAAACTCGAAGCTCCGGGCATCGGCGATTTTCTGGACGCCGCTCTTGCCGACGGCCGCATAAGGCACGCGGGTTTTTCATTTGTTCGATAACTTTAAAACCGTAGCTTTTCAATACAATGTTTTCATGCCCGCCGCCGCCAGGGCGTCCAGATGCTCGAAATGCGGCAAGTGCGAAAAAGCCTGTCCGCAGAAGATAAAAATAATTGACACTCTCGCTCAGGCGGTTAAAGTTTTCGAAGTTTGATCGGGAAGCTGTGTTTTAAAGCATATAAAATATTTCGAATGTATTATTTACCCGGATAAATCCGTTGCGGTGAGGTTTTAAAAAGAATAATTACGCGATGGATCGGATGACGAAGTTTTATAATAAAAATTGAGATGAAACTTTTGGAAATGGGCGGCCTTACGCCGGAGATAAGTAAAAAGGTCCTTGAAACGGCTATGTAACGCCCATTGTTACGGTTAGTTTGAGTAAGATAATATTAACGGCAAATACATGAAAGCGAAAGGAAGGATTTTATGATAAAACTGATAATGTTTATGTCCATTTTTTCAATATGTTCCATGATAGATTTTTTTATAAGCGAGCCCCATGCCGGTCGATAAGACGAGCCTGGAGGCCCGGAACCGAGATCCAGACGAAACTTATCGGAGCGCCCGCGGCAGGTGCGTATATAACGTTTGCGCCGGCCATAGATAAATTTTTGAAAGGACATCTGTTCGGCGATATTTTCGGCCGCGAACGCCTGGAAAGTTTTAGAAAAAGCATTAACCGGAAAAAAAAGTAATCAGGGTATTCAATAAAGATATTAGAAGGAGGAAAATTTAAATGGTAAGATAGCGAAGGTGGACATACTCGACGAAGAGGGCTCGATTAGCCTGCCTGTCACCGAAGGCAAAAATCTCAAGGAGAACTTTGTGGGTTCGCATTTTTTAAATTACGACTCGTTCCTTGTCCTTTCGCATTTCAAAGGGCACCAGATGGGCGGCTTCGGCGGCGCGCTGAAGAATATGTCTATCGGCTTCGCCTCCGCGAGCGGCAAGATGTGGATACATACGGCAGGAAAGACTCAGAAAACGGGAGATTTCGGTCCAACCATGAAAGTCACCACATTATCGTAACTATCGATTAAATCGATACATACAACGCACCCCGCCTCAAAACTCGCCTCCAGCGACGCCAATTCGGTTAAAATCGAACGATTCAGCATCCTAAAAACACCCCAATTCTGCCATATTCAGCCGAATCCCGCTTTCCATTAAATCGCGTCTAAACAACCGTTAAAACCAATAGCAGGCGCGCCGTTAAACAGGCGAGTTCTTTCCTGCCAGAAAGGAAGGCTCAAC
>CAYQWL010000188.1:0-7247 GCA_964421195.1 uncultured bacterium | reverse complement strand
GAGTTTTATTCAATAACAAAAATTATCTTGACGACGCCGTCATTCAATTTGATAATGCAATAAAAATTAAAGATGATCATATCGAATCATACATAAATAAAGGAGCCGTTTTAAATAGAATGTCGAAATATAAAGAAGCCGTCGATGTTTTAAAAGCCGGAATTGAAAAAAATTCCAACAATGGCGCGCTACACCTTAATTTAGCCATCAGCTATGATAAACTCGTCATGAATGACGACGCTACATCTGAAAATCACAGGTCAAACCAGCTTGTTCCCGGTTATAATTTAACGAATTATCCAAGCGGAATATTGCTTGGCGCGATCCCCGAATACGATGACGAATCTCTTGAACCGGTCGTTAATAAATCGCCCAGATTCAATTTATCGCTAACCGCATCGACAAGCGAACTTGATAAAAAATTAAAAACATCGCTCACTGAAGTACATGGCGCTTCCAGAACGAGCGGTGAAGGCATGGTATCGCCCACTGAAATATACACTATCGGCGAACAACTTTATAACAATGCTAAATACGAAGAAGCTATGGCTGAATTTAAAAAAGTGATCGAATTAAAAAAAGATCATGCCGGAGCCTATGAAAAAATGGGCCTTTGTTTTGGCGCGCTCGGCAAATATGATAATGCGCTGGAATTTTTCGATAAAGCTCATTCGATTAATCCTGACTCAGCATCGCTTTGCGTTAATTTCGCTAAAGCTTACGGGGCTAAAGGAATGCGCGATAAAGAAGTAGAAATGCTTAAAAATGCTATCAAAAACGATCCAAAATATTATGATGCATATTATAATTTAGGCCTTTCATTTAAAGCGCAAAGCAAGAAAAAACAGGCGAGTGAAGCTTTTAAAAAATACCTCGAACTTTACCCGGACGCGCCTAAAAAAGATATGATCGAATCTTTAATAGAACAAATGACCGAATAATTTCATGATATAAATATTTACATAATTAAACGATTATGTTTATGTTAATTAAATTGTGAAATTATTTAAAATTAAGTAATTAAGTATAAGAATAAAAAAAGTAAAGTATCGGTAAATATAAAAATTATGTTATATAAAATTAAATGTATTATTAAAGGCGGCGGCGATTTAGCCAGCGGTGTCGCATACAGTCTGTTTAAAGCCGGATTTACCGTTATAATTTTAGAAATGCCAGAACCGACGGCGGTACGAAGAACCGTATCGTTTTCGACTGCTATAACCGATGGATTTATAGATATTGAAGGCGTAACGGCAAGGCGTAGTGAAATAAATGAAATACTGCCATTGATAGGCTTTAAAAAATTTGATTACATTCCGGTAATAATCGATCCAGAATCAGCATCATTAAACCGTTTGCGGCCTCATGTATTTATAGACGCTATAGTCAATAAAAAAAATCATGGAACTAAAATAACGGATGCCCCTTTAGTTATTGCGCTCGGTCCGGGTTTTAAAGCGAACCATGACTGCCATGCGGTCATTGAAACTAACCGCGGCCATAATCTCGGCCGAATTATAATTAGCGGAGAGGCCGAAGCTAATACCGGCAGACCCGGAAGCGTTATGGGTCATGCTCATGACAGGGTGCTGCGTAATAAAAAAGACGGTATTTTTAAAACTGTGCATAAAATAGGAGATTATGTAAAAAAAGGCGATGCTATCGGCCGCGTCAATAATTATGTATTTAAAGCACGAATCGATGGAGTAATTCGCGGGCTTTTGCCTGATAATTTTAAAGTAAAATTTTATACTAAAATCGGAGACATCGACCCGCGTAATGATAGCGCCTATTGTTACAGCATTTCAGATAAATCACGTGCCGTAGGACGCGCCGCGCTTGAAGCGGTAATGATAAAGATAAATGACGGCGCGCTTGACATAAAATGATAAATTTGCTAAACTTAAAGTAAAAATGCATTTTCATTTCTGAAAGCGAGTGATTTACGTGAAAATTAGAAGCGGCAAATTTACTGTTAAATTATCATCGTTTTTTATTTTTTGTTTTGTTTTTATTATGCTTATATATAGCAATGCGGCATTCGCCGGCGGCGGCGGTATTTCATTAGAAGCCGGCGAACGCGGGGAAACGACTACAACCGCTACTCAGGGTAATCTGTATATAAGCGATATCGAATTTGATAATTTAATGAAAAAGGCTGATGAACTTTTAAAATATGGAAAATTCGATCAAACTCTTGCGCTTTTAAATCCTTATGAAGTATATCTATTCGGCTCGCTCGATCACTGGAGCAATATGGCCCGTTATAACTGGCGTTTAAGCCAGGCTTATGCTTTAAAATGCGATGGAATTAATTATTTATTTTATTTAAAAACAATCACCGATACTTCAATTCAACCCAAACCCACAAAACATAAGGTACAATATTTAGCGACCGTTGATGAAAATAACGTCGAAACCGGTAAATATTATTTTGGCGCCGCGCTTAAAAGCGTCGATTTTGGAATAAGACAGGCCGCGCTTGATAAAATCGAGCTAATGAAACAGAGCTTTCAAAAAATAGAAGCTAAAATGGATGCCAGGATGAAATATGATAATTATCCCGGTTCTCGTTCACGCAGAACCAGGGGAAACTAAAACCATTAAAAATAATATTCAAATAAATTTGTTTTAAAAAAGAATCGAGATGTTACGATGCCTAAAATCCCTGATATTTTTGTGGTAATGCCTGCTTATAATGCAGCCAGGACGCTTATTCAAACTTACGACGATATTCCGAAAGATATTGTCAAAAAAGTAATTTTAGTGGATGACAGAAGCCATGATGAAACGGTAAAGGTCGCGCAAGAACTTGGCCTTACTACATTTGAGCATCTGGTCAATAAGGGATATGGCGCCAATCAAAAAACTTGCTATTCAAACGCTCTTGAACTTGGAGCAGAAATAGTCGTTATGCTGCATCCAGATTATCAGTATGATCCTAAAATAATGGCAAAGATGGTCAGGCCGATTATTAATAACGAAGCAGATATCGTACTTGGTTCCCGGATGCTCGATGGGAGCGCTTTACCTGGAGGTATGCCTGTTTATAAATATATAGCGAATAAGTTCCTGACTTTTTGTGAAAATAAAGTACTGGGACTTAATTTATCTGAATATCATACGGGTTATCGCGCCTATAGCCGTAGAGTGCTTGAAACGATACCGTTTATGAAAAATTCCGATAATTTTGTTTTTGATCAGGAATTTTTAATTCAAGCAGTTTATTTCGGTTTTAAAATTACCGAAGTAGCCTGTCCCTGTAAATATATGGATGACGCTTCATCGATAAGCTTTAAAAATAGCGTGATTTATGGTCTTTCAACATTACGAACGCTTTTACGTTATGCCGGTCATAAATTATGCCTTAAAAAATCAAAAATTCTCGATAATTAATTAATATAAACTTTTTAAAAATCATTCTTGTTATAATAAATTCTGATTAAAAGTTTTCATTGATTTTATATATGACATAATCGTTTGTCTTTAAGATAATATTATATGAATCTATATTTAAGCCGGATTCTTTTATAATATTATTATACTTATTATGTTCTGAAAAGAAAACGGGATTATTTTTTGCATCCGACGGGTTAAGCCTGACCGTCTTTTTTATTTCAGACGCTTTTATGCTTCGGCGCGGTAATATACCCGTATAAAACACTAACGGAAGTTGATAATCGAAATAATCGCAATCGAATCCGACGGGTTGAAATATAAAATTTTTATTATAAGCCGCGTCTTTTAAAGTGCGTGCCCAGACAGCTATTTCATTTTTATATCCGGCGTTGTCCTGCCTGTAAAGATCTACAGGAAGAACTGAAATCGTAAAAATTGTAAAAATCATAAAAAACAGGACTCCTGAAATAAATTTTAAAATCCGCTCGCGGCGTACTTTTAAAATTGTTATGCGTGAATAATAATATAATAGAGCAAAAGCTGTTATCAAAGACATTTGAGGATAAACCGGCATTATATACCAGCCTTTTTTTGCGCTCGCTAAACTCATAACCCCTATATAAATAACGACATATAAAACAGGAACTATTAATAAATCGTTTTTTATCATGGATGATGAGTAAAGAACGTTAGTAGTATTGAATTTTTGTCCGCAACGATCGCTGGATAAAAAGTTATCGGCTGGTTGAATCGTATTTTTATCGGTAATAAACAATCGTTTTTTTAAAATTAAATACAGACCGGCTGCGGCAACAGGAAACCATGGAATATAAGTTAATGCAAGAATTTTTATATATTGATATACGGGCGCCGCTTCGACCGGATTATAAAAGGCGCGTTTAAATAATATATAAACGAAATGGATTTCAAAAAATTCAGACCCGTTCACGGCGTATTGATATAAATACCAGGCGCCAGGAGGAAATGCCGTGAAAAATAATATAACCAAAAATTCTTTTGTCAAAAAAAAATTATAATTGCCTTTTATTAAATAATATGCCACTATGGCGATTATCGTAAATACGCCGGGCAGGTTTTTAGATAAAACTGCCGCACCGGCGCTTAAACCGCAAAGCGCGGCATAAAATAAAACATGACGGCTGCCGGCATTAAAACAGTTATTTAAATTATCAGATTTAGCCGTTAAGCATATTTTTTTTTGACGAATGATTTCGAATTTAATAAAAAAATAAAGCGATAGAGTAGAAAAAAAAGCCAGGCATACATCGAGATGAGCGTAACGGGAAAAGCGTATGAACTCCCATGTCGTGGCAAGTATCGAAGCGGCTAAAAGACCGAAACGGTAATTTTTTAAAGATGCGCCGGCTGCGAAAATGGTTATAACGCTTAGCAGCCCATAAATCGCGGAAGGGAAGCGGGCGCAAAATTCATTAACGCCGAATAATTTGAACATTATAGCCATCGACCATAAAAAAAACGGATCGTTTTCATAATTAATACCAAGCGCATGATGCATGCTCAAAAAATCGCCCGTTATTAATATTTCACGAGCCTGCTGCGCGTAATAACATTCATCGTAAGTTCTAAGAGGCCCGTCATAAAGCCTTATCGAAAAAATTAAAAACGCGAGCGTAAATAATAATAAATGAAGTTTTCTTTTTAAAAAAAGAAATTTTAAGATGTCCATTTACCGCGTGCCTGCAACTATATCGACGGCAACTTTTTTTCCGGAATTTTTAACCTGTTCTTCGATTAATTTTTTTAATTCAGTTACGTGTTCGCTTTTCATTCTTATACAACCTTCGGACGCTTTAGAGCCAAGAGTTTCAGGCTCATCGGTGCCGTGTATGCCTATTCCCTGCCAGGGCGTTTTAAGCCTTAAAAACCATGGACCGTAAGCATATTTACCTTCATGCAGCCATTTATCGCTTTTGTGTATCGATACTATATAAAAATTTCCTTCCGGAGTGCGTAAATCGCCCCGCGCTTTTTTATTCGCACCATCCGGATTACGGCCTATAGCGATTTTATAAGTTTTAACGGGCGTTCCGTCTTTATAAAGAGTTAATGTATAATCGCTTTTATTTACCACTATACTGTAATAACCTGGCATTTTTTTTATTTTTTCTATTGATATTATCGAAGAAATAGCATCGCCGGAAACGGAAACGCTGTTTTCCAGGGTAGTAACCGCCGCGGGATCTGCCTGAAGATTTTTGGCTGAACGTGTTTTTTTAGATGATTTTACGGAAACGGTTTTCACGGCTTCCGCAACGGGTTCTGTCACATCCGCGGAAGGCTCAATCGTATCATCTATCGATCCGGTTATATCCGGTGTGCTTTTTTCAGCTTCAATGGACGGCGAATTATGAGAGCGATTTATAGCTACGCTTTTTAAACAGGCGTCATTCCCGCCGTCATTCATATCGTGTCCCGCCGTTTTATTTTCGCTGGAAGCGGATGAAGCGTAATTAATTTTTAAAGTAAAAATTATCAGCACTACTAAAAAAAACGAAGATATCGCATAAAATAATTTTTGCGAATTAACGCCGCCTGTCATAAACACCTCAATAATTTTTTTCATAAACTTTTTTTTCGTCGATAAGTACGATCACTTTCATTCCACCTTCAGGAATTAAATCGAGCGAAACTTTATCGCCGGCTTTATTGTTCATATTATAAAGCACTCTTTCAGAATCGGCATTTATTTGCAAAATTTTAACATTTACATTTTCCGATCTGGACGGCGGAACTACGAAGGTAAAATCGAGAGGCTGTTTACTGCGGACAAATTTCTTCAGTTCTTTAGATTCAGGAAATATTTTCAAAGTAATCACATAATTTATTAATGAAGGGTTTTCGATATCTATTTTTGAAGCATGATTTAAATCGGCGCGATCAATTGTCTCCGTATCATGAAGAGCGTCTATAAAATATGCAAGAACACTCATCGGTTTATTTTCCCGGCTGAAAGCGGTGCCGGTTAAAAAAAATTTAACGGGATCAGAGTTGTCGCGTTTGATTTTTTCAATAGTTACTTTATGACACGGATATTTTTCGCTAAAACGTTTTAAAATAAAATTTTGAAAATAAAGCGTAAGCTGCTGTTCGGTTATAAGCGTTTCACTCTGGCCTTCCCGATTGTATCCGGAAGAAATTTTATTTTTTTTAGAATTTGAAAAAGTATTTTGGGCTCCAGATCCCCTTACAACGTCGCTATTTTGTGCATTTTATCCCGTCATGTCCATCTCCGGAACGTTTAAATCACCAAGGCAATAAGGACATACGGTATTAACTTCATCGACGCTTTTTTTACAATGATGGCATTTTATCATAGCCGCAAAAACCGGATGACAGAAACTAACCGTTATAATCAACATGGAAATAAAAACTATAAAACATTTAAGTCTTCCAATAGAAGCCGTAAAGATTTTCGAATGGGATAAATAACGGCCAGAACAGCATAAAAAATTATAAAAGGTTGTTTTTATCGGAATTATGTTGATGATTTTTTTTTGTTCCATAAAATCCAGGCCTCCCATTTTGTTTGACATTTTTAATATTTCTGTTTATACCGGGTGTCGCATTTTTTTTATGTTTTTCAATTTTTTGCATTATTTCGTTTTCAAGAACACTGATGTAACTATCATTGATACAATATGTTTCTATATTTTTCTTATCCACGCCGATACCTCGATTTATAAGCATGGCGGCAAGCTGGTCAATGGTTAAAAGCATTATGGGATAAACGGCGTTTGTTTTTATATATTCGCTTACATCATCTTCATATTCGGAAAATAAAATAACCGCACCCATGTTAAATTTAT
>CAYQWL010000187.1:0-7327 GCA_964421195.1 uncultured bacterium | reverse complement strand
AAAATAAATACCGATTTAAAATCATCGCTCGATGATATTATTTCTATTCTCACTAAATTTTCCGAAGCTATTTCAATAAAATTCGACCTTAAAGACCTGCTGGAAATAGTTTGCGATACTTTAAAGGACATCGTAAAATATAATTCCATTGCCATAACCATATATGACGGTGAAAAAGACGCTTTTAATTATATGGCGCTTCGTAACGTAGAGCCGGAAATCGATACAAAGATAAAAAATATAATAAACGACGGCCTGGCGCACTGGTCTATTTCACAAAAACGCTCTATCGTTTTACCCGATGTCGAAAACAATTCAGATGCTACGGTTTTAATCGTCCCTCTCATAACGCAGATGGAAACCGTCGGCGTTATATTCATGTACTGCCTTAAAGCCGCTGAAAGCTTTATGCAGCAGGACCTTGAATTTTTAAATATACTCGGCGCGCAATCAGCGATAGCTATTAAAAATACTTTTTTATATAATGAAATGGGCCTGAAAAATCAGGACCTTGCAAACCTTAAAAATTATTTAAACGATGTTATCAATAATATGGTAACGGGTATAATAGTGCTTGATATGCAGGGTATTATCAAAACATTCAATCACGTGTCTGAAAATTTAATATGTATAAATGCTTCCGCGACTATCGGGAAAAAATTCGATGAAATTTTACCGGCTTCTATTACATTAAAATTAAAAAAAGCATTTTACGGAATCGTTTTTAACAGTGAAAAAAATAAAGATTTTAATGAAATCGAAGTGGATTATGCCGAAACCGGCCGTATAATTCCCATACGCATTTCATATAACTGTATTAAAGACAGCAACGCTAAAATTTTTGCGGTTATATTCATGCTCAGAGACATGTCTGAATCACGTGAGATACAACGTTTAAAAGAAATCGATAAAATAAAATCCGAATTAGTCGCTAACGTTTCGCACGAATTAAGGACGCCGCTAACCTCCATTAAAGCTTATTCTGAAACGCTTCTCGATATAGTCGGAAGCGAAGATGTAGATACTCAAAAGGAATTTTTAAATATTATATGCCAGGAAAGCGAAAGATTGACCAATCTAATATCAAACCTTCTCGATCTTTCCAAACTCGAAGCCGGAGATTTTAAACTCGAACTTTCAAGCGTGAACTTAGCCGACATCGTAAAAAAATGCGCCATGCTCGTCAAAGAACTCGCGTCACAAAAAGGAGTCGCTATTTCCATTGAATTGCCCCAGCAGTCTTCTTCGATTAAATGCGACGCTTCAAAAATCGAACAGGTTATTATAAACCTTCTTTCCAACTCGATAAAATATAATAAGCCCGAAGGCGGAAAAGTTGAAATCAGTTTAAAAGAAAATAAAACGAATTTTGATATCGTTATAAAAGACACTGGAATAGGAATGCCGAAAGACGCACTCGGAAAAATATTTGAAAAGTTTTACAGGGTAGATTCCTCACTTACTTATCAGGTATCGGGCACCGGTCTCGGATTGGCGATAGTAAAACATATTATAGATAAACATAACGGCGTTATTACGGTGGACTCCGCCATAAACGTCGGTTCAAAATTTATAATTACATTGCCTAAAGGCTGACGGGCGGACGAATATAAATTAATAGTTTAATAAAAAATTACGGAGCGCCGGTTGATGAAAAAATGAAAATGGAAACAACGCCGGAAAATAATTTCGAAGATATCTATTATTACGGTTTTATCAAATTCGTCAATGATAATTTATTGAATAAGCTTGATAAGATTGTTTTTACATGTTTAAATGACTGCGGTTATATAGACATCATTAATTTTACGGGGTTCAGGTATCATCCCGAAACCATGCAGAGCGAATTAATAGATCCGCTTCAATCAGATTTCGTTTCTTCGATTATCGAAAAAATGGATAACGCCGAAAAAAACACTCCCGGCTTTTCCGGTGAGAATGTTCCGGCGGCATTTGAATTGCTTAAATTTGATTTCGCCGGCAGCGAATGTATTGGAATACCCATATATAGACTTGACGAAGTCATAGTATATGAAAAAAAACTCAGTTTATCCGACAAAAACATTTTTTTAGATAAAAACAATTTTTATAAATCCGGTTATTTATATTTTATTATCGCTTCCCGTCCGGGCGCGGCCGATAAAGACGCCGCCAGAATAGGTTTTATAACGGCCTTTTTAAAAAGTATCGTTAATTTATTCAATTCACTTTTAATCACGGACAGCCAGCTCGATTATAAAACGCGCGAATCTAACGATTATCAACTGTTGTTAAACGTTTCAGCAAGCATTATCTCGTCGCTCGATTTAAACGAAGTGCTTCAGGGAATAGTTGACGGCGCGACGTCTTCACTTAAAAGCGCCCGAGGTTCGCTTATGCTGGTAGACGAGTCGAGCGGCGATCTCGTTTTAAGATACGGCAAGGGCATGAAACCGGAATTAATAAACAACGTACGGGTTAAAATAGGCGAGGGCATAGCCGGTTCGGTAGCCAAAAGCGGCGAACCCCTGCTTATAACCGATATAGAAAACGCCGACAGGTTCAAGAAAAAAAGCGGCAAAGAATTTAACAATAAATCACTTTTATCGGTGCCGCTTAAAGATAAAGAAAAAGTCATCGGCGTTTTTAATATTAATAATAAAATAACCGGCGAAGTTTACGACGAATTCGATTTAAAATTATTAAAAGCGCTTTCAAACCAGGCCGCTATTTCGATTCAAAATGCGAGGCACTATCAAAAAGCGATAGAAACTCAGGCCGAGCTCGAAGAACAAATAGAAGCTTCTTCAAATTTATATGAAGAAGTTCATACTCTTTATGAAATAGTAAGAGCTACGACTACTCTTAACGATCCAAAAAGCGATCCGCGCGACCGAATACTCGAATTAGCCACCGAAACGCTTGGAGCAACCGCGGGATTTTTATTTTTGCCGCGCGATAATAATTACATCAACGCTACATACATAAAAGGACAATATAACGATACTTTTCAGTTTTCTAAAATTTCGATGACCGATGAAAATTTAATTACCGGCGTAATTAAATCTTTGCAATCGGTATTGATTACTACCTGCGAAGGCGGCGGCATAAGGATCGAACCGCCCGTTTTAAGCGAACGGCAATATAAAGAAGACTGTATAGTATCGGAAATATCACAATTTATAAACCAGCCGGTAAGATCGCTTTTAATCGTACCGCTTTTTGACGAAAATTCCGTATCTATCGGCGTTATTCTATTAGTAAATAAAAACGGAACGAATAATTTTACCGAACCCAACCGTAATTTACTGCAAATCCTCGGCCAGCAAATATCTTCTATAATCAGAGATAAAAATCTTCTTAAAGAATATCTTTTAAAACAAACTATAGAAAAGGAAATCGACGTCGCGCACCGCATCCAGCAGAAACTAATTCCAAAGCAGCCTCCCGAAATCGAAGGCCTGGATATTTTCGCGATAAATAAACCAGCCAAAACCGTTTCAGGCGATTATTACGATTTTTTAAAACATGACGCCGAAGGTAAAAAAATAGGGTTCGTAATAGCGGATGTTTCAGGAAAAGGAATTCCGGCGGCATTGATAATGTCCATGACCAGAGCTGTATTAAAAACCCAGGTAGTGGATAATTACTCGCCCGCAAATATTCTCGAACGTTCGAACGGTTTTATAATATCCGACATGGAAAATAACCGCTATGTTACGATGTTTTACGGCATGCTCGATACGGTTACGCATGAATTTACATATTCGAAGGCCGGACATAATCCTCCTTACTGGATGCATGGAGATACTCTCGAAATCGAAGAACTCGACGGACGAGGCTTTTTTGTGGGTATGTTCGACGCCGTTTCTTACGAAGAAAAAAAGATCACCCTGCGCTCCGGAGACAAACTAATACTATTTACCGACGGCATAGTCGAAGCTATGAATGAAAAAGATGAAGAATACGGCCAGGAACGTTTTATTTCCATCATAAAAAAATATCATTACTTCGACGCCAAAAGCCTTGCCGATAAAATTTTAATCGACGTCGAATCTTTTGTAGGAACGGCACCCCAATCTGACGATCTGACATTAATGATATTAAACATGAATAATTTCGAATATGAGCGAATGACAATCGAAAGTACCACTAAAAGCACGGTCGCGGCGGCGGAGTTTTTCGGCGAACTTACCAGAAAAAATCCAGCGGCCTGTCTCGATCCTTTTGAAGTTATGATGATAATCGACGAAATCGTTATGAATGCGATTGAACATGGCAATAAATTCGATCCCGAAAAAAAAGTTTATCTCAGCTATGTTTTTAACGATTATAAGTTCGAATTAAACGTTCGCGACGAAGGCGAAGGCTTTGTGTCCGGTAATGTATTCGCATCGCACGAAAAATTATCTTTATATGATAAGCGCGGCCGAGGCATTCTTATAATTAAAAAATTAGTCGATCGTATAGAATATAATAAAGAAGGCAATGAAGTTAGAATCGTTAAATATTTTGTATAATGTTTAAAATATATAATAAGGAGATGAAATGGGCAGAAAAATATTAGTCGTCGATGATGAAGTGCATATCGTTAATATTTTAAAATTTAATTTAAAAAAATCAGGATACGATGTCATAACCGCTTCTAACGGCGAAGAAGCGCTCGCCGTAATAACCGCCGAAATGCCCGATCTGATATTATGTGATGTCATGATGCCTAAATTGACGGGTTTTGAAGTATGCCAGAAGATAAAAAGCGATGACGCTTATAAAGCTATACCTTTTATTCTTCTAACCGCCAAAGGCCAGGAAGTAGATAAAGATATCGGCCTTAAATTCGGCGCCGACCTGTATTTAACCAAACCATTTTCGCCTAAAAATATAGTGGATAAAGTGACTGAAATTCTCGACGCCAGATAATAAGGCCGCGGACGGCCCGCCGGACAGTTAAAAAAGATGCGCGGCATAAAATATATATTCGCCGAATACAGAATAACATAAAGTAAAAATTTATAAAATATATAATACGGGGGAATAGTTTTGAAATTAAGCTTGAATGAATTATTAAATATTATTAAAGAGGCGGCTGAAGAAAAAAAAGCATTCGATATAAACATAATAGAAGTAAAATCCGTTACCGTTCTGACAAATTATTTTCTTGTCTGCTCTTCCGACTCGAACGTACAAAGCCGCGCCATAGCCGATAATATTATCGAAAAACTCGAAGAAAAAGGCCTGCGAATTACATCGCGCGAAGGTTATCAAAAAGGCGATTGGGTGGTTATAGACGCACGCAGTATTATCGTGCATGTCTTTACACCCGAAATTAGAGAATATTACAACCTCGAAAACTTCTGGATGCAAGAAATAGAGCGCGTTCAAAAAGATTCAAGCAATAATTTAAGCGGCCTTATAAAAACTCGAAAAAGCAAACCCGAATCAAAAACCATTAAATCTTCGAAACCGGCCGTCGCTTTAAAAGGCCGGACGGTCGCCGGAAAAAAAGCGGCCGAACCGGGCGGACGCGGCGATAAAACCGCGGGTAAAAACGAATTTAAACCCGCCGGCACGGCACTGAAGGCAAAAAAAGAAGCGGCAAAAAGAACATTAAGCAAAAAAGAGCAAATCGAAAAAGAATTATTAAAAAAATCAAAACCAACCGCTAAAAATATTTTATCAAAAACGAAGCCGGCTGAAAAAAGCCGTAAACAACTTATCGAAGAAGAAATAATGCGTTTAAAACAAAAAAAAGAAGAAAACTTCGCGAAACAAACTTCGAATAAAAAATCCGCGGTTCCGCGCGCGTCAGAAACCGCACCCGGCGCAAAAAACGCCGCTAAAAAACTCCGGGACGCCGCTGCTTTCGCTTCGAAAGCCATGTCTAAAGCCGGCTCCATGTCAGCCATGAAATGCAAAAAAGGAGCGAAAAAATGAAAATAAAATTTATAGGCGCAATTAAATCCGTTACCGGTTCATGTTTTTTACTCACCTTTAAAACGGACGGCCGGACGCGTCAGGCTCTTATCGATTGCGGCATGTACCAGGGAGCGAAAGAAGACGAGCGGTTAAATTATATGGATTTTCCTTTTAATCCTTCCGATATCGATTATGTATTTTTAACTCACGTTCATATCGATCATTCAGGACTCATACCCAAACTCGTCAAAAACGGTTTTAACGGCAAAATTATAGCTACACGCGCAACCTGTGATCTTGCCGCTATTATGCTGCTCGATTCCGCCCGCATACAACAAAATGAAACCGAAAGATATAACCGGCGGCGCATTAAACTCGGCAAAGAACCAGAAGAACCTTTATATACCGAACAGGACGCCAAAACCGCGCTCGAATTTTTTGAGCCTCTCGATTATAATAAAAATTTTGAGGCTTATCCCGGCATTACGGCCGTGTTCCACGATGCCGGCCACGTTCTCGGTTCGGCTTTTATAAAATTCGATATAAATGAAAACGGCGAAAATTATAAAGTGGTATTTTCAGGCGATATAGGCAATATGCCCGTGCCGATACTTAAAGATCCGGACTCCATAGGCGACGCGGATTATGTAATAATGGAATCCACTTACGGCGACCGCATTCGAAATAACGATAAAGACCGTTCATTAGAACTTTCACGTATCATTAACGAAACCATCTCCTCTGGAGGAAAGATAATAATCCCTTCATTCGCAGTCGGACGAACGCAGGAACTTATATACGAAATGCATCAGCTGCGCGACAAAAAAATGATCGCTCAGGTTCCGGTTTATATAGATTCGCCTTTGGCATGCAACGCCACGGAAATATTTAGAAAACATCTCGAATGTTTCGATGAAGAAATGGTCGCTTATTTGAACCGCTCCGACGATCCTTTCAATTTTTCCGGCATTTTTTATGCCTGCGAGGCCGCCGAAAGCCGGGCTATTAACCAGGATAATTCTCCGCAGATAATAATTTCAAGCTCAGGTATGGCAAATAACGGACGAATACTGCATCATCTTAAATATAATATATTTAAAAAAGAATGTACCGTTTTATTCGTCGGCTATCAGGCGTTCGGCACTATAGGTCGGCGTATAACCGACGGGGAAAAAATTATAGATATAATGGGCGATAAATATATGGTTAATGCACGCGTAGAATCCATACACGGCTATTCGGCGCATGCCGATCAAAATGGGCTTATCAAATGGATATCGAGCGCGAATAAAAAACCGCGCGCCGTTTTTTTAGTACACGGCGAATCAGATTCAAAAAAAATGCTTCAAACTAAATTATCAGAGCATGGATTTTCATCGCTTATTCCCGGCTCGTACGACGAATTTGAAATAACCGGCGCATCGACTTTTAC
>CAYQWL010000186.1:0-7453 GCA_964421195.1 uncultured bacterium | reverse complement strand
TTATTATAACATAGCCCGTTTGTTATGTCAAGCTTTTTTATTTTTTATTTTTTAAAAATAATTTATAATGATTTTCGCGTTTTTTTATTTTTAATCGTTTTATTTTCTAACCGTTCATTTTATCATCGGAAAGTTTCGACCGTTAATTTAGGATTTTTATTTTTTTATTTTACCCATAATTTTCTTTCTGCCAATTTATCATCCATCCGTCGTCCGTCTAATTTTTATTAATCCGATACCTAAAGAAGCCTTTCAAAATCATATTTTCCGAAACCAGCCAATTAAAAATACGCCCTTAAGGGCGTATTTTTTTTGTCGGGCAAAAAAGCGTTAAATTAAAAATTCTTATATAACTTTTATTATATACGCCTTATTTAAATTTTTTAACAAGGGCTTCGGTCATTTTATCGAGCATTTCTCCCGTGAGATATTCGCCTTTTCTGACCTGTTTTTTAATCAAATCCGCTTTTTCAGGGTGAATTGAAGGAGCGTTTTTAACCGCTTCTATAAATCTTGCAAGTGTTGTTTGGCTTAAATTGCTATTTTTTTTACTACAACTGCTCTTATCGTTAGAAAGCTTAATGCTGCGACTGATACTATGTGTATTATTACAAACGTTGCTTTGACCCGTATTCATCTGTCACTCCTCTTAAATTACAACTTACTTCACCGACCTTCATATTTTTTAGCCGGAACGCGTCCGGTTATTTTAAATATCGACCTCACAAAATTATCATTTAACTATTTTTTAACTAATATTTTTTCTTTAATTTTAAAAAAATAGCTAAAGTTTTATAAAAAAGTTTCATCAATTTTTACTTCTATATTTTTTCATCAGCCGCCACAGAGTTATACGGCTAATCGAAAGTTCAGCGGCGGCGCGATTACGATTAAAATTATTATTTTTTAAAACGCGCTTCAACGTGTTTTCATCGATAATATTTTCAACGCCACGACGCCTGTTTTTTCGTTCCGCCATACCTTTATTCTCTTCTTTTTCAAGTATTTCACGAATCTTTTCCTGACAGTCTTCGCCGAAATCCTCGGCTTTAAGAACGTTATCGTGACAAAAAATAAACGCGTGTTCGAGAAGATTTCGCAATTCTCTTACATTGCCAGGATAATCATACATCATTAAAAATTCATACGCACTCTGCGATATCATCGTAATATTTCTGGAATATTTAGTATTTAATTCATCCATAAAGCGCTGTATAAGAAGTTCGATATCTTCAATACGTTCCTTAAGAGGCGGCACTTTAATATTTACTATCTTTAATCTATAATATAAATCATCACGAAATTTTTTTTCTCTTATTAGCAGAGGCAAATCTCTATTAGTCGCGGCGATTATTCTTACATCAGCTTTTAAAATTCTTGTGCCGCCAAGCGGCGTAAAAGTTTTATCTTCTATAAAATGCAGAAGTTTTGCCTGAATCGTAACCGGCAGCTCCGCTATCTCATCTAAAAAAACGACGCCGTTATCGGCTAACGAAAATTTTCCCGGTTTATCTATCTTAGCGTCGGTAAACGCGCCTTTTACATAACCAAAAAGTTCGGATTCAAGAAGCGTTTCGGGTAACGCCCCGCAGTTGATTATATAAAAAGGCTGCTTATTTCGCATCGAAATATTATGAACAGCCCTGGCTATAAGATTTTTTCCCGTTCCAGAAGGACCTTCGATTAACACATTACAATCGCTCTGCGCTATGGTCGGAAGTATATTAACAATTTTTTTTATTTGAGGGCTCTGACCAATAATATCATTAAAAGTATATTTTTCAAGAAGCTTTTTCTTCGTTTGAAAAACTTCCTGTTCCATAAACTTAATAGAACTTATATCGGATAAAGTGCCTATGAGGCGCAACGGACGGCCATCAGAGGAAAATTCAATTACTCTGGCCCGCGCAAGAACCCATTTACTTAAACCGCCGGCGCATAAAATACGATGCTCGCATATAAACTGATCGCTTTTACCATTAAGGTGCAAATCAAGGCGCTGCTCAAAAATTTCCCTGTCCTGCAGATGAATTATCGAAAGCCAGTCGTTCATATTAGAACCTATCTCATCATCTCTATAACCAAGCAATTTTTTCCAGCGACTCGAAAAATAAACCGTTTCATCCTGTAAATTATAATCCCAGATTCCATCGCCGCTGCCTTCTAATGCGTATTGCCAGCGCGCATTACTTTCTTTTAAAGCCGCTTCGAGCTTTTTTTGATCGCTAATATCCGTATGAATGCCGACAAGCGCCATTATTTTTCCCTGTTCATTTTTTAAGGACGCTACAATCACATGCGCCGGAAAAGAAGTTTTATCTTTTCGCGGACAATTAGTTTCAAACTCCATATAACCGTCTTTTTGAATTTTTTCAAGTATTTGCGCGTCGTTCGCTTTCATATCTTCGGTAAGCCGTATTTCAAGAAGATGCTTTCCTATCGCCTCCTCTTTTTTCCATTGAAATAAAGTTTCCATCTGTTTATTCCAGTATATGTAACGGCCATTATAATCGGTAGCGCCAATAGCGCAATTTATATTTTCAAGTAAAAAAGCCTGAAACTTAATTTGTTCATGAAAATATTTAATGTCGGTAATATCGACTATAAATAAAGAAAAAAATTTTTTTGAAAAAGCCGTGTAATAAGTTTTATAATAATTCGACCCGTCAATCAGCCCGTGTTCAAATTCTTTAAAATCAGTTCCAGAAACAGAATTAGATATAAACTGAAACCACTCGGGTTTCATCGCTTTAAATAAAACATTAAAATCTACCTTCAGAACCGTATTTTCATCTAAATGAACAAATTCGAAAAAGGTTCTGTTCGCTTTGACAAAACTTATTCCATCAACATCATTCATATCGTTGACGTGTTCACGATTAAATATAGCCAGAGCGCCAGGCACCATATTTATAATTTCAAATAAACTAAAATCATTATCAATAAAGCTGTCTTTATTGTCATCTTTATTAATGTTAATTAAGCGCCTCCCGTCATTATAATATATTCATAACTTATACCCGTACCATTTCATATAGTCGATTTTCAAAATTTAGCGACGTTTTATCAATGATTTTCGGGCACATTTCTGTCAATTTTTGACTTTCTGAAACAAACTCACTTATGCTCGTACATTTACTTAATATTATATATCACATTATACACCATGTTGCAAGTATTTTTCAAGTTTTGTTTCATGTTTCATATTATTTTATATAATTTATTATCACAAGCTTTATTATTACTCATTTTTCAACCAATGTTTCATTAAAAATATGTTTCATATTTTTCTTTTCCAATCAATTCTGATTAAAAGGTATTTTAAATAAGTTAATTTTTATGAAACAAATACCGTGAAACAAAAAAATAATAAATTTGCTTTAAAACAAGAGTTTTTAAACATGGAATAAAAATTGCATTAATACATTAAGATAAAAACGGCAGACTCTCTAGAAAGGAGCTCTCATGACTGAAACAGGAATGAAAATAAAAGGAGCTTTATTAATTAAAGGAATCCAGATAAAAAACATCGCAAGTTCTCTCGGTCTCAGCATAACATTTGTATCCGCAGTCATAAACCAGAAAAAAAAATCCAAAAGAGTAATGCAGTATATTACAAAAATTCTCGGTTCAGACTATCAAAACATAATAAAATAAAATATATACTGTAACGATGCCGCCGGCAAACATTAAACTTTAAGCAAAAAGCGAAAACTAATCAAATAAACCGGAAAACCGGATTTTAAATTTAACGGGAGGAATAATTAACATGGAAAAAAAATCTATCGTGCCTAACATCTGGAGCGACATTGCGATCGCATATGAAAAAGCGGTAATCAGAACTTCATTTTATCAAGACTTAATGCGCCAGCTCATTACGCAGTTAAAAGGACGTAAATACATATTAGATCTCGGCTGCGGAGCGGGTTATCTTATAAACGAGCTCATGCGTGAAGACCCGACGCGCAAAATAGTCGGAGTGGATGCGAATGAATATATGTTAAAGATAGCCGGCGAAAAAGTCATTGAAACCCGCTTTCACGATAGCGTTTCTTTAATCAAAGGCGACGCTTCGAATTTTGAATATCACGAAAAATTCGATGCCATCGTTTCAAGCAATCTATTATTCAATCTTGAAAATCCATATACTTTTTTAGACAACGCTTACAATAACCTTAAAGACGGCGGACGTTTCGTTTTAACCAGCGCGGGCCGCAATCCCGATCTCAGTCTTGCGATTAAAACAATGAAAAAAGAATTTGAACAAAATGGAACGTATGAAACATTATCTAAGTATGTAGAAACCGCGGAAGAAGTCAATTCGAGATTTATGGGCGAAATGAAAACTTTTGATAACGATGAAATCGAAAAAATACTCACCGATTTTGTCGGGTTCAATAAAATAAAATACAACGGACGCGGATATTTAAATCAAAATTTCATTATCGCAGCGGATAAACCAAAAAAAGAAAGCGAAATAATATATAAAATAGCCAATAAAAAAGAAAAAATTCAGGCATATAATTTAAGATATCACATACTGCATGACCGCTATGATTTTATAGCGCATGACGAATCTAAAATCGAAAAAACCAGACATGATGAACACGCCATACATTTCGTAGCGATCGATCCGGCAATAAATAAAGTGGTGGGCTGTCTGTTTTATCTTGAATACGATGAAAAAATAGGGTTTCCGACCGAAAAAGAAATCGACTTAAACTATTACCTTGACAAACATTCGAAATTAGCCACGCCCGGCAGATGGTATGTTCTACCTACTTATCGCCATCGCGGAATCGGAAAAAAATTATTTGAATTATATTTTAAAACCTGCGTTAAGAGTAATGTTACAGGCACCGTGTTCTGTATAAATCCAGAAAACAAAGGGTTTTTCGAAAAACTCGGCGCTCAAAAAATCGGAAAAATAAATCATAATTATACCGAATTTAAAAAACCCGCCCCGGCGCTTCCGGTTTACATAGATTTAAGCCGCGGCATGCCTGAATATTATTCTCAGGATAAAAAAGAAAAATATAAAAAAATAATTTAGATACATCATAAAAATCCACATCAGGCCGCTTAAATATTATATTTAATATTTCAAGCGGCCTTAAAATGGAGGTAAGCTATGATATCAAATAAAAATCAGCACGGTATAAATTTAAAAAGCGCCGATTACCATCTTTCGCCTTCAAACGATATAGTTCAATCGGCTTCAGTCATATTAACCGGCAGCGGAAGCTCTCCCGACGATTATTATTTTTCTAAAGAAAGCCCGAACGATTATAACGGCTGCCACAAAATAAAAACCGAAAAACTATTAATGATTAACATCAACGAAAAACCCATAAAAAAAGCGTTAAACGACGCCGCCACGGTTTACCGCGAACTTAAAACAGATATAATGCTTATCAGCCATGGTAAATTATATAATTTTAATATTTCAAAAATATAACAGGTTTTAATAATTTTTACAGCGGACTCATTTATGTTATTCATGCTACCCGCTCATAATTTTTTATAAATAACGATAAAAATAGAAAGCGCGAAAAAAAATATGGAATTAAAACTAACGGCTGCTGAAAACCACGATCAAAGCATTATCGACGTTATACCAATGCCTATTTTAATTTACGACGCCGAAGGCGAATTCGTTACTTTTAATAAAGCATTCGGCATAAAATTCGGCCTGCGCGAAAAAACTTCCGAAGCGCGAAGACATAATATTAAAAATTTCAATGAGCTTAATATTGAAACCTTTTGCGGCAAAGGAAAAGCTGAAAACGACAACATAATTTTTAATAACGGCCAGTATGAATTTCTTCAAAAATATGTCGATGAATGCGGAAACCTTCACTGGTTCGAAGTAATTCAGAAAAATATCAGTTTGAACTCCGGACGCGAAGGAACTTTTTGCATTTTTAACGATATAACGGCCAGAAAAGCCGCCGAAGATAAATTAATGGAAACCCTCAAAAAAGAGATAGAAATAAACCGGATGAAAAATCAATTTATAAGCACCATATCACATGAATTTAAAACTCCGCTCAGCATTATTTTATCATCATGCGAGCTCGTCGATTATTATCATGATAAATTAACCCGCGCCGAATCTCTCGAATGTAATAATAAAATCAAAGCCGCGGTTAAACGCATGAATTCCATGATAGGCAATCTATTGTTAATAAGTAAAACGGAAAAATATCAGTTTGAAATGATTTCACAGAATGCCGATATTAAGTCTTTTTGCGAAGAAATTATTTATGAAACCAAAATTTCTACCAATAAAAACGGCGTCATAAATTTTAATTTACATAAAGATTCTTCTCCCACGGCCAAATTCGACCCAAAAATTCTGAAACATGCTATCTTAAATATACTTTCTAACGCCGTAAAATATTGCATTGAAGAATACCATATAAACTTCGAAGTGCGTTCGGATAAAAACCATATCATTTTTACAGTTCAAGACCATGGAATCGGAATTCCTGAAAAAAATATCGATAATATATTTAACGCTTTTTTCAGAGGAGATAATACTGAAAAAATTCCAGGCAACGGTCTCGGCCTTTCAATAGCTAAAAAATTCGTAGAGCTTCATAAAGGCACGATACATGTTAAAAGTGAGCTGGGAAAGGGAACTGTTTTTCAAATAAAAATACCGGCGAACGATAATTCCACGTGCAATGTAAAGGCGGAAACGCTATGAAAAAAATACTAATAATCGAAGACGAAAAAGAAGTTCAAGAAAACATCTTTAAAATTCTGTCTTTCGAAGGCTTTCATGTTTTGAAAGCGGATAACGGATATAAAGGATTTGAGCTCGCTGAAAAAGAAATACCCGATTTAATACTATGCGATATCCAGATGCCGGAATTAAACGGATTCGACGTTTTAAAAAAAATAAAAGAAAACACGGCTATGATACATATCGTTTTCATTTTTCTAACCGCGCACGCCGAAAAATCCAATTTCAGACAGGCCATGGCGTTCGGCGCAGACGACTTTCTCGCCAAACCTTTTACTCGCGAAGAATTATTAAATGCCGTAAATTCAAGACTGCACTTTCATGACAGGCAAAAAAAATCATATCTAAAAAAAATCGACGAGTTGAGACAATCAATTTCCCTTTCAATACCGCATGAATTTTTTACGCCTTTAAGCATTATAAAAGGCAACCTCGAATTATTACAACAAATGCCCAATAAATTTTCTAAAAAAGAAATTCTTGAAGCAATCGGCGATATGAAAACCGCCGCCGACCGTCTGCATAAACATTTAAAAAACATTTACGAATACGCCGAATTCGAAATCAACCACTTTGACGAACAAAAGATTCAGGAATTTGCGCTAATCGAACCAATAAATATAAAGCCGCCTTTAGAAGTTGCGCTCTGGAAAATTAAACGAAGTTCGGCACGCAGCGACGATTTTACCATCACGGTCGAAG
>CAYQWL010000185.1:0-7582 GCA_964421195.1 uncultured bacterium | reverse complement strand
GATATCGCCGCCCGCGAAAACATAAGGTATAGAGGTTTGACAGGATTCAGGATCGGCTATTATGTTGCCCCATTTGTTTACATGAATATCCGGCGGCGAGGCTTCACGTATGATCGGATTCGCTCCGGTGCCTATGGCGACTATAAAAGTATCGCATTCTATGTTATATTCGGAACCTGGAATTTCGACCGGCCTTCGTCTGCCTGACGCATCAGGCTCGCCAAGCTGCATTTGAACGCATTTAACGCCGCTGACATAACCGCGTTCATCGGTGAGCACTTCGACAGGATTGGTAAGCATAACGAATTCTATGCCTTCCTGTCTTGCATGGTGGCGTTCTTCGAGCCGCGCGGGCATTTCTTCGAAAGAACGGCGGTAAATTATATAAACTTTTTCGGTGCCTGGAAGCCGTTTGGCGGTGCGAGCGGAATCCATGGCTGTATTGCCGCCGCCGACTACCGCTATTTTTTTGCCGGTAAAAATCGGGGTATCGAAATCAGGAAACATATATGAACGCATTAAGTTAATACGCGTTAAAAATTCATTCGAAGAATATACTCCGTTTGCGTTTTCGCCTTTAATATTCATAAATTGAGGCGCCCCCGCGCCGGTCGCGACAAATATCGCTGAAAAACCGTCTTTTATAAAATCTTCGAATTTAAGAGTGCGGCCCGCCAGAACGTTAAACTCTATTTTGACGCCGAGCGATTTTATATATTCTATTTCTTTTTGAACGATAGCTTTTGGAAGACGAAACTCAGGTATGCCATACATTAAAACGCCGCCTGCGACGTGAAACGCTTCGAAAATCGTAACTTCATAACCTATTTTCGCGAGTTCTCCTGCGCAGGTAAGTCCGGCCGGTCCGGAGCCTATTACCGCGACGCGTTTCCCGTTACGATTAATTTCAGGCATACTTATAGATTTTATATTTTCACGTTCCCAATCCGCGGCAAAGCGTTCAAGACGTCCTATCGCTACGGGTTCGTTCTTTTTACCCACGACGCATTTTTCCTCGCATTGCTTTTCCTGCGGGCACACCCGGCCGCATACGGCGGGAAGGCTGTTATATTTTTTAATCGAAACGGCGGCAGCGGCGAATTCTTTTTTTTCAATTAATTTAATAAATTCCGGTATATTTATTCCAACAGGACAACCGGCGACGCAGGACGGTTTGCGGCAGTTAAGGCATCGTGCGGCTTCGGCGATCGCATCCTGCTCGCTATATCCAAGCGCTACTTCATCGAAATTCTTGCTGCGAATAGTTGGATCCTGTTCGGGCATGGGAATTTTTTTACTTGATTTCAAAGAATGATTTTCATCGCGCGCGCAAGTTTCGGCATTTTCAAAAATCTCATTTTTAGAATTAATTTTTTCACCGAGTTTTTTCATATAGTTATGAATGCAATTTTCTTCTTTGCCGCCGGATAAATTTTCATCGTGATGCTCATAACGATACATGGCATTTTTTTCTTCTTTTTCAAATCTTTTATTTCTTAATAGAAGTTCGTCAAAATCAACTAAATTGCCGCTTACGTCAGGGCCTTCGACGCATGGAAACACTGTTTTTCCGCCGACCGTCGCCCGGCATGCTCCGCACATTCCAGTCCCATCAACCATAATGGTATTCAGACTTGCCGTATAGTCTATATTGTTTTCTTTAGTTACCTGTTGTACGGCGCGCATCATAACTAACGGGCCGATGCCCACTACATGATCGATTTTAATGCCGCGCGCTATAAGATCTTTCAGTACGTCCGTAACTATGCCTTTAACGCCTATGGAGCCGTCATTGGTCGCATAGTGAATTTCGTCGCTTACCGCGCTCATTTTATCTTTTAAAATTAATAGAGCGTCGGTGCGGGCGCCGATAATGGATATAACACGGTTGCCTGCCTGTTTAAACGCGCGCGCCTGCGGATAAAGAGGCGCTATGCCAAGCCCGCCGCCGATCATTACAACGGTGCCATAATGTTTTATAGTGGTGGGTTTTCCAAGCGGACCTACAAAATCATTAAGCGAATCGTTTTCGTTCAATAAAGCGAGTTCTTTAGTCGATTTACCGACCGGTTGAAAAATAATAGATATCGAACCGCGCTCTTTCGACCAATCGTAGATGGTAAGAGGTATTCTTTCGCCTTTTTCGCTCAAACGGAACATAATGAATTGCCCCGCCGCTGTATTGCGCGTTATATAAGGCGCTTCGATTTCCATTTCGATATTATTTTCATTTAATTCAATTTTTTTTAAAATTTTATACATGTATTATCCTTATCCTTTCTTTTTTTGTATATTTTTTAAAAAATATTCTTTTTAAAGTATTTATTTTTTAAGCGATAATAACGCATATAAGTTGTTTGGGGCCGTGCATTCCGGTAACTATGCATTTTTCGATATCCGCAGTTTTAGAAGGACCCGCTATTATAGTTATATTATGTGCTTTTACAGAGCTTTCGCCGCGCGCTGAGGCTGAAAAAAAATCAGTCATATTATCGTATATTTCAGCATGAAATGCGATTAAAACGGATATATTTCCAAATAAAGTATCGTGGGCGCGGCAGCGTGATGAATCTACTACGGCCGCGCCGTTCTGTATTAAAATTGCCGGGGCGGCGGCTATACATATATCGGTTTCATCTGATGCGTAATTTTTTTCTATCATAAGTTTATTATTGTTTAAAAAATTTTTAAACGCCGTTTTTATTTCCGGTAAAAGTGAATTTGAAAGAAAATAAGAAGCGGGTCTGGAAATGTTTTCTTCCAATACGATATTTAAAATAAAATCAGCGGCTGTTTGGACGGTTTTACATATAAAAGCTGAACCGCCGTTATATTCAAGGCGTTTCTTGAATTTTTCAAAATCTGTAATATTGCATATATGTTTTCTTTCAAATGTATCAGTCATTACAGCCGCCTTTTTTTTTTGAATTTATTTTTTTAGAATTCGGCCGATTCACTTTTTGTTTTTTAAAAATATGCCGGGAGCGGGTAAAATAGCTTTCCATAAAAGAGCGCGGAGCGAGACCGATAAAATCTCTTTTAGAAAAGCTTGACCATAACGGGATATAATTTCGAGATAATATTTTTTGCGATATGGCAAAGTAAAATCGTCCTGCCGGCGCGGCAAACGAGCTTAAAAAATAATTGGACATAATAATTGAATGAATATAAGAAAAAAATTGTTTAATCTGTTTAAAAATGGTTTTTGCGATATCTTTACGAGCGTTATAACGAATGCGATGTTCCAATATAAGTCCGGGAAGATCTATTTTTACGGGGCATACGCTTTTACAAAAGCCGCATAAAGTTGAGGCGTCAATAAGTTCCGAACATTTTTCATATCCGGTAAAAAGCGGAGCGAGAATCATGCCTATGGGGCCGGCATATGTGAATTCGTATCCGTGACCTGATATTCTCTGAAAAACGGGGCATATATTCTGGCATGCGCCGCATCTTATGCACCGCAGGGATTCTTTGAAGACCGGATCGGCGGCAATTTCGAAGCGTTTTGTTGTAATTATCACAAATATTCTTTCTTTGCCGGGAGCGGGCGGCCCCGCTATCGTGGTATAAGCGTTTAAAAGCTGCCCGGTGGCTGATTTAGAAAGTATATCAAGAAAATATGGAAGATCGGTAAATTTTTCGATTAATTTTTCAACGCCGAAGACCGCTATATGGGTTTCAGGTAAATTTATCGCAAGCCGCGCGTTGGCTTCGTTTTCGACTACCGTTATCGAGCCTGAATCGGCGGCCGCAAAATTAGCGCCGCTCAAACCGATTTTAGCGGTCATGAATTTTTCACGTAAATAACGTCTGGCGAAAAACGAAAGCTCGTGAACATCTTCGCTATATGGCATTTCGAGTTTTTCATGAAATAGTTTTGCGATTTCGCGCCGTGATTTATGAAGCGCGGGCGCGGTTAGATGAGAAGGCGTTTCGCCTGCGAGCGCGACTATAAATTCGCCAAGATCGGTTTCAACGGGTTTAATGCCATTGTTTTCAAGATGACGGTTTAAACCGAGTTCTTCAGTCATCATTGATTTCGATTTTACTATAAAATTAGCGCCCCGTTCTTTGATGAGCGAAGTTATTTTTATATTAGCGTTTTCATAATTATCGCAGACGAAAACTTTGATGCCGTTATCCGCGCAGCGGCCGCAAAAAGTTTCAAGAAGTTCTTTAAGACGGGGTATTGAAGCGTCGCGCGAAGCGATCGCCGCCATACGAGAATTTTCAAATGTTTCGCTCAGGGCAACCGCTTCGTTTCTTTTGAAAATAGCTGTAGCGGTTGCTTTTTTTAAATTAGCCCTGAGCGTTTTATTTTTTAATGCAGATAATACGTTTTTATATATATTAATCATTTTTTATCGCCGCGCATGTGAAGTAAGTTCCTTCGATATAAAGGAACTTTAATTGTCTTTTAATTTGAACATAAATCAAAGAAGTCGGCTGTATAATAAAAATTTAATTTATATCCCTGAGCCATCGCCAGGCTTTTTAAGTGCATTATGCATCCACTGTCGCCGGCGATTACGTCTTTTATTTTATGGCGTGTTATTAATTCGAGTTTTTCAATCCCCATATCTATCGAGAGCTCTCCGAACGAAGCTGAAAATGCCCCGCCAAAACCGCAGCAGGTACTTTCATGCACAGCGGCCTCGACCGTTTTTAATCCTTTAATAGAATTTAAAACAGCCCTGATTTCTTTATCAATATGCAGTTCATTTACTAAATGACATGATTTATGATAAAAAACCGCGCCGCGATAGTTCATGTCGAGATGTTTATAATAGCCGCCTTTATAAAGGAAAGAATTAAATTCTAAAACACGTTCATCGAGCCATTGAAGATTTTCTTCGGGAAACAAACGTGGATAATTATGTTTGATCATTGCGGCGCATGATCCCGATGGAACTATTATATGATCGCAGGATGAATTTTTATATAAATCGATAAATTTACGCGCGAAAGGTTTTGAATGTTCGGCGAATCCCATATTATATCCAGGCTGGCCGCAGCAAAGCTGTTTTTTTTCGACGTAAAAATCTATGCCGCATTTTTTGAATATGTTTAATATTGAATAAGCGCTTTGCGGCATTAAATGATTCATGATACACGGAACGAAAAGAGATACTTTCAACTTCGAAGCTTCGCTTTCTTATAGTTCGCCTTTTTTTGAAAGGCAGCCCATCGTTTCAATAACGGTTAAAAGAAGTTTTTGAACGTTATCTACGTTTTTAGCGAAAGTTTTAAAAACCTCGGCGGCCGTAACCGGCGCTATATCGGTTTTCCAGCAGTCATAATCGGTTGACATGGCCACCGCCGCGATAGGAAGTTTCGCCTCGCCGGCAAGAATTGTATCTGATGCGAGCGTCATATTAATTACATCGGCGCCTATTATTCTAAACATATTAGATTCGGCGCGAGTTGAAAAACGAGGCCCTTCGATAGTCACGACCGTGCCTTTTTCATGAAGCGGATAATTCAAGCTGCGGCCCGCGTTTATTAATATTTCGCGAAGTTTTTTATCGAAAGGATCGGCCATGGAAACATGTATCGCGTTTTCGCTGCCGCCGGTAAAACTTTCATGGAAAGTGGTTATACGGCGTCTGGTAAAATCGATAAATTGATCGACTATTATAAAATCGCCTGGTTTTATATGTTCGCGAAGCGAACCGCAGGCTGTAGTAGCTAATATATGAGTACAGCCATGTTCGGCGAGCGCGCTTATATTAGCCCGGTAATTTACCTGTGAAGGCGGTATGGTGTGGTTGCGGCCGTGCCGGGATAAAATGGCTACTTCGATGCCGTTTATAAATCCACATGCCAGATCGGATGAAGGTTTGCCATATTTAGTAATTATAGAAACATCTTTATATTCTTTAAGCCAGCGTGGATCATTTAGCCCCGACCCTCCGATTATTCCTATTTTAATCATAACAATGCCTCGCTTTTTAATTTATTATTTTTATATCCATTTTAAATATATACCTGTAACGTTTTTGCTAATAGACAATCCGCATTTTAGCATATTATATTAAAAAAAGGATTTCTATGAAAATCAGATTGAATATGTAACAGTTAACCGAAGCGTTATTTAATACTTGAAACTTGACCCGCTTATAAATTCACGTAATATCGAGGTGGGCGGCACTTCTTCATAACTTATAGGCAGGAAAAGATTTAAAAATTTAAGAAGTCTTTGTGCTTCATGGTATTCTTTATCTTCAACGGTAATTTCTCTTAATAACGGTTCGGCGAATTGCTTTAAAACTGAAAGCTCATAAATAAGAGCGGAGTTAAACATTACATCGGCATTTTCCTGAAAAGGAAATATATTTCTTTCTTCGCCGCGGCGTACGGAAGGCCATCTGCTGATAGTGTCTTTGGCGCTGTACCCTCTAAATTTGGCGTCGCGTACCATACGGCGTATCAAGCGTGTGTCCGTGGTGGGAATGCGGTTGTAATCGTCGATGCAAAGCTGCGTTAAAGCCGAAGCATAAATTTTGAATTTATTATGCGCGGGTACCGAGCTGGTAAGTTCTTCGTTTAATCCGTGTATGCCTTCCATTATAATGCAGGTATTTTCACTGATACGTAAAGGCCGTGTGGTATTTTTTCGCTTTCCAGTTTTAAAATCGTATTCGGGTATCTGTGCTTCTCTGCCTTTGAGCAGATCGATCAGTTGAGCGTTTAATAGTTCGAGATCGAGCGCCTTTATGCATTCAAAATCCAGATTGCCGTCTTCGTCAACCGGGCTCTGTTCATGATTTAAAAAATAATTATCGAGTGAAAGCGCTATCGGATTCAGACCATTAACCATTAATTGTACTGAAAGTCTTTTAGAAAAAGTAGTTTTTCCCGAAGATGAAGGTCCCGCTATAAGTATTAATTTTACTGAATCGCTTTTTTTACTTATTTCATCGGCTATAAGCGCAATTTTTTTTTCGTGGAGCGCTTCCTGTATTTTTATGATGTCAAATATTTTTTTCTGCGATGCGAATTCGTTGAGGCGGCCTATATTATTAATATTTAATATAGCGCCCCACGCTTTACTTTCGCGATAAATGGAAAATAATTTATTCCAGTTTTTAATGGGTGAAATTTGCGTGGGATTTATCGGTTCGGGAAATCTTAAAATAATACCCGTATTATATTTATTAAGTTCGAAAAATTTAACGTATCCAGTAGATGGAACAAGCGCACCATACTCGATATCTACATAATTACCAAGTTTATATATTGTTACTTCCTCGTATGGCATATATTTGATTAATCTTACTTTATCGGGATAACCTAATTTTTTAAATAATTCTTCAGCATCGTTTTTAGAAAGTGTTTGTTTTTCAAAAGGAATATCTTTTTCGATTATTTCATTCATTTTTGAACTGATTTCGGCGATTATTTCATCGCCTACCGGAACATCGGTGTTGAGGCTGTAATAATAAGCGTTTCCAAGTGAGTGGCCTATAATCATACGGCTATTACGGTAAAGCTCAAAAACAGCGCAGGTAAGAACGGCTGATAATGAACGCCGATATATTTCCTGACCTTCACGGTTTTTATAAGTAAGAAACTCGAC
>CAYQWL010000184.1:0-7684 GCA_964421195.1 uncultured bacterium | reverse complement strand
GCGATATTTTAAAACAGCTTGATTTCGTAATAGTATCCGTTCATTCCAATTTTAAAATGCCGCGCGAGGAGATGAGCGAACGCATCGTAAAAGCCATTTCGAATCCTTATACGACAATGCTCGGCCATATAAGCGGCAGGCTTTTAACTAAACGGGCGGGATATGAAATAAACGAAGAAGCGATATTCGAGGCGGCCGCGAAAAATAATGTAATAATCGAGCTTAATTGTAATCCATACCGTATGGATGTAGATTATAAATATTTTAAAAGACTTTCTGAACTCGGCGTAATGATATCGCTTAATCCCGATGCTCATTCTATCTGCGACGCCATGCCATGCGTTAATTACGGCGTTAATGCCGTGAATCTTGGAGCGATGCCGGAAAACTATATTTTTAATGTTAAATCTGCCGAAGAAATCTCTAATTTCTTCAATTTTAAAAAAGAAACGGCGGTTAAAAATGGATGAAAAAATAGCGTTAAAAATTTATAATATATTAAAAAACGAATATCCCGACATTCCTGGAAGTTTTCTTGAATTCAAAGACAGCTATCAGCTTCTTATAGCCGTTATTTTATCGGCGCAGTGTACGGATAAAATGGTTAATGTGGTTACTCCGAAATTATTCGCGGCCTATCCGGACGCGAGAACGCTCGCGGCGGGAGCTCTTGATGATATTATGACGATAATTAAACCTACCGGTTTTTTTCAAAATAAAGCGAAAAGTATTAAAAAATGCGCGGCTGCTCTTATCGAAAGATTTGATTCAAAAGTTCCGCAAAGCGTCGCTGAACTTATTACTCTTCCGGGCGTTGGACGTAAAACCGCTAATGTCGTAACGCAGATAGCTTTTAACAGAACCGAAGGCGTGGTTATTGACACTCACGTTAAAAGGCTTTCAAATCGTATCGGCTTTTCACGGCATGACGATGTCGATAAAATTGAAAGCGATCTCATGATTCTTTTTGAAAAAAAGCTATGGAAATCTTTGACTTTTTATTTAATTTTACACGGCCGCAATATATGTATCGCGCGCAAGCCGGATTGTGACCATTGCGTAATTTCATCGTTATGCGCTTTTTATTCTATAAATAAATGCGCGCCGGTTTCCGTCGATAAGGCGGCGAAAAAAACGGCGGTAAAGCCGTCCGCGAAGAAGAAGCGTACGGCCGCGAAGAAAGCGGGTAAATAATGGCTATAGTGAAGCCCGTCGTAATAATAGACGGTTGTAATGCGATAAATTTAATGAGCTCATTTACCGGTATTGCCGGCGCGAACTCGATTTCTCAAAGTTTTCAGGCCAGTTGTTCTAAATTAATTTCCATGATTCAGAATTTTTCATATCAAGTTTCCCGACGTTTTATAATCGTTTTTGATGGATATAGTCCGGGCGGGCGAAATCAGAATTTCGGCGAGCGCGTGTCCGTGATATTTTCCGGTAAAAAAATAGCGGATCTTGTTATCGAAAAAATGACGTTCGAGCGTAACGTTAAAATAATAGAGGTAGTAACGTCCGATAACGAAGTAGCAAATATCTGCCGTAATCATGGGGCCAGGGTTATTAAAGTTTCTGAATTTGAAAAGCAATTAGAACTTTATGGCATGCAGGCGGAATGTCATTTTATAAAACAAAAAGGCGGCAAAATAAACGGCCCGGTTAATACTCTTGAAGATAATCTTGATGAAAAAAGCGTCGAAAAATTAAAACGATTTTCGGTCATGCTTCAACAGAAAGAAATGGAAGTTCTGGCAAAAAAAGAAGCCGAAGCTAAAGCGGCTGATGAGAAAAAAAGAAAAATAAAGCAAGATAAATCTTCCGCCTTTAAAAAGTCCGGAGTTGATTCTAAAACAATTATTAACGATGATGACGCTTCACTATTTATCGAGATGTTTGCCGGCGCAAAACGAATTGAGTCTAAAAAATATGCTGACGATGAAAGTGGAAATAAAACCGGTGATAAAAAAAACGTAAAGCCGGGCGCAAAAAAAACGTCCGGTGATAAAAAAAACTTAGAAGAAAAAGGGGCCGCGAATGTTGAAACATTCGACTGGAGAAAGCATATAGACGAAAGTTTTGAAAAATTTTCAAAAAAAAGATAGCGGTTTGAATTAATATTGAATTAGTTAATAAAAAACTGACGGGCAGTTTGAAAATTAACGGGCACAAAGAAAGGGTTTGAGCGATATTTCGTGAAAAAAATATTATTGGTAAATCCTGCCACTAAAAAAGACCGGGTCGAAATACCCGGGCAATATAAGGGATCTGATATATTCAGATATCCTAAATTGGGAACTCTTGCTATTGCGGGAGTTACGCCCGCCGGCTATCGAATTGAAATAATCGATGAGACTATCGATATAATTAATTTTGACGCGGGTTATGATATTGTTGGAGTGTCGGCGGTGACGGCTTTAGCTAACCGCGCTTACGAAATCGCGGCTGAATTTAAAAAACGCGGCGCGCATACGGTAATAGGGGGCTGCCACGCGACTTTTCTTCCCGTAGAAGCTAAAAATCATTTTGATACCGTGATATGTGGCCTTGGCGAAGCGCTATGGAACGATTTTTTAAACGATTATAATATTAATCCTGAAAGTTCTAAAAAAATATATAAATACCATCATAACGTGGCGCCCGTGGAATTGCTTCATGGCGTGCCTTTCGCGGCCCGTTTTGCCGAAGGACGGCCAGGATATGCCGCCGGTCATGTTTTTTCGATAATGAGAGGCTGTTCGAAGGCGTGCGATTTCTGCTCGATCAATGCTTTTTTTAACCGGCGTGTTTATAAACGTCCGATAGCGGAGGCATGCGCGGAGCTTAAAAACCTGCGATATCCGATAATAAATCTGGTTGACGATAATATATATTCAGATCCCGCCTATGCCCGTACTTTTTTTGCCGCCGTGAAAAATTACGGCAAGCACTGGCTTTTTCAGGCGTCCACCGATATCGTCCGCGATCGGCGGTTTATGAAACTTCTGGCGGAAGCCGGCGCTAAAGGAGTATTTGTCGGTTTTGAGTCGATTTCGTCTCTCAATCTTGCCGCGTCGAATAAAAACCATAACGCCGTTGATAAATATAAAAGAGTGATAGATGTTTTTCATGAATCTGGAATAGTGGTAGAAGCTGGTATGATGTTCGGCTTCGATGATGACGGCCCTGAAGTTTTTGAAAAAACATACGATTTTTTTTATAAACTGAATCTTGATTTAATGCAGATTGCCGCGGTTACTCCAATGCCCGGCACCGCATTATATGAACGAATGAAATCGGAGGGCCGTTTAATCAGCGATAACTGGGATGATTACGATTGTAAAAAGGTGGTTTTTCGTCCTCGTAAAATGAGCGTGGAAGAGCTTGTTAAGGGAACCAGCTGGCTCCGCTCCGAGTTTTATTCATATAAATCAATATTAAAAAGAGGAATAGCTAATTTTAGCAGCCTTGGAATTATTGGGACGTTAGGTTATTATCTTCGCGGTAATCTCGGATTTAAAAAAAATCACTCTCTCGGCCTTGATTATCCGCCATAATAATAAATAATATATAAATCCTTAAATCCGTAAGCCCGTGTAACAAAAGATAATTTTTGGAAAAACGTCATATATTTAAAATATTTTTTGAAGTTAATTCATGGTATTTTTATAATAAACTAAAATTATTATAAAGGAGCGGAGGAAATTGGAAAAACTATTAAAACTAAATTTTGAATATAGAGTCGAAATATCTTATATGATTTTCTTTATGACACTTTCGACATTACTTATTAAAACCGATATGATATATGAATTACTGGCAGTATCTTTAAATATAACTCAGCCGCAGGCGATGACGCTGTTATTTTTGATAATAGCTTTTTTAAATATCCTCGCCGGCGCGCTCAGGGTTTCCGCATGCGCTTATCTTGGTTCAGAAGTTATGATGAAAAAAGAAGTGCAGGCTAAAAAAATGATTATCGCCGGTCCTTACGCTTATGTGCGAAACCCTATATACCTTTCAGATATATTATCCATGACGGCTGTTTCGCTTGCGGGAAATATTTATTCGCTCGCGATTTTGTTTCCGGCTAAAATAATATCTTCACTATTTTTTTGTTTTTACGAAGAAAGAAATCTGCTTAAATATCTCGGAAATGAATATAAAGATTATTACGATAGAGTGCCGCGTTTTATTCCTAAATTTTATCAGTATCATAAAACTGATATATTGGCCAATAAAAATTTTAAAGACGGGTTGAAAAACAGTTTTTATCCGTTCGGCATTGCGGCCGGCTTTTTTGCCGGCGCGCTTACGCAAAGTTATCTTTATGTTTTTATAATCGGCGCGATAGCGCCTATAGGCTGGTTCTTATTATATAGAAAAAAACGAAATTAATTAAAAATAAATATTTTTAAACATTTGTTGCATGTACTAACATACACTGTTTTAAAAAACATACATTTTTGAGTAATATATTTCATACATTTTTTTTTAAAACTTAGTAAATACGCTTTATTCTTTTTTGGATTTTTTGGCATGACAATTGCTTATTTAAAGTTCGTGTGGGATAAAGGAGAATTCTATGGACCTGAAAAAAAAAACGTTAAGCAATATAATAAATAATAAGGTTCAAACGGATTCGGTTTCTTTTTTAAAAGACGAAGCGGCCCAGGGAATGGTCGAATATGGTTTGATTCTCGGTCTGGTAGCTTTAGTTTCGTTAATGGTAATAACATCGCTTGGTTCTAATGTTTATACTTTGTTTTTTAAAGATCTTCAGGGCAACATTAACACCAACACTTAGTCTTGAATAAAATGTTGTACTATAAATAACTTAAATAAGAAAGGAGGCCTATTATGAAGAAATTTTTCATGAATGAAGACGGACAGGGTATGGTTGAATACGGCTTGATTCTCGGTCTGATCGCTATAGTCGTTATTGCGGCTTTAACCGCAACGGGCGGCTCCCTTAAATCGTTGTTCGGCACCGTTGGCGGCACCGTCGCTACCGTTACGAACACATAGGAAATCCGGCTTCCTTATAAAAGGTATACAAAAGCACTGCCTCTGTCTTTATGGCAGTGCTTTTGTATTATCAGACATTTTTTTGAGAGTTTTCACCTATGCTCGATTATAAAGAATTATTATATTTTTATATTTCTCTCGTTTATTTTCTTTTGCTGCTTAATAATGCGGGGCTTCAAGATTATTCAGCCGCCCCCGCTCATTTTTCATATTGCCTGCTTTTTATTTTCGGCCTTTTTTTTTATTTCGGCAAGCATCGTTTTAATACTTCTGTAAGCCTTTTTATATTCAGGTTGAATCTTTTTAATCTGATTTTATATGGTTGTATCGTTTTATTATCATATTGTATCGAAATAAGTTATATCGAATTATCTAAATATCTTACTGCGGCTTTATTATTTATAACTATTTATTACAGTGTTTTTAACGGTAAAGATCTTCGTCTTTTTATAAAAATTTTTACCTGCTTTATCGAAATATACGTCATAATAACCATGGCATATTATTTTTATTTTAAATACGCGGCCGGCGCGTTTTTTTCCGGAATATGCTATACGATGTTTTATCCTTATTATTACGCTACGCTTGTTATATGCGTCGCTCCGCTTTCTCTTTTTTTATATTTTACGTCTGATAAAAAAGCCCGTTATGAAAGAGCTAATTTTATTATTTTATTTTTTTTATGCTGTATCAGCGTATTTTTAACGAGTTCGCGCGTCGCCCAAATAACTCTTTTTATTTGCGTATCGGTTATCTTATTTTATTTCAGCCGTTTTGATGAATTTAAACTGCGCGCGGGCGTTATTGCTATAATATTCCTGGCCGCTCTTATTATAGGCGGCCTCACGGCGACCGACGCTTTTACGCGAATCGCTAAATCTTTTACTGTAAAAGAAAATTTCGATCTTTACGATGAAAACGGAAGGTTGAATATATATAAAGCCGCGATTAAAGTTTTTTTTGACAGACCGTTTTTTGGGGTCGGCCCCGCGCTTTCTTCAATGTTTATAACTAAATATCGCGTTTCTAAGTTATGTATTACGGATTGCCATAATATAATATTAAACAGGTTGTGTGAAACCGGAATTTTTTATAGTATTTTTTCATTTTTTACTATAATTGCAACTATTTTTATAACAATAAAATATGCAGCCGGGGCTGCAAATAAAACGTTAATTAAGCATGAGAACATAAGCGGCGATATAACGGCCCATGCCTCGGCGGCTGGCGCGGTATCGCTTGCGGCGGTTTACATGCAGGGATTTTCAATGCCGCATACTTTTTTGACGGCCCTGATCTTTCTTGAATATATAATAATCGCAATTTGTTGCGCCGCTATGAAAACAGGGCGGTTAGTGATTGCGCCGGCGGCCGTTAGCTCATGCGGCGCCGATCCTATCGAATTTTCGTTTACTAAAATAAATATGAGAATATGCTCTATAATATCTTTTTTATTGTTTATCAATATATTACTTATCGTTCTTTCAGGCGATAAAATTGTTTTTTTTATACAATGGCTTTTAAATATGGCTTTTCTTTTTATATGCGTCTCTATTTTTTTTATCGCTTCGCCGATAAAGCTTATGGACGAGTTAAAAACGAATATTATTTTTAAAGCATGCGCGGCGGCGCTTATTACATCTCAGCTTTACGCGCAATGGAATATATTCGAATCGGGGGTATGGTTCCGAACCGGACTCGAACATAGCGCCATGACGCGCACATCGGAAGCGGCGGTTTGTTATGAAAAAAGCGTTCAACATTATACGAACATGGCGTCATATCTTTTTCTTTCCGCATCCTATTATAAACTCGGCCGTTATAACGAAGCTTTGAACGCAGCCGTATTTTATAACTCGAAACTTCCTTATGAAATATTCGGACTGAATAATCTCGCGTCGTGTCTCGACGAATGCGGCGATAAATTAAGGGCCAGAAAAACTTATGACCTTCTTGATTCATGCAGCGCTAAGAATTATATGTCTGCTGTTAACGGCGCTTTTTTAATAAATGAAGGTGATATTAAAACTGGTATTTATAAATTCATGGCATCAGCTTTAGAAAACAATGAATTTTTATCAGGTAAATTATTTTGTTCAAAAATACTTATAAATGAAAAATTTTCACAAAAAATCATATCTTCATTAGCTGCGAATGCTGATGCTCTTTATAAATATAATGAAAAATTCAGCGCTTATTATTTTTATCGTATTGCTCATGCGCTTGCGGCGCTTTATAAATATGGTTATAAGCCTGATGACTATTTTAACTCTGATGTTATTCATAAAGCTGAAAAAGTTTATCTCGGAGAATTAAATAAAAATTTTATCGAAATGATTAAAAATATATTTTCTAATAGAAATTATTATAAAACTTATGATTTATTTAAACGTCATGTTGTAAAGTCTTCTTTAAATTACAGCGCGCATTTCGGCCTTAAACATTGGTTCAATTTTGAAAACGCTCTTATAGATAAATATGGAGTCTATGAACCTGCACCGCCTCCGCCTTTTATATCAATATTTATATTAAGATATATCTGTAAGGAAAAATATTCTATAAAATATACGGCCGATTATTATAAAAATTTTTATCATGAATAATAAAACATTTTTTAAAATATTATCATTAATATTATTTGCAGGAGCAATATTTAGATTTTATGGCATAACTTCGCCTT
>CAYQWL010000183.1:0-7686 GCA_964421195.1 uncultured bacterium | reverse complement strand
TGAATTAATCGAAATAAGACTTGCGATGGCTCTCGGCGGCAAGGCATATTGCACAATGACCGGACGGGTTTCTAACGTACGCGAAGCCGTAGATGCGGCTATTAAAATAATAGGCGAAAAAGGACTTCTTGTAAACGCAATAGTAATACCTTCACCCGGGCCTGAAATTTTTAAAGAAATAATTTAAGATAACAGTCAATTATAATTTAACCCGGACGATAACATTTTATTAACGGTAAACAATTAACGGAAAAAACAATGGTAATGTATTTAATAAATATTTAATTAAAAATGAATGATAAAATAAATGATTACAATACGGGGAAAAATACTATACTTCAGGCGGATAAAATAAAAACATATTTTTCAATGCGCCGCGGGTTATTACAGAAGGTATATGGCTATAAAAAAGCCGTCGATGATGTCAGCTTCAGCGTATCGCGCGGCGAAACACTTGGAATAGTGGGCGAATCAGGCTGCGGCAAATCCACGCTCGGCAGAACGATAATGCGGCTGATAGAACCGGCCGCCGGTAATTTATGGTATTTTCCTCAAGAAAATATTAAAACCGAAAAAACTAAAGAAAAAATAACGGAAAATAAAGGCGAGCCGGCGGAAAAAATAGATTTTTTTCAGCTTAAAAACGCGAAAGCGCTTTTCAAATACCGGCGAAAATTTCAGATGATCTTTCAGGACCCTAATTTAAGTCTTGACCCCGGATGGCGGGCGTACCGTATTGTAGAAGAACCGCTCATAGTGCACGATATATATACCGACCGTAAAAAACGCAGGGAATCGGTTTACAATCTGCTTGAAAAAGTCGGTATTTCATCTGAAATGGCGGAACGTTACCCGCATGAATTTTCAGGCGGCCAGAAACAGCGAATAGGAATAGCGCGCGCGCTTGCGCTTAATCCTGAAATTATAGTAGCCGACGAACCCGTTTCGGCGCTCGATGTTTCAGTACAGGCGCAGGTATTAAATTTAATGCGCGAGCTTCAAAACGAATTAGGCCTGACGTATATTTTTATATCGCATAATCTCGCCGTAATAAATCATATAAGCGATAAAATAATGGTGCTCTATATGGGACGCGTGATGGAATTAGCCGAAAACGCCGCTTTTTTTGAAAAGCAATATCATCCTTACTCAAAGTTATTAAAAGATTCAATCCTCACTTTTGACGAAAAATCACGCGATAATTTTTTAAAAAAATTTGCCGGCAACGAATTAACGCACAAAGAAGTATCCGATCTTTCTATCGCCGGCAAAGACTGCATCGAATCATCCGGCAATTACTGTTACTTCAGTCCGCGTTGCGGCGCAAAAACCGATATATGCCTCAAAAAACGCCCTGAATTAAAAGAAATAACACCCGGCCGTTTTGCGGCCTGCCATAATCATCTATAAAACGGCTATGATATAATTAATAACCATAAAAAACATAAAGCCATTAAAAAGATCGAAACGATCAGCGGAGGTTTATAAATGAATTGTAAAAAATGCGGCGCCGGAATACCAGAAAGCAATTTTTCAGGCATCTGCGGTAAATGCGCTTTTTCAATATTCCAGAATGCACGTACGGAACCGCTTCGCGCGCTCAATGAAAAAAAAGCGGCTGTTCCTCCGGCGGCTGCGGAAAGCTCATCCTCCGCCGCGGCAGAAAAACAATCAAACGTCCAGCAGCAAACCATTTCTTCGAATCTCAACGAAGAAATCGAAATAACCATATTAAACGGATTTATAAACGATCAGTATATGCTCGGAAAAGTCCTGAATGAAGGCTTTAATGAAAAAATGCTCAATAACGTTTATTCAAAACATATTTTCAGAATGATACAGGACGTATATGCCGGCGTGGGACGTGAAAAAGTCGTTGACGCCATTATTATCAGGAATAAACTTGAACAAAACAAACTTTACGATGACAATATGAAACGTTTTTTTGATATGGTCACAAAGTCACGGGTACCCCAGTTATCACAGGTAATGGCATATCTTAAAATATTACGCGAAGAAAGTTCCAAAAATCAATTACGCGATATAACCTACCGCATAAACAATTTTTTAAAAGGCGCCGATAAAGAAGGCAAAATGAGCTTTATCGATTTTTCGAGTGAAATAACCAAAGAAATACGCGATATACAGAGAGCGCAATCAAAAAAAGAGATACAACTTATAAAGTCTCAAATGATTGAAATCGCGCAGGATATTAACCAGCGCGAATTAGAAGGCGAAAAAGACTGTCTCGGATATTCGCTAAAACCTTTCAACGATCTTAACAGCGCAGTTTCAGGGCTCAGGCGCGGGTTTTTATACGGCATAGCCGGCGCGCCGCGCCGCGGCAAAACTAACTTCACTCTCGAATTAGCTACGATGGTGGCCGCTAACAGTAAAAAACCCGTGCTTTTCTTTACCTGGGAACAGACGAAAAAAAACCTTACCTACAGGCTTCTTGCAAAAGAAACCAGAATCAATCCAGATACTCTTCAGCGCCGGCGCATTAAAGGAATACCTGAAAATGATATGAAATTTGCTCAGGGCTGGGTTAAAATGGAACAATATATGGATTACCTTTATGTTATCGAAGGCACGAAAGAAGATACCGTCGATAGAATAAAAGCCCACGCATATAACGCCATGCAGGACCATCAGACCGACGAAGTTCTGGTAGTCTGCGATTACATTCAAAAAATGCCAATCGCTAAAAATTACGATTCCGAAAAATTCAGGGTCGAAGAGATATCGACCGATCTTAAACGCCTTACTATAGAACTTAATTGCCCAATTATAATAATATCATCCTTAAACAAAGAAGGATGTATGATCGAAATAACTGAAAACGATGATGAACGGCCAGGATTGTATCATTGCAAAGGTTCGGGAGATATCGAATACGATCTCGACTGCGCGATGATACTCAGTAAAGATTGGGGCGATTCAAAAGAATTATATAATCAAATGGCGCATTTAGCTGAATCGATGAATAAAGATTCAATTCATTTGCCTAAAATCGATATATTAAGCCTTCATCTCGACAAAAACCGCGATGCGCCGGAAGGCAAGTCGCCATGCGTTCAATACTTCTTTTTTATTGAAGAAAACAGGTTTTTCGAACTCGGTTATAAAGAAAGCACCAACGCTTACCGTTTCAGCCGTATCGAAACGCTGTTAAAAAAATTAATGAACGAAGGATTCGTTAAATTTCGTGATATCGAAGGCAGCGCTCATAAAAGCCTTATGGAGCAGGCAAACGATATCAGCAGCGCACCCAATCAGGATTTGCGTCCTAAAATAAGATTAAAAAGATAACGCCATAATTAAATTATAACCAGCTAACTATTAACAATTAAAAATTAATACTTAGATAAATAAAATTTTAAATATAGTAAACAAAAAGAGGTGGTATGTTATCAAGCTGAAACCTGAAGTCGAAAAAATCGTTATGAGTCAGAATTACGAAGAAACGCACTGTAAAAGCTGTGGACGCTACGTCGGAGCGCTTGAGTTGTGCCCTTTCTGCCGTAAATTCAATCCAAAAAGGCTTACGATCCGCCTTGTAAAATATTTAACGCCCATAATATCCGTACTCGGCCTTTTCGTATTGCATTATATCGGTTTACATTACGGCAATCCCGAAGTAAAACTTGATTCACTCACTAAACGCAGTAATTTTGCCCAGATCACCACCAATGCAGTCGTTAACGCGCCGCTCAGATATTATCCGGCCGCCGATAAAGGCGAAGACGGGGGCGGCTCGATTGAATTCGAGATAGACGATGGAACCGCGCTTATGCTCGTACGCTGTTACGACGACGCTTCGCGCGAACTCGCAGAATCCGGAAAACTTCCCGCCTTCGGCGATAAAATTAAAATGACGGCAAGTTTTCAATATAAAGGCAAAGGCGGATTTTTAATTCTCGGTTCAGAAAAAGGCATTAAAATAGAACGAAACATACCTGAAAAAGCGACGCCGATAAAAACTATCGTTGAAAATACGGGCGGCAAATTCAAACATGGCGATATAATTAAATTATCAGGGCGGGTAACTTCCGTCGAAAATTCAAGATATGAATTCGAGATTAATTTAAATTCCGCCTCTACCGATGAAAATTCAATAACCGCCATAATGCCTTTTTCCATGCTTCAGGCGGAAAAAACAATTAAAAATTCCGCTGACGAATGGCAAAACGCCCCACACGAAGGCGATTTTATAACACTAACAGGCGCGCTCGCACAACGCGGAAAAAAAGACGATGAATATTTCGTTATAATTCCACCCGCTTCTAAAAATATTATTAAAACAACCGAAGAAACGGTTAAAAAAGACAATTTATAGTCATTAATCGTTAGTAATCGTCAGCGGTTAATGATTAATTATTAATCGCCGGCCGTGATAATTATTATCTGAATTAAATATAACCGGATATAATAACGGGCCATGTAAAACATCACTGGAGGATCAAATTGAGCGAACTGATAAATCGAGATGAAACGGATATCATGCAAATAGACGAAAAAAACGCCGGGGATCTTGCAATTCCTGATAAATGTCCGAGCTGCGGACGGCCGAATCCAGAATTTAAAAAACGCTGCGCATATTGTTGCACGCTCACACCGCCGCGTGAAAGAATAAGCGTAAAAGCCATGAACTATTCCACTATAATTCTTTTTATAGCGGCCTTTATTTACTTCGCTATATCCATAAGTTTAAAGCCGCAATACATGGCAATACGCGCCCTTGACGAATCGATGAATTTTTCACATGTACGCGTTCTCGCTAAAATTCGTTATATAAATGAATCAAAAGATAAATATAAAAAACGTTCCAGCATACAATTAGAACTTGAAGACGTTAATAAAAAAGACGGCGGTGATTATGAAGACCGAATAAAACTCAAAGCCGAAGGTGAAGTCGCTAAAGAGCTTAAAGAAAAAGGGCTCATGCCGGCCAGAGGCGACATAATCGACGCGTCAGCGACTCTTTATGCCGGAAAAGGATACCGTACTCTCAGTCTCGGGACGGCGGAACTACTCAAAGTAATAGATAAAGCCCCTGAAATTAAAGCGGTTGAAACCGATATAAAATCGCTTTTAGACAAACCGGACAACTATAAAAATAAAAAAATAAAAATAAAAGAAGCGATCGTAAAATCAAAACGTGGAAAACTTATAATCGAAGTATGTGAACCATCTTCCGCAGTTCCGGCCGATACACCGGGTGCGGCCGGCGGCGCTTCGAACGATACTATAGTAGTATTCGGCGTTGATTCCGCCGAATATAAAGCGGGGCAAAAAATATCGATTAACGGCCTTTTTATCTTTTATGAACGCGGCGGTTACTGGGAAATAAAAATTAACGAAGAAGACGCTGACGCAATAACTATTATTAAATAACGTGTTATCGATCAATATACATACGATAAAGCGCATCGATAAAATTATAATTTTTATTACATATTTAAACGTTAAAAACTCGAAATTACAAAAACGGCGGAAATAACAGGAGGAATAAATAATTATGGAACTATCGTTAGTGATATATTCAGTAGCGGCTTCGCTTATCGGAGTATTTATAGCAATGCTCGCATCGATTATTCCAGGGCTTCATATATATAACGTCATCGCGCTCACGATGCTGCTCGCATTTACCGCGGCAGACTTATTCGCAGGACTTCATCCTATTATTCTTACCGGCTTCATGCTTGGAATGGTAGTTGGTTTTTCAATGCTTTTTACAGTATCATCACAATATTTCCAGCCGAACGACGAAAGTTTTCGTTCGATAATGCTTCCGCACGAACGTTTTCTTTTAGAAGGCCGGGGGCATGAAGCCGTAATGCTCGGCGCGCTCGGCAGCCTTCTTGCCATATTTATAATAACGCTTCTGTTTCCATTAATACCTTCATTTTTCGCTCTGGCGCGAAGCATCGTCCAGCCTCATGGTTACTGGATAGTAGGCATGGTAATGTTTTTCATCCTCATGACCGAATGGCCAAAAGACCACGGCGTGGGTAAAACCGGATGGCAAAAATTCTGGGACGGCTGGGTACAACTTTTAATGGGATATTTCACTTTTATAGTTTCCGGCATCCTTGGCATGTTCGTTTTTTACCGCACCATCGTTCCGGTCGAAAATGCCTTTCAATCACTGATGCCGCTTTTCGTAGGGCTTTTTGCCATACCATCTCAGATAATGACTTTTATGACCAGAACGCATGTGCCACAGCAATATATTTGCAGCTCCGTCGAATCCGCGCCGCATGATGTTATGCGCGGCGGCGCATCTGGATTTTTAGCCGGCCTGTTCGCCGCTTTAGTGCCCGGCATGACTCCAGGCCCGGCGCTTTTATGCACCGGCCATCTCACTGTAACTTCGGGTGAAAGGCAATTTTTAATAGGCGGCGGTGTAGGGCGCGTAATTTATTATGTCGGCGCGCTCATGTTATTTTTTATGCCTGGCGTTTTTATGAGGCGCGGCGGCGCGGCCATTAACATAAGCCTGTTTTTCGTACCCGAAACTCCCGAACAATTCTTTTTAATTTCCGGCATAATTGCACTTACCGGCGCCGTATCGTTTCTTTTAATCGGACTGTTTTCAAAGCTCTGCGCTTATTTAGTCGAAAAAATTAATTATAACTGGTTTTCGGCTATCGGCTGCGCGCTTTTAATAATATTGACCATTCAAATTACTCACTGGCAGGGATTGGTGCTTTTAACGGTAGCAACGGCGCTTGGATTGGTTCCAAATATGTGGCATTCACGCAGATTAAACCTGCTGGCGGTTTTAATGGTGCCCGTATCGCTGAATATGTCAGGAGCAGGTCCTGCCGTAGCAAGGTTTTTCGGGTTTTATTAAACCGGAACGGCTTAAATCAAGATATGAAACATTACAAAAAATACAGTCTTTAATAAATAAACACGCCGGTTAGAAAAATTTTTTACGTAATATTTAAAAATATTTCACGGCAAAAAATTCAGTATATACGGAGCTACAAATGCCAGTCGCATTCATAAATTTAAAAAAACAATATCATGCTATAAAAGAAGAAATAAATTCCGCTCTGTCTCAAACTCTCGAAAACTGTAATTTTATAATGGGCCCGAACGTATCGGCTTTCGAACAGGAACTCGCCCGTTACCTTGGAACGAATCATGCAATAGCATGCGCTTCGGGTTCCGACGCGCTTTTACTCGCTCTTATGGCGGCAGGCGTAAAAGAAGACGACGAAGTAATAACCACGCCGTTCACTTTTTTCGCTACGGCGGGCGCCATTGCAAGATTAAAAGCCAGACCGGTTTTTGCGGAAATAGACGGCCGCACCTTCAACATAGACGCGGAAGCTATTATAACGGCTATTACACCAAAAACCAGGGCTATTATAATGGTACATCTTTATGGCCAGCCCGCGGATATGGCGCCTGTAATAGCTGAAGCGAAAAAACACGGCATAATAATTATTGAAGATTGCGCGCAATCGATAGGAGCGCGGTATGAAAACAAATATACGGCCGCTATCGGCGATATCGGATGCCTTTCATTTTTTCCCACTAAAAATTTAGGCTGTTACGGCGACGGCGGAGCAATAACGACTAATAAAGGCGAATACGCGCAAAAGCTTAAAATTTTAAGAGTACATGGAGCGAAACCAAAATATCACCATAAGTTTATCGGTATAAATTCAC
>CAYQWL010000182.1:243-7730 GCA_964421195.1 uncultured bacterium | reverse complement strand
CGCGGCGTGGCCTTCGCAAAACCATACAAAATGCCGCTTTTTTCGAAGTTCGGACAGCGCTTTGCAAAATTCGCGCGTTCTATTATAATTAAGAGTAAAAGTATCATCGACGAACCATACATAATTAGCGTCGGGATTTTCATCGAGACCGCGACTTATCTCGTCGATTACTTTTTCGACGCTGCGCAGCCTTAATTTTTTAGTATTGCCGCCTTCATAACAGAAAGCGCAGCGAAACGGACAGCCGCGCGCCGATATAACCGAAAGGTTATATTTTTTTCTGTTTCCGAGTTCAAAAGATGCCGATGGCAGCGGATAATAATCTATAGTTTCGGCGGTCTCGCGGGGCTCGTTCACCCTTAATGCTCCGCCGTCGTCGATATATACCAGGCCTTTAATTTTTTCAATCTCGCCGCGGCCGAAATTGATATATTCCATTAACTCCAATAGCGCGGTTTCGCCGTCGCCGCGGACTATAAAATCACAATCCGAATTTTTTATAAATTCTTCGCCGAGATTAATGGCCTGCGGGCCGCCGACGATAATTTTCACGCCGTATTTCTTTTTAAAATAGCGGCCCATTTCTTCAACGCAGGACTGATTATCGTAATCGCAGTAAAATCCCGCGGTCGATACCGGAGTTTTTTGAAATTCGGAGTCGAAAATATCCGCCGCGTCGGTAGTTATACCGGTGAAGGCGCGGGCGCGGAAACCTTTATCTTCAAGATATGCCGCCAGACACGAAATTCCGAGATTGCCCAGGTGCTCGAATTTTCTTCCATAAACTATACGCTGAGCGTAAATTAGTATTATATACGGAACAGTGCGCGCATCGCTCATTTATTTATTCTCCTGAAAACGAGTATAACCTATCCAGTGAAGGTTTTCCATTTTTTCGAGGGCCGTTTTAAAGTTCTGGTAAAAAATAGTCTCATCGTTATAACTGCTTAAAAATTTTTCGCGCGCAGCCGTATAAACTTTTGAAAGCTTATTTTTGCCGCTGCACAAAAGCAGAATTTCATATTCGAACGAAGATAATTTTCTTCCGGAAATAAAAGCGTCGCCGCCGGTATATTCAACTGTATCGTAAATTTTAAAAACTCTCTGTGGATGACATAAATTTATTTCGTCTTCATTAATATCCTTTGAAGTATAAATTATATTTGAAACTAACATTTTATAATAAGCGTCGTCAATGGAATTTGCGGCGAATATCCTGGTAAGCCATAGCGAACCGAGGCCGTATTTAACGCCAAGTATATAATTTTGCAAAATAGTGTCAGCTGATACTTCGCCGTTTATATACATTTTTTTCATAATCGAGTACAGGCTTATGTTAAAATCTAAACCGGCATTTGTAAGCCTTTCCCATTTTATATTTTCTGTTTCGGTAAGCGGCATGTCTGTAAAGGCATGTTTTTCACGGTTAAAAAGCACGCTGAGACCGTAGGCGGCGGGATCACGCCTGATAGCGGTTCCGGGATACGGCATCAAAAAACTGCCGCTTAATTCTACTTTTCCAGGCCCTATGCGCATAAGTTTTTCAGAAAAAGCCAGATCTTCTTTTATTATTTTTTCGCCGGCCATACAGCCGCCGAGAATTATATTGCCTGATATTTGAGGAACGCCTGCCGTGACGGCTTTTGTAATGACGGATTCAATCATCTTTATGTTTGAACGTTTTCCATATTTTCTAAGGATTTCGTCGTTTCCTGATTCGATACCCAGAAAAAGCCTTGCGAGTCCCGCTTCGACCATTGCTTCGAGCATTTCAGGATTTTTATCTATCGGCCGTACATGGCCCATACAGTGCCACATAAAGTCTTTTTGCTTTCTCAACGCGGCGAGTTCTTTCGATAAAGCTTCCACTCTTCGCGGGTCGGCCGTAAAAGTATCGTCAGAAAAAAATATATGCCTCGCGCGAGGATGGCGGTCAAAATGATATTTAATCTCGTCGATAACGTTTGTAACGCTCCTGAAGCGAATTTTGCCGTTAAGATTTCCTTCATGGCAGAAGGCGCAGCGATAGGGACAGCCGCGGCCGGACATAATCGGAAATCCATACCATTCGAGGCTGTTTTTTTCCATAAGATAATCAGGAAAAGGAAGCGCGTCAAGATCATCTATTGGCGGCCTGTCCGGCGTTTTTACCAAATTTTTCGAAACGTCTAAAAAAGCTATTCCCGCTATTTGCGAAAGCGGGTTTCCGCTCCCCTTAAAATAAGCAAGTACTTCTAACAGCGTATATTCGGCTTCACCCATAATTATTATATCACAGCCGGATTCCATCAAAAATTCACGGCCGAGATAAGCCGATTGCGGACCGCCTGCAACAACCGGCACATTCCATTTACTTTTAAAATTTTTAATTATCTGCGATACGTGAATATAATTTTCGTCATCGCAGTAAAAACCGGCGCAGCGGAAACCTTCAGTACGCATGATAGTTTCGGCATGATCCGTTGCCTGATAGGTGAATCCGCGAAAAATATCGGCGCTATATCCGTTCTTTTTTACAAAAGAAGCTAAAAGGGCAAGTCCTATGTTTATACTTTTAGCCCTGTTACCTTCTCCGAGCGCGTCTTGACGGGCATTTATGAGTAAAATATCAATAGTCATTTAATGCAATCCTTAATTAAAAAATTATAACCGGGCGTTTCCGGCTTTACCATAAGTTAAAAACGCGAATAAGCCATCCAGCCGTTATTTTCAAATTCAGCAAGTATGGCGGCCGTTTTTATGTCAAACTCGCCGCGGCAATCAAAGAGCCGGCCATATTTTTGAAACGCCCGTTCTATAACTTCCGATAGTTTTATCTTTGCCGAGCATAATAAAAGCAATTCATATTCGAGCGGCGAAAGAACCCGTCCGCCGGCGGAAGGATAGCCTTCATCGAAGGAAACGCCGCTCCATATTTCAAAAGTTCTCTGAGGCCGCCATGAAAGAAGCTCTCCGGGATCGATTTCATTGGATCGTTTCAGCGAGCCTCCGGCTATGAGAGTATAATAATTATTTTTAACCGCGTTTTGAGGATAAATCTGGGCTATCCAGCGCGAATAAACGCCGTAATAGACCATGAGCCGGTAGCTTTGAATTATAGTTTCATGGGACACACAGCCGTCTCTGTACATTTTTCGCATTTCTTTCTGGAGCGCCCTGTTAAATTCGAGCCGCGCGGCGAGAAGATCTTCGAAATTCATGGATTCCGTTTCTGAAAGCGGCATATCTTCCAGCGAATGATTTTCGCGCCTGTAAATAGTTTTCATGCCAAATTTTTCGGGATTGAGCGTTATGGCGGTGCCCGGATAGGGTATGAAGTAAAAACCGGCCGTATCGAACCTGCCCGGCGCCGCCCTTAAAAGCGCTTTTACGAGGCTCAGACTTTCTTCGATCGTCGCCGGACTTTCAATAGGACCGCCGAGTATTATATTTCCCGCAATCTGAGCTATTCTGGCTTTTTCACATTCCGATACTACTTTAATTATCATCTCGCGGTTCGTCTGCTTGCGGTATAATGAAAGCACCTTATCCGAGCCCGATTCGACGCCTATAAAGAGTTTGGCCAGACCCGCTTCTGACATCCTGTAGAGCATTTCAGGATCTCTCGCAAGGGTTTGAACGTGGCCTTCGCAAAACCATACAAAATCAAAGTCACGCCGTAATTCGGTGAGACCGTTACAAAAGCCGGCAACCCTTTTCGGATTTAAAGTAAAGGTATCGTCTATAAAAAATAAATATTTACACTGCGGATGGCGGGTGAAATGAGTTTTAATCTCATCGAGAACTTTTTCAACGCTTCTGTAGCGGACTTTTTTCACGCCGGCGCCCTCGTGGCAGAAGGCGCATGAAAAGGGGCAGCCTCTGCCGGTCATCACCGGAAAACTGTTCCAGGTTTCATGGCCTTTTTCGAGGCGGAAATCCGGATGTGGAAATTTATCGAGATCTTCTATGGGCGGCCTGTCCGGCGTTTTAATAAATCTTTTTTCGGCGTTTATAAAAGAAATACCGTTTATCTCGTTGAATTTTTTACCGCCCCGGAATTTTGAATTGAGAAGTTCAAGAAGGGCGTACTCTCCTTCGCCGTGCACGACGGCGTCGCAGCGGGCGGCTTCGATGAATCCGGCGCCGAGTTCCAAAGCCTGCGGGCCGCCTATAAAAACCGGTATCTCGTATTTTTTCTTGATATCCGCTGAAAGCCCGCGCACGAGAGTTACATTTTCATAATCACAATAAAAACCTATACTTTCAGGAATATTCCCGTCTGCGAACGGTTTCATCAGTTCGTCCGCCGTGCAGGCAAGGCCCATGCGAATTTCAACATTATAGCCGCATTCTCTTAAAAAAACGGCGAGAAGATTAAGCCCTATTGTCAGTCCGCCATTCAAAAAGCCGCAATAATCTCTGTGTAAATTAACTAATAATATATTTAATGCTTTATTTTTTTCTTTATTAATAATCATAATTTTTTAACTTTTAGATCATGTTTTGATTTATTAATTATTTTTTTATTAAAATTTAATCATAATTTTACTTATATGTTTAATTTTTTATGATTAATCAACCGGTTTAAACGCAAATTTTATAATTTAGAAAACAATATCCAGTATTTATTTTCAAAATCTGAGAGAATATGGTTTACGGCATTTTTTAAATCATTAATATCATTAAAACAATTTTGAAATTTTTTATAAAGTATTTTATAAATTTCATCGAGCGTTGATTTGGCGGTACAGTAAATAAGCAGTTCGTACTCTAAAGGTGAGAGCACATAATTTCTGAAAGCCGGATATCCTTTTTCAAGATCTATGGCCATCCATATAGCCATGGTTCTTTGCGGCCGCAGTGATAGCGATTCGTTGTAATTTTTATCGATATGCCTTTGAGCGCCGCCTCGCGATATTATTGTAAAATAATTATAAATTATAGGATCTGCCGAAAATATTTTATCATAGTAAATTGAAGTAATGCCGTGATCTTCATAAAGGCTGAAATGAGATAATATTGATTCATAATTTATTAATTTAGAAGCCGATAGTTTCGACATTTTATTTAAAATATCCGATTTAATTTTCTGCGCGGCTATTAAATGTTCTTCGCATCCAGTTTGATCATTAAATTCATCATTTTTTAAAAAAGTATCATCGTAATAAGCTTCAAATATACCGGGATACATATCGATTAATAAGAGCGCATTAGAGGCATTTTTAATAACTGATTCCGCTGAGCTGTGAAAAGTTTTCGGCGCTATTCTGCCTGTTATTATATTAGTGCCCGCCCCATGGAAGGTTTCAATAACGGTACGGTATTTTTCCAGTTCGTCACAGGCGCTCATTTCAATAACGGCTCTTGCGGCGCCAGATTTTGAAAGTATCTTTAATTCATCGGTTTTTATACGTTTATGTCCATTGATTTTGACTTTATCAGGCTTTATATTTATACAACGATTGCCGTCGTTAATATGATTATTATAATTAATATCGTTATTACTATTAAAAGGCATACTGGCGTGTTCTAATTCTATAATATTATTATACGGCGCTATTGAATAGCCTATCCATAAATTTTGCTCAAAAGCTTTCATTAAATTTAATGCCATTGATCTAAATTCATCTTTAGAAGAGTAATTTTTACGATATTTATCGAAAGTTTTATTTATTATGGCGTCGAGCATTAAATCGCCGCGGCAGAGCGATAATAGATCGTATTCTAAAGGCGAAAGCGCATTTTTGCCTATTAAAGGATATTCGTCTGTAATATCTATCATTTCAAAAATATCCATACTGCATTGTGGATAAAGCCTTATAAATGATTTATGCGTCATGCCGCCGGTAAAAATAAAGCGGTTTTCCGCTAATTTTTTATAAAAATTATAGGTGAATCTATCGTTTGAAAACACAACTTTGTACCAGTTGCTTTCAAGGCCGTACTTCATGTTGATTTTAAATTCATTTATTATTCTTTTAACCGGTATTAATCCGTTTTTATAGGTGTTGATCATTTTCTGCAGTATCTTTCTGGTAAAATCGCGTCTCATTGTGACTATCTGGTCGCGCGATAATTTTTTAGTTTCGACGACTGCCATATCGCCTATAGAAGTGATTGAAGCAGGATCTAAAATTTTCAGGCCGTATTTTTTTGGTTCTTTTGTTATGGCGGTCTCTGGAAGTGGAATATAAAAAGTCGAAGTTATATCGGTCATTCCGGGACCTATATCTATGAGTTTTTTTGCGAAAGCGGCGGTGCGGTTAAATGTTGTTTTTGATTCGGCCGCGCCGCCGATTATCATATTGCCGGTAAGCTGCGGCAGGCCTATTTTATAAGCGAGCCGCGTCAGCGCTTCTATGTCTTCTAAAGCCGTCTGTTTATTATATAAATCGATAATGCCGGCATCGCCGGATTCCATGCCTATCTGCATTCTGACCAATCCGGCTTCTATCATCATTGAAAGAGTATCGGGCCATTTTATTATTGTTCGTGGATGGCATTCGCAAAACCAGACGAAATCGTAGTCTTTTCTCAATTTTGACAGGCCCTTACTGAACGCTTCCATGCGGGCGGGATTGAGCGTAAATGTATCGTCGGCGAACCATATGTATCTTATCAGCGGATTATATTCGAGTTCCTGTTTGATTTCGACGAGAGAGTTTTCCACGCTGCGAAGCCGGACGCCGCCGGAAACGCTTCCTTCATAGCAAAAAGCGCATCTGAAAGGGCATCCTCTTCCGGTAAGAATTGAAAAATTTCTGGAGTTTTTATGAAATAACCCGTCGATACCGCTTTTTCTTAACGGCAGAAGATCGAGTTTATCGATAGGCGGGCGCGGCGGTATTTTTATAAAATTACCGTCACGGTCAAAATAACTCGCTCCGGCAATATCTTCAAGTTTACCGCGGCCGCGCAGGAAAAATTCAAGAAGCTCTAAAAGCGGATATTCGCCTTCACCGCGAACGACGGCGTCGCAGCGGGACGATTTCAAAAAATCTTCGCCGAGCGCGACGGCCTGAGGGCCGCCGATAAATACTCTGGCTGAGGTATTTTCCTTTACAAAACGGGAGAAACTCTCGACTGAAGAAACCGTTTCAAAATCACAGTAAAGCCCGACGGCGTCGAACGGTTTTTTATTACCGGCGCGCGAAAGTATCTTTACCGCTTCATTGACCGGGCCGGAAAAAACATAGGAAGAATATCCCTTTTCTTCAATAAAGGCCGCCAGGGCTTTTAACCCGAGCGGTTCGGTATTTTGATAGAGATTTCCCGTGCCAAGGCGGTTAACGTATAAAAGTAAAACATCTCCGTTCAAAACGGGAGTTTTTTTCAATATAACACCATTATCTTCCTAAATTTATTAAAATGAATGTTAAACCGACTCTTTCAGGTTTATAAATTCATAATATAAATATAAACTTTTACTTAATATCGTCAAAATTGGTAAGTTCTGAAAAAGTGATCGAATTATCAGTAAAATATGAACTGTTAATCAATCCTAA
>CAYQWL010000182.1:0-214 GCA_964421195.1 uncultured bacterium | reverse complement strand
GCATGCGCCCGCCGCGTCCACCAGATTGGCTTTTGCTATAATAAGCCTGTCTTGAAGGCTTATTAAATCTATCGACGAGCTGTTTCTTTTAGCGTATTTTTGAGACTCGTTCCTGACGCTTTTTTCATAGGCGTCAACTGATTTTTTAGCAGATTCGAGCGATTCAACCGATTTAATAAGGTCTGACAGCGCAATCGCCACGCTCGATCTTATC
>CAYQWL010000181.1:6307-7743 GCA_964421195.1 uncultured bacterium | reverse complement strand
TTAGAATAAAATAAAAAAATGATAAAAATATTCGCCTCGTGAACTTTTTGCCTTAAAGGCGAAAGAATAATGAGGCGAATATTTTTTTGTTATAACGATTATTTTACTTAACTGATTGTTTCAAATTATTATTGATAATTAAAAAATGATTTTGAATCTGTTTTATTTTCTATAGTTCCAGATGAATTGACGCCGCCGCTATTTGTTTTTAACGGCATTTTATTATCCGTTTTGATTTCATGCGTCATATCATCAGGGGCTATTACGGTAGTTTTAATATCGGCGCTGGAGCTTTTTGCGGCCGCGCTTTTAATATAATTGTCTATGTTCGGAAAGCCGGGATCGCGTTTTTTAACTTCATTCCATATTTCAAGGGCTTTTTCATGCTCGCCTGTGCGGAATTTGCATGCTCCAAGATTATAAACCGTGCGTAGATTGTCGGGTTCTAATTTAGTTAATTTTTCAAAAAATGTAGCGGCTACCTTATAGTTTTTCTTATCGTCAAAGTAAATCCGGCCTATTTCTTCATTGATTTTAATGTCGTTTGGATATTTTTCGAGTCCATGCCCTAATTCGATAAGCGCGCGGTCGTAATTTTTCATTGCGGCATAAATTCTTCCGACTTCATAAAAATAGACGGCGGCGTCTTTAGAAGGGTTATTTAAAGCGATTATTTCTAAAGCGCGTTCGAACATGCCGAGCCGGCGGCATGCGGTAAGAAGGCTGTTATAAACTTCTCTGTCACCAGGATTTTCGCGGGCCGCGTCTTCGAGACAGGCAAGCGCTTCTTTATACTGGCGTTTTAATAAAAGCATTCCGCCGAGATATTTAGCTACGCCGTGCGCATCTCTTTTTTTCGCTTCGCCGAGCAGATGTATGGCATCGGTATCGTCTTTTAAATAATATGCTGAAATGCCCGCAAATTTATAAGCTTCTGGAGCAAGCGCTTCGCCGTGATCCCATTTTATCGATTCTTTAAAATATTCGACGGCTTTTTTGAAATTGCCGCTATGGAACTCCTGGTAGCCAAGATGAAAGAGAGGCTGCGGAAAATTTGGATTGATTTCGACCGCGCGTTTCCAATCGCTTATGGCCTGTTGTAAAAATTCAGGTTTGCCTTCCTGTTTAAATTTTTCGAAAAAAGCTATTCCGCGTGAATAAAAAACATGCTTTGTGCTCGTGAATTGAAGCGCTTCGTTGAATTTTACAATTGCATCATCGTAATGGCCGAGCAGCTTTAAAGTATCGCCCCACCAGAATATGGCTTCGGAATTATAAGGCACCCGCTGCACCGACCGTTCTAAATAACGCAGCCCTTCCTTTATTATCAGCCGGAATTTATCTTCTTCGCGGCGCACCATTTGCGCCTGTGATATAAAAGTATGCCCTGATTTGAGATCGACGTTGCCAAGTACATAACGGGCCGGAAGATAATT
>CAYQWL010000181.1:0-6297 GCA_964421195.1 uncultured bacterium | reverse complement strand
CTAGCGAGAAAATATCAGCAAAAAAAGACAGTAAATTTAATAATAAAATAGAAAGTGATATTACGGCGTAAAAAGGAATGTTCTGGTTGATATGAAAGCGCGTTTCACGCGGCAGTGAGGCGGCTTTGATATGATCGTCATAAAGCGGCGAGTCGTTTATCGCTTCACCGGCGCCGTAGCTGTAATTACGGGTTTGATAAGATGTAATATCGTTGTTGCCCGCCGCCGCGACTGCGGAATCGGTTTTTAATGATTGCAGTTTCTGGCTGTTAAGAGTTTCAAGCTGTCCGCCGAATACGCGCCGTCCGTTAAATATCATTGCAAAACCGACGCAGGCTACCAGAATAGGCATTATACGCTGAAATGGAAAGTTGGCGAGCGATTCGACGAGCATGGCGACGACGGCGCATAAATAACCTATTATTAAAACGCGGTCCGGTGAATTATAAAGCCCTTTTAAAAGTTTGCTTCCTTTATAAAAATAATCATAAAATGCGTAAAGAAAAATTATTAAAGCGAAAATTCCAATATCAGACCATACCTGAAGGTATTCATTATGGACATGCGAAAATCCGGCGGAAAGCCAGTAATAATCCTTTGGATTGATCGACATAATATTTTCATCGATAGAAAGATATGATTTTTTAGCGCTTAAAAATTTTAGAAATATAAAGATAATCGGAACTATAATAAGCGCTAAATAAGCGCTCAGTGCGGTTTTAAATTTCGAGGCCGCTTTTGACAGGAGTACTTTATGGTATATTATAAGTAACATGCCGCCCATTATGAATATTACAAAGTAAAGCATCATTAAAAATTGAAAAAATCTCGATGTGGTAACTTTTTCAAAGCACCAGACGGCGAAATTAATAGATTTATTCGGCGCGCTTAATTTAAAAAATGAGTTAATGCCGTTTATAAGCATTCGAAATTCGCCTTTATAAAATTTTGCCTGATGTTCAGGATAAAATTTGCCATAAGTTCCGAATCCCTGGCCGAATATGGGATTTAACTTAATTATGTTAAAAGTTATGTCGTAGAGCATTAATCTTTGAAGAACCGTGAACGAAGACGTGAAGCGGCCGGCGATAGATTCGGTGCCGGTATTTAACTGGTTGGGCTTGAAATATATTACGGTGAGAAAGATTGTGGCTATTATGAAAACTATAGTGAATGAAAGTATCCATTTACGATAGGCGTATATTAAATCGTGCGCGTAAAATAACAGATATATTGCGAAGAAAAAAAGCGAGGCCGCGGTTGCGATCCATGCAGTTCGCGTAAAGGTGACGAATATGCAGACGAATATGGCGAGAAATGAAAATAATCCGTTAGCCATGCGGTATATTTGCTTTTCATGCTCCTGCCAGTAAGGAGTTATTTGATAAAGCATGAAGGCTCCGAAAAGCATGCAGAAAAATACGGCGGGTGCGACGATAAAAGAAGTCGAGCCGGCCGAAGTTATGAGATCTGACACTTTTGAATCGGTAACGGCCGGGCCGCCCGGCATTTTTGATGCGTTAATAAGGGAATCGACTGAAGAATTAGCGAGTCCCATGAAAACCGCGCAATAAATTATGGCGAATGAAAGAAGGATTATCTGTGAGCGAAGTATAAGTTTTTCGTATTTATGAGCCCAGCGGGCGCCGGCGGCAAACGAAGAGAAGAACATGGCAAAAGCTATCGGAAGCGCGGCGTCAAGATAAACGCCGAGAAACACGGGATTGCCGAAAAAAGAAAATACTCTTTTACGGTCGGTGTTGCCTATTACCTCTCCCACGCCGAATAATGGGTCGTAATTGTGGTTGGTGCCGGCTACTCTGTAATATTGAAGAATGCCATACATCGAAGCTATTGCCGCCGCGGTTATTAAAATATCGGAAATCGAATAAAATTGCCAGGGTTTTCTAAGCGTGTCCGTAGTTACTATGTAAAATATAACGTAAGATACCAGTATCATTGAATAGTGGAATGTCATAAAAGGCGATGCGGACCATAAAAATGAGCCCGCCGCCAGTGCGGTGAATGCGTAAAAATGCCAGGGAACTTGCTTGAATGGTTCTAAAAGTCCGCCGGTCGAAAGTTTTCTGAACATGAAAATAGCGAACATCGATATTAAAAATAACCTTAGCGTGGTTTCTTTGACTAAAAGAAAATTTTCTTTGGTATCGCGTGAGTATGCAAACGGAAGAATTAAAAATATCGCTATTAAAAGCCAGAAATTGATTTCTGAAATAATTCGCCGCGGATATAAAACCACTATGGCGGTAATTAAAATGGCGCCGAAAGTTATAATATAGTAAAATGCGGCAAGTGAATCTTCTGAAGAAAGATGCGTTCCGGTTAACATTGTAACCGAAAAGGGCAACTGTATCGGGATTATAGAGCCGGGTAACGCTGTAAGCGCGATAATTAATAATCCGACGTAAAAAATAACGGCGGCGCAAAATCTATTAAAATAGTTTTCGTAATTTAAAAAATCCACTTTACATCTTCCTTTGTTTTTTGATCTTTGTTATAATTTTTGTCATAACTCTGGTAAAATATAATAACATAAAAAATATTAACATGATTTTTTTAAAAAGTAAATTATTTTTTTAAATTCTTTTTTTGTTCAGAATTTTTTTATCATTACACTTTCAAAGAAAATAAAATCATTACCAGGCAATTAGTTAATGTTGAAAAAAATAAAAAGAAAAAAAAATTGACAAGGGGATGAAATAATGTTAAAATATTGGAACCATAATCTGAAAATTATTAAATAGGGTTATGAGTATTTTATTTTGTTGAAAAAAATCAACATTTATAAGTAAAGGAGTTTTGTTTAATGAACATTAGGTTTAAGGTCATGTTCATTTTCTTATTGGTTTGTTTTTCACTGTGGAGTATCTATCCTCTCGAAAAAAAGATCAGCCTCGGCCTCGATTTAAGGGGCGGCATCGATTTAATTTACGAAGTAGATACGGATGAATTATTTAAAAACATGCTTAACAACAAGCTCGAACAGCTCAAGCAGTCGCTTGAAAAAAACAATGTAGTCGGCGCTACGTTTAAAAGCGAAGATAATGGCAATGCTTTTAGTATCACTATCGCCGAAACTTCTTCTGAAAATTTAAAACGCGCCGATGTATCGCTTGAAGTGGCAGCGCCCGCTTTATTGGCTAAAAGCGGTAACAGCTGGCGCCTTACCATAGATAAAGAAAAAGCGAAGCAGTCGGTTGCCGATGCGGCCGCTAAAGCGGTTGAGATTATTAGAAACCGTATAGATCAGTTCGGCGTTAAAGAGCCGCTTATATCGACGATGGGTGAAAATCGCATAAGAGTGCAGCTCCCCGGAGAAAAAGATATTCAGAAAGCTATCGATGTTATCGGTTCAACCGCTCAGCTACAGTTCCGCCACATGAAAAGAATAGCTTCATCGTTTAACGATAAAATAGATGAAGCGACTGAAGAAATTATGCCGGGCGTTAAAGACGACTCACGTTCCGATTCGGTTCCGCTTTATGTTCTTGATAAAAACATTTTGCTTACCGGCGATTATGTAGTTGATGCCCGTCCCGCTTTTGATGAAACTCAAAGAATATGCGTTTCAATGGAATTTAATAACGAAGGCGCTAAAAAATTTGCTGATATAACAACTAAATACCTTCATCAGAGTATAGCGATCGTTCTTGACGGTAAAGTTCAGACGGCGCCTCAGGTGCAGTCAGTAATTCCGAACGGCCGCGCTCAGATAACCGGTAATTTTAGCGACGAAATCGCTAAAAAATATTCTATAGTTTTAAGGGCGGGTTCTCTTCCCGCTCCAGTTAAAAAAGCCAGCGCGACGCTTGTCGGCCCTTCGCTCGGAAGCGATTCTATTCATAAAGGCATAGTTTCATCATTATTCGGCGCGGCGCTCGTGTTTGTATTTATGGTTATATACTATAAGTTCTGCGGTTTGATCGCCTCTTTAGCGCTTACGCTTAATGTGGTGTTTTTATTCGCCGTGATGGCGTTATTGAATAGTACGCTCACTCTGCCCGGTATAGCCGGTATCGCTCTTACTCTCGGTGTGGCTGTCGATGCCAATGTTCTTATTTATGAACGAATTAAAGAAGAACTTCGCGCCGGCAAAACCGTCAGGGCCGCTATTGAATCCGGTTTCGATAGGGCGTTTTCAGCTATCTGGGATTCGAACTTAACCACCTTGATATCGACGCTCGCGCTTTATTATTATGGCACCGGTCCGATCAAAGGCTTCGCGGTTACTCTTTCTTCCGGTATTATAATATCCATGTTTACGGCTATATTCGTCGTTAAAGTAGTGCTCGATTTATTGCTTACCGGCAGAAAAGTAAAAACCATCAGTATTTAAGTAAGCGTTAGTTTTTGATTATTAATTAATTTATTTATTAAAAAGGGTGATAGTAAGTGAGAAAGTTTGATTTTTTATCACAAAGATACACAGGATACATGATTTCAGCAATTTTGTTCGTTTTAACTATCGTATTTTATTTTACGCCGGCATATACCTTGAAATATGGAGTCGATTTCAAAGGCGGCACGGAATTGCATTTTAAATTTAATAAACCGGTTTCCGATGATAAGATACGTCAGATACTTAAAGACGAATGCGGTCTTTCGTCGAGCGTGGTTCAATCTACCTATACCGGCGATGCCGGCAATGCTGAAAATATCATATTAAGAGGTGAGTCACGCGAAAAAATAATAAAAACCGAATTTCTTGCTAATGAGGCTTATAAAGATAAAAGTACCGGTAAAGAAGTAAAATCGCTCAGAGAAATGCGTGAAAAATTTGATGCCGGTCTTGCTAAAATCGATACAAATCTTAAGATAGAAGATACTCTGCGTGAAACTTCGGTCGGCCCGGCGGTTGGATCTGAGCTTCGTACTCAGGCGATTTTTGCCGTTGCGCTTGCGCTTATTGGAATTTTGCTTTATGTAACTTATACTTTTGAATTTAAATTTGCAGTTCCGGCTATTATAGCTCTTTTTCACGATGTCGTGATCGTTCTTGGCGTCGTAATGTTTGCCGGTATCGAATTCGATATGTCACAGCTCGCGGTTATGCTCACCGTAGTTGGTTATTCCATTAATGATACTATCATTATATGCGATCGTATTCGTGAGAATTATAAAATAATGAGAAAAGCCAGTTATTACGATATGGTAAATGAAAGTCTTGGTCAGGTTTTTTCAAGAACTATAATTACCGTTTTAACCACGCTGCTTCCGTTGATCGCTATTTATTTTTTTGGCGGCGAAGTTCTTGGCGGTTTTGCGATTACCATGATTTGCGGCATGATAGTTGGTTGTTATTCTTCGCTTTTCATAGTCGCGCCTATTATAGTTATATGGAAGACTTACGAGGAAAAGGCGGTGGCGTAATTAATGAGCTCGTCTAAAAATAAAAAAATGCCGGTGTCCGGAATAAAAAAAACAGTGCAGCCGGTTTTAAAGCAGGAATCGAATTTTAAAAAAAATTCGAAGCCTGAAGTGAAAACGGGTGCGCAGATAAAAAAAGTTTCTTCGGTTCCTCCGGCTAAGAATGTTTCTTCGAAGCCGGCGCCTAAAAATAAGCCCGTTGCTAAAGATAATATTCAATCCGAAGTTAAACAGCCGCATACGGTTAAATCGTTTAAAAATCCAGTGAAACAGTCTGAAAAACCTTCTGTTTTTAAGACCGTTAAATCACATCCGGCCGTTGCGGCGGTTGAAAACCGTTTGCCGAATACGGCCAAACCTTCTTTAAGTCCGCTTAACTCTAAATCTGAATTAAAACGGCAGCCGCCGCAACCTAAAAACATTCATTCAAATTTAAAACAGCAGCCGGTTAAATCTAAATCAGGCGCTGATTCTGGAAAGGCCGTAATGACAACCGATAAAGATAAAAATAAGTTAAAAGAGCATAATATAGTTAAACAAAATTTGCCGCCGGCGGCTCAGAGCATTAAGGAAGATAAACGCGAACAGGCGGCGCGGGGCGATATGGATTTTAGCGCTGAAACATTAGCGCTTCTTTTTAAAAATGCTAAAAAAGCCGCTGAAAATGCTTATGTGCCATACTCAAAGTTTAAAGTCGGCGCGGTTCTGGTTTTAGAATCTGATTCACCTGAAAATGTTCAAATTTCGGCTTATACTGGATGCAATGTCGAAAATGCATCGTACGGCCTCACCTGTTGCGCCGAAAGAATCGCGATTTATAAAGCTATATCCGACGGAAATAAAAAATTTAAAGCTCTTATATTATATGCTTCGTCTAAAAATGCGGTTTCGCCATGCGGTGCCTGCAGA
>CAYQWL010000180.1:0-7815 GCA_964421195.1 uncultured bacterium | reverse complement strand
AGCGTATAAAAGCTCGCCGGTTTTAAGGTTCAGTATTCCGAGAAAGAAAGTTACGAACATTGCGCTTTCGTTATCCTGACAGAGCGCTTCGTTCATGGCTCTTAAAATTTCTCCCGGTTTTAGGTCGCGGTTCGTTTTAGCTCGAAGCAGCGTGCGCGTTATAGCCATAAAAAGCGAGGCTGGAACTCCTTTATCTGAAACGTCGCCGATAGCGAAACATATCGTATCGCCGTCCGGAAAGAAAAAATCGTACAGGTCGCCGCCGACTTCTTTAGCGGGCTGTAATATAGCGTAAATGTTTATATCGGGTTGATCGGGAAAAGGCGGAAACATTTTCGGGATTATGCCCATCTGTATATCGCGCGCTATTTTTAGTTCGCTCTGTATTTTTTCTTTCGCCTTTGTCGTTAATTCGAAATTTAAAATATATTCTTTTAAGGCTTTTTGCATCTGGATGAATGAATTATTTAAAATCCCTACTTCATCGTCTGATTTAATTTCAGGCAGTTTTACGTCAAAATTTCCGGCCCCGATTATTTTAGTTACTGTTGCAAGTTCTTCGAGAGGTCTTGTAACTTTATTTGAAATGTAAGTGATAACGAAGAAAAGTATGAAGATACCCGATATCGAAAATGCTATTATAATATTCATCAGGGTGTTTAAATCGCTGAAAAGTTCGTCTGAGGGGATTACAACGGCTATTGACCAGTTCGAGGATTTGAGCGGCACGAAATAAACCCAGCAGTCGTCATTAAAAAGCGGGTTCGACAGCGGGTAAAATCCTGTTTCGCCTTTTATCATACGGCGGCCGAGCTGTCTTAAATAAAGATCTTTATTTTCATCGGCGAGCGTAAATATGCTTTCGTTCATTATCCATTTTTTTTCAGGATGAGTTATTATATTTCCAAATTGTGAAATAAGAAATCCGTATCCATTGTCGAATATTTTAATTGACGCCATAATATTTTCGAGCCATTCGAGCGACATATCTATAGTAACGATTCCTCTTAGTTTTTTATTTCCGTTTTCGATGGTATAAAAAGGCGCCGAATAAGTTGACATTACGGCGTTACCCGCGCCGGAATCGTAATAAGGCTCGCTCCATACGGAACGTTTTAAAAGGCCGGGAATTTGGTACCAGTCCATAAAAAAGTAATCATACGTTTCACTGCCTATTTTATTTAGAGATATTTCGCCGCTATTATTTTTGCAGGCATAAAAAGCATAATATTTCGAAGCGGGATCGAATGCGTTCGGTTCAAATGCGACGCAGCTTCCGTATATTTCCGGATTTCCTGCTACAAGTGAAGAAAGCATGGATTTAAGCTCTTCTTCATTATAGGTTGAATTTTCAAGCATTAAAGCAAAGTTATAAGGTATTTTTTGTACTGATTTTAATACGCCTTCTATTCTATTCGCCGCGGAGTAGGTCATATTTTTAGCGCTTATTTCTACATTTTTTAAAAGCACGGTTTTAGATACGTTATAATCGTAAGCGAATATAGTTATAAAAATAAAAATGGTAAATGTTAATATGAAAAAACTTAATTGAAACGCTATTTTTTTATTTTTTAACATCTATTGTCACCTGATTAATGAAAAAAGTTTTAAAAACTGGTATTGTATCTATAATTTTATGTTCCAATAAAATAGAGGCTACTCGATTATAGTCGTTTTCATCGAGTTCGCCTATCGGTCTTTTTAAGCCGGCCGGGGCGATAATATCGCACATGCGTGAAAGCATCCAGCGTTGATGAGGCTTATTCGCCGTTATATAAGCCCGGTTCATGTATTTAATAACTATTTCCACCGCCTGTTCTTCATGCGCGAATGCGTATATCCAGCCTTCGAGCGATGCTTTTACAAAATTTTTGCATAGTTCGGGATCGCGCTTATAAGTTTCTTCCAGACAATAAATTCCGTCTTCAGGCAAATTTAAATTGTTTTCAAAAAATAAAAACGATGATAATTCTTCTTCGTCGATGCCGGAGCTCAGTATTTTATAGTATTCGTTATACCACATCGTTACAAGAGCGTCAGCGCCGTCGAGTAAAAAGAGATTGACCGTCGATGTGAGCGGTATAATTTGCATGTTTAGTTCATGACGTTTTAAGAATTCGAGAAGAGGAGCGCGAGGGTCGTGTTTCCAGTAACCGACTTTTTTTCCGTTAAGGTCTTTAATAGTATTTATACCGTTTTTTTTCTTGGCTATTATAACGAGCGCCGAGCGCTGAGAAGTTTGACAGATATTTATCAATTCAAGGCCTTTTGAGCGTTTTTCGATAGCTTCTGAAAGCGGCATGGTAACAAAATCTACCTTTTTTTCGGCGAGTTTTTTAGAGGCTGGCGCGTCTAACTGGCTGTCTAATATTTTAAGGTCGATTCCATATTTTTTATAAATGCCGATTTCGTAAGCCATGTAATAACCCGCGAATTGCGATTGCGGAAGCCATTGCGGCACGAATACGGCCTTTCGGGAAACTTCGGCGGCGTAAAGCGCGGAAATAAAAAATGTAATAAAAAAAAACGTCATGAATAAAAAAAATAATATTTTACACTGCGGGTTTGAATAAATATCGTTTTTTTTAAATTTTATCCCGTATTTTATGAATTTTAAATATAAACGTGGAACTATGGGCATTATCTCTACCTCTTTTTATTTTTGAAAAATATAAGTATATTACACTATTATCAAAAAAATGTCAAAATATTTTATGTTTCGTTTTCTTGACAGCTTAATTTATTTTTTGTATAATTGATTTGATAATTACCGAATTTGTATATTTTTGTATTTTAATCATAAATTTTGACATGCCGATATCGATGTTTTTCGATTGAATGTATTTTATTGATTTAAGGCGGTGATAACAGGATAAAGGGTTAAATATTATAATGAGGAGGAAGTTTTATGCATCGGAGAAGTTTTATAAAAATTAATTGTATGATAACTCTGTTCGCGTTTTTAATATCGATATTTTCCGCTAATTTTGCTTTCGTAGGAACGGCTGCCGCTCAAGAAAATATATTAAATAAAATTACCGAAGGAATATGGAAAGTTAAAACTGTAAAAGGTGAGTTTGACGCCGCCGGAACCGGTGGTTATGAAAAATGGGCCGATGGAAAGCAGCGTTTCGTGCTTCGTGATTCGCTCGGTCATCTTCTTTCATGGGGTGAAGCGAAAATAGATAAATTAAGCGGCGGTCAGTTAAAAGTTACCGTTAAAGATAACGAAGGAACATTTGAAGCCGTTAAAGTCAGCGCTCCAGTTCTTGAAACGGCTGCCGCGGTTAAATCGGCCGTTTTAGATGCCGATGCGGCGGTTCCTGTTTCTTCCGTTCCAGCTTCCGCTTTAAATGTTCAGCCGCAGGCTGATGCGTCTGTGACCGGTTCTTCCGTTTCGGAAGCGCCGAAGACTACTCTTGGCCAGAAATTATCGGCGTTAAAAGAAAAAATAACCACTCCTATCGAAACGGGCGGAAAAAGTTCTTCGGCGTGGGAAAAAGGTTATAATTTTGGTAAAGATACTCCAACTAATGTTGTAAATAAGGTGAAAGGTATTTTTACAAAAGGCGATTCTTCTGTATCGGACGCTACGGCTTCATCATCGGCTGTTTCACAGCCGGCTTCCGGTTCAGTTTCGGCGGCGCCGGCATCTTCGACGAAAGCAGTTTCATCTCCGGCGGCCGATGTTTCTTCGTTAGATGCGTCAGCGTCTGTTTCTAAGGCCGTTCAGGTCCCTTCCGCCGTTGAAGCTACGGCGCCGAAGGCTGCGCTTGGCCAGAAATTATCGGCGTTAAAAGAAAAAATAACCACTCCTATCGAAACGGGCGGAAAAGGTTCTACGGCGTGGGAAAAAGGTTATAGTTTCGGTAAAGATACTCCGGCTAACGTTGTAGATAAAGTAAAAGGCGTATTTACAAAAGGCGGTTCGACCGCAGCGGAGTCTTCGGTTTCTTCGACGGTTTCACAGCCGGTATCAGATTCGGCTCCTGCGTCGTCTGCTTCTTCGATGCCTTCTTCTACAAAAACAGCATCCGGTCAGTCTGCTTCGGCGCCTTCGTTAGACGCCGCCGTTGAGACTGCCCCGAAAACCACTCTCGGTCAGAAGTTATCAGCGTTAAAAGAAAAAGTGACCACTCCTATCGAAACGGGCGGAAAAGGTTCCGCGGCGTGGGAAAAAGGTTATAGTTTCGGAAAAGATACTCCGACTAAAGCCGTAGATAAAGTGAAAAGTTTGTTTAATAAAAATTCACAGTCTTCGTCGATTGATTCACAATCCGCGTCCGCCTCTTCCACATCTTCTAATACTGCGTCTGGCCCTTCGTCTGCGGCTCCTTCGTTAGATGCCGCAGCTGCTGATTCTTCGGCGCCCCAGGCTTCCGCCGTCGTTGAAACTGCTCCTAAAACTACTCTTGGCCAGAAGCTGTCGGCGTTAAAAGAAAAAGTAACCACTCCTATCGAAACTGGCGGTAAAGGCTCCGACGCGTGGGAAAAAGGTTATAAGTTCGGCAAAGAAACTCCTGAAAAAGCCGTAAGTAAAGTTAAAGGCCTTTTCAAAAAATCTTCTTCGGATCCTGTTGCAGATGAAACCGCTGCGTCTGGCGAGCCTACTCCTTCACAAAAAATGGCGGATCAGAGTAAAGCGGCGGTAGAATTTGACGAAGAAACCGGCCAGTTTCAAAAAGCCGTCGTTTCCGCCGCGCCTTCAAAATTATCTACCGCGCTTTCAGCCGGCAAGGATTCTCTTAAAGCGAGTTTTTCGATAAAAAATCTCGGTATATCAGCCGGATTGACTGTAGGATTCAAGATATTTGAACAGGTTAAAAACGGCGAAAAAATATCTATAGGTAAAGCGGTTGGGCATCTGGCCACCGGTGAATTTGCCGGTTCGTTCGTTGGCAGCGGCCTCGGTTCCGCCGCCGGAACCGTAGTCGGCAGCCTTCTCGGATCGTCGGTTCCCGTAGTCGGTCCGATTCTTGGTGCGTTAATGCCGGCTATATTTGGACAGGTAGGCGGACACATAGGCGCGAGCATGGGCGACGACCTTGCCAGCGGCCAGAAACCTTCATTTAAAAAAGCTATCGCTTCAATAGATAAAGTGGCTGTTTTAGGTCAGGCTGTCGGTTCGACGATAGGCGCTGCTATCGGCTCGATGCTGCTGCCGGGTTTTGGTTCGATGATAGGCGGCCTTGCCGGTTCTATGATCGCTAATATTATTATAAATAAAATCCGCAACCGCGCAAGCTCTAATTATCATGTTTCTGGAGTTAATGCACAGGGCGGCCAGGTTATATACGGCGAACAGCTCGCTCCGCCTCCCGCTCAACCCGTTTTACAGAATATGGGAGTATCCGCTTCCGGCGACGGCGCCGCGCAGAGCACCTATGATCGTATGATAAACGCTTATAAACTTTATTCACAAATGCTTTCTGAAGGTAAAGGCGAAACGCCCGAATGCCAGCAGGCGCTTAGCGAATATAAACAGCTTTATACTAATTACGCGGGTTCCGTGCAGGGACAGAATATTAAATAAAATTTCCTTGACGTGTTTTTTTATAATATAAAATGAAAAGCGGCGGCATGAAATTTATTTTCAGCCGCTGTTTTTTTAAAATTAAATAGTTGACTTGTTATAAATTTTGTTTTATATTTGTATATGCAATGAATAAAAATATATGTTTATATTTTTTTGATCGCTGTTTTTTTTATTTAGTGTGAGCATAAGATAGAACGTTAAAATTACAAGATAAGAGGACTATGAAAACTAATTTCGAACTTATAAAACTATTATTAAAAGAGCATATAAATAAATCCGGTGAATCTGACGCTATTGAGTTTTTGAGTGAACGCGGCCTTGATTATGCGGTTATTCCGCGTGATTATGTTTTTTCTTCGATTGAAAAACTTCGCTGCGAATTTGATTTTGATATGTTAATGGATCTTTTTGCCGTCGATTATCTGAAGTATAATCCGCTTCCGTACGGCGGCCGTTTTGGAATTATTACGCATTTATATTCTATTAAAAACGGCGGCCGGCTTTTTATTAAATCATACTATCCTGAAAAATTTCCTGAAGCGGATTCGTTAGTCCCGCTTTATCCGGCGGCAAACTGGTTTGAACGCGAAATTTTCGATATGTATGGAATAAAATTTAAAGGGCATCCGGATTTGCGTAGAATATTAATGTATGAAGGTTTTGATGGGCATCCGCTCAGAAAAGATTACGATATAAAAAAACGTCAGCCTTTAACCGCGCTTATTAAAAAAGAATATTCGGTCTTTAAGGGCGGCGAATAATCGAACAATATATAAATGAATGGAAAGCGTTTATGAAAGAATTTAACGAAGAGACATTAAAGCGTATTTACGCTATTCAGGCGGGTTATCCTTCTAAAGAAGCTTCGTTGCTGATGGTTTTACACATAGCTAACGATGAATTTGGTTATTTAGACGATGAGGCTTATGAATGCGTTTCTCGCGTTACGGGCGTCGATAAAAGCAAAGTTTATTCGGCCGCGACTTTTTATAGCATGTATAATCAAAAGCCGGTAGGCCGGTATCATTTGCAGTTATGTAAAAATATTTCATGTATGCTTGCCGGCTCTGACGATATTTTAAAGTATATATGTGAAAAATTGAATATAATGCCGGGAGAAACTACGGCGGATAATAAATTTACTCTTTCGCTCGTTGAATGTCTTGGCAGCTGCGGCACGGCTCCGGGTATGATGGTGAATAAAGATTATTATGAAAATCTTGACAGGCGTAAAATAGATGAAATTTTATCGGCATTGAAATAACGGCTGATGTTTTTTGGCCGATTTGAAAGGCGATATGAAAAGAATAGTTATTCTCGGCGGAAGCCGTTTTATAGGCACCATGCTGGTAGAGCGGTTAGCTGATAAGTATGAAGATATTGAACTGCATCTTATTAATCGCGGCCTTACATGCGCCGTGTGGGATTATGAAAAAAAATGGCCGGGCAGGGTTTTTCGGCATATCGCCGATCGCGAATCGCCTCTTAATTATTGTGATTCCCTTGAAAAAGTGGCGCAAAAGAAAATCGATGCGGTTATCGATACGTCGTGTTATACAAAAGATGAATTAACTCCGGCGATAAGAGCATTTGCTAAAAAAATCAATCAATATATTTTTATTTCCACCGGTTCGGTTTATGGCGCTTTAAAATATGTTCCGGCGGGCGAAGAGCATCCGCTCGATACCGGTGAGGCTAATTCAATGTACGGTCGTGAAAAGATAAAATGTGAAAAAGAACTGCTTTATTCATCAAAAAACAATGATTTTAACGTCACTATTTTGAGGCCGACTTATATTTATGGGCCTTATGATTATACCGGCCGCATGTTTTATCTTTTTGACAGAATTTATAAAAATATTCCTTTATTTATTCCTTATGGCGGGCGAGATCCTATGTTTAACGCGGTATATATTAAAGATCTGGTAAGTCAGATTGATGGAGTTTTATTTAACGAAGGGGCTTACAATCAAATTTATAACGCGGCATCCGCCGATTCGTTGAATTTTTCTGAATTTCTTAATTATATAGGCGCATGTTTGAAAAAAGAAGTATTAATAGTTCATCTGACCCTTGAAGAGTATAAAAAAGCATGTATGGGTTCGGTATTTCCTTATTCAGGATATCATAGCGCTTTTGATGTAAATAAAATTAAATCGCTTTTTGGAGAAGAAAATTTTCCCTTTACTTCTTATTCGGCGGCTATCGCTGAAACCTTTGAATGGTATGTTTCGCGCGCGGAATTGCCGTCATCGAATAATTATGAATCTGAAAAAAAA
>CAYQWL010000179.1:0-7850 GCA_964421195.1 uncultured bacterium | reverse complement strand
GTATCTTCATAACGCGCGGCGTCAAGAGCGGTTAAAATTTTTACTGGCGGCGCCTGAAATTCCTGATTCAAGCAACCCGCGAATAAAAATGACAAAACCGCCTGAATAAAAATTACTAATTTTAATGGATAATAAAAATCAGGCCTCCGACGATCCGGATATCTTACCCATACGTCACGTAAAACAGATATAAAGAAAAAAAAGCGCCTTAAAATACCATATAACAACATGTATATAACCCGTTATCCAAACTTCTAAAATTATAATAAACCTTATAGGACGGAATAAATTCCATTTCGAAAAAATTATTCGAAAAAATTATCCGGCCTTTTTAAGAATAATCAATATTCCAGGCCGCTATGATACCACATAATTTATTATTAAGCAACGCTTAAAATTATAAAAATATTGACATAATGATAAAAAACTGTTATATTTTCACTTGAAAACCGGCTTTTATTTTTTCAAACCGCCTGCCGGCGGACTGCCCGACACGATCATTATTTTATTTTCGTTATTTTTTTTGCATTGCTTTACATCATCAGTCATGCTTAACGATATGGAGTTTAAACATGGAAAATAATACCGGCAACCCGCCGCATACATACGACGACGCCGAACCGCTGCAAAGTTTTCCGGCTTCAGCGCAATCTAAAATAGCTTTAGTCGGCAATCCTAACGTCGGAAAATCAGTTATGTTCAACCTGCTTACGGGAAAATACGTGGTCGTATCCAATTATCCAGGCACCACCGTAGATTTCAGCCAGGGCAGTTATGCAATAGACTCCTTATCAAGCTGTGATATCATCGATACTCCAGGAACCGGATCACTTTTGCCTAAAAGTGAAGATGAACAGGTTACCCGTTCCGTATTATGGAATAACGGCATCGATTTCGTAATACAGGTCGCAGATTATAAAAATATTCGACGTACGCTTATGTTAACGCTCGAACTTATCGAAATGAAATTTCCGATGATATTAAATCTTAATATGGAAGACGAAGCTTTAGAACGCGGAATGTTTATCGACGTTCAAAAATTATCGGCGCTTTTATCTTCAATAAAAGTAATTCCCACTACGGCTATAATACAAAAAGGCTTCAACGACGTCAGAAGTGCTATGAAAAATTTTGTCAGAAGCAAATTCGAGCTTAAATACAGCCGCGACATTGAATCGCTTTGTGAACTATTGCAAAACGCCATGCCGGCTGAATTTAAATTCAAAAAATCGGCGGCCCTCATGTTAATATCGGGCGATATGTCCGTACTCAATTATTTCAATGAAACGCGTCACGAAGAAATCAAAAATATTCTCGCGCGCTATGGTAAAAATAATTTAGAAACACTTTCACGTTCGATATATTCGACGCGCGAAGCCGCGGTAGAAAAAATAATTAAAGAAGTTTGCCTTTGCAATAAATTCAAACCGGTTTACACTTCATTTACCTATAAATTCGGACTTGCTCTCACGGGAATAAAAGCAGGCGTTCCCGTTTTCATATTTGTGATAACGGCTCTTTATTATTTCGTGGGCGTATTCGGCGCCGGAAGCTGCGTCGATTTTTTTGAAGAAACTATTTTTAACGGATATGTAAGCCCGGCCGCGATAAAATTATTTAAAAATTTTACGGATGAATCGGGCATGATATTTAAAATGTTCGTAGGAGAATACGGCCTTATAACCATGGGACTTACTTATGCTATCGCTATCGTGCTGCCGATAATGTTCACTTTCTTTTTTGCCTTCAGTTTTCTCGAAGATTCAGGCTATATTCCCCGTTTGACCGTTTTATCCGATCGAATATTCAAATTCATAGGTTTAAATGGAAAAGCAGTTTTACCGATGGTTCTCGGATTCGGCTGCGGCACCATGGCCATACTTACCACCCGCGTGCTTGATACTAAAAAAGAACGCCTCATAGCTACTATCATTCTCGCCCTTGGAATTCCGTGCTCGGCCCAGCTCGGCGTAATGATAGGGCTTGCTAATAAAATCGCATGGTACGCGGCATTTACCGTTTTCGCCACAGTTTTTCTTCAAATAATAATCGTCGGAAAGCTTGGTTCCTGTTTAATAAAAGGCGAATCTTCGCTTTTTTTAATCGAACTTCCGCCGATGCGCTGGCCTCGCCCCGGAAATATTTTCAAAAAAACATATAATCGCGTTATCTGGTATCTTCAGGAAGTGGTTCCCATTTTCATGCTCGGCACTTTTTTATTGTTCATATCAGCTGAAACCGGATTTTTAACTTTTCTCGAAAAAATATCCGCGCCGCTCATCGTAAATATGCTCGGCCTTCCCGAAAAAGCCACCTTCGCTTTTTTAATGGGATTTTTAAGACGCGATTACGGTGCGGCCGGATTATACTCGCTTTCTGAAGCCGGACTTCTTTCGCCTTTTCAAATAATGATTTCACTCGTAGTCATAACCCTTTTTGTCCCCTGCGTCGCGAGTTTTTTTATGATAATAAAGGAACGCGGAATAAAAACCGCCTTGTTGATACTCTGTTTTATTACCCCATACGCTTTTTTAACCGGTTATTTTCTTAAACTATTCATAAATTTTTTCTTTCCTCTTCTCGATTGCGCCAGATAAAAACTAAATTAACAATTTTTATTGATTAATAAAACAGTTCCTGATATAATAATAGCATGAACATTAAATTTTTAAATCTTACAATCGCTCTCGCGATTAAGGCGTTTAAATTCAAATTTTATTTAACTATAAAGTTTTTATTTTTTACGTTTTCATTTATCCTTAAAATTATTTCTCTGGCCGCAATTTTAATCAATAAAATCAATCCCGATTCTTTAATCTTCGGTGCGATATTTTTCACCGCGGGATTATATGCATACGGAGATAAATTTAAAACAGGCGAAACTAAAAAGCAATATTAAACAGGTTGACATATATCATTTTATTTTGTAAAATTAAATAGAGAGGCATAAAGTGTTTAAAAAAGGATTTTCGACGATCGAATTAATTCTTTCGTTAATAATATTTTCACTTGTGATAACCGGATTTTATAGTGTAATGAGCTTCAGTACGGCTGCCGGTAAATCCACTTTAAAAGACAAAGTAGAACTTCAGAAAAATACACGCAGGGCGCAGATGAAATTAATCGACGAAATCTCCTGCGCAAGCGAAATTATTAAACCAGAAATAGGTTCTTCGGCGCCTTTTTTAGTTATAGTCAATAAAGAAGGAAAAATAAGCGTTTATTATCAAAAACGTCACAGTTACAAACTCGAAGACAATAAAACCGTCATAGATGGATATAAGCTCTTTTGCGTTACTAAAAACCCGACCTCACAGGCAATAGAAGCCGAAAAAGAAATCATGGGCAATATAAAACGATTAGTTTTCACGACACATTCAGAAGGCTCGACTGCGGTCAACCTCAAATTATTTTCAAACATGGAAGAAACCGATTTAATAACGCAAATTACTCTCAAAAATTATTATGCCGGAGAATTTTTACATTAATGAGCCCGCTATAAAAACTATAAATAACGATTCAAACATTCAACAAATGGACAGGTGATATTATGCCGAATCATAACAACACGAACAATATTTTAAGCTCAAACGCATTTTCATGCCGCCGGACGCCGTTAATGCAAAAAGCTTTCCATGCCTCTTTTTTAAAAAAAGGCATGGCTGCTTATCTGGTTATAGTTTTAGTGGCGTTTGCGGCGTTGTCTCTTTCTAACGTAACCATTCTTAACCGCGGTGAAATGACGCAGGTAATCAAAAGCGAAGGGCTTATAAAAACCGACCTTGCCGCGCGGGCATTTTATCAAAAATTCAGCTGGCAGCTTAAATGTCTCACTTACGAAAACCGTCCCTGCAAAGATAAAGCATACGGCGAAAAATTTAATTTTAACGGCGTGGATTGCGAGCTTTTATGCTACGATTCCGAAGACGAAAAAGAATCGCTCGATATATGGATACTCGCTAAAAGCGAAACGGCAAGCCGCGCTATATTTTACAGAGTAAAATATCAGCCAGGCCTCGTTAACAATTATAACAAAATAATTCCGCTTTATTCGTCATTTTACGCTATCGACGATTTCCCATCGAACCGGCAATCTCCGCAGACCCCGCAAAAAATACTGAACATATTAAAACAGATGAATGAAAATTTAAAAAACAAATCAGTTATTGTTAAAAGTATTGAAAATACTAACGACATCAAACAAATACTTCAAAAATTAAACGTAAATGCCGCCGATCCGGCCATATTAACCCGGATAGTCGATGCGAACGCCGAAAAGCCTCAACTTATAGCTCTCGCGCCGCCAGACGCACAGGCAAAAAAACTTTTAACTCTCAGCGCATTAAAAAAGACCGATATCTCAATGCAATTAGCCAGCGCACAGCAGATTACCGGCGGAGGAATCGGCGCCGGCGGAAGCGAAGATGCGGGACCCGCCAGATTGATGCAGGGAGCGAATACTCTCCCTGTAAATCCCTCCGCTGATTCTCCCGCAATAAACATCGGCGCTCAGCCTCCCGCGAACCCCGCCGCACCCGATCAACCACCCGGCGGCCAGAAAACATCATACACCAATAGAGTAGCGGCATGGGCTAAAGCAGGCTTCGCCAATCTCAACTTTGGCTTAAAACGATTTTTCGGAACAGCCACTGAAAAAGATAAAGAAAAAGCTAACGCCGCCACCGAAGGATATCTTGCCGTCGCCAAACCCAACAGCTTATCGGCCGCAATCGCTAAAAAATATAACGAAACTATAAATAACAATTATGAAAAACAAAAAGAAAATAAAAATAAATAACAATTTAAAAAACGCCGCGTTTTCGTTCGTCGAAATGCTCGTAGCGATAACTATTTTAATATTTGCCGTAAGCTTTATAATCGCGATTTTTTCATCTAATAACGCCGAACGGGAAAAGGTTTTAAATTATTATGCGGCAATGAGCATAGCCAATAAAATAATCGAAGATATAGACAATACTATTCGCGAAAATCCTTATTATTTAAGCGAAATTATAAAATATGATAAAAAATATAAAATAATGTCCATAAACGCGCCGTTTTTTTCAAACATAGAAGATTTCGACTTTGACGGCAAGCTTAACGACAAAATTTCAGATTATGCGGCTAATTTTGATTTGAAAAAAATAAAAGATTTTGAATACAGCATAAAAATCTCTGAAATGAGCGGATTTGAAGGCCTCGGCGAACATATCGCGCAGGTTACGGTAAACGTCGAATGGCCGGAAGGCAAAAGAACTCGTAATTATTCATTCAGCACGATTTTTTCTGGAACGCCCATCATCGATAATTCTTCAGAAATCGAATTTCAAACTCTCATTACCGCCGGCACAACAGCTCGCCTGAAGGCCGCTCTCAATTCTAATACGGCCGATTTAAAAGTTTATGCGGCCGATCTCGGAGACGATTACGAATCTTTATATAATCTTGGTTTAATTTCGGTATTTACCGATTCGGCAAAAGAATTTCTTCAAAAAATAGATATCGAAATACAAAATATAAAATCCGGCGCGAGCGCGGACATATATTCAAGATTATCTCTGGCAAAGCTTTATGAAAAAAAATCAATAGCGCTAATGCAGAATTTTAACTGCATAAAATTTCCGGCATCCGATCTTTTAAAACGTTTAAAAAACGGAGAATTCAAAATTGACGGATTTGCTGCCGCATCAAATACGCATCTTTTAAAGATAAAAAACAATATCGGCCTGCTCAGAAAGAACGACCCGATGACCGGCCTCGCGGTTACCGATTCACATATCAACGCTTTTTCAGAATCGATTCATTCGGCTTTTTTAATTTATTTAAATCTTCTTTCAGATCCCGTCATAGATTCAAGTTTAAACTTACGCGAACGGCAGGCCATATTTTTAAAGATAATTGACCTTGGCAGCGCGCTTATTTTAAACAAAAATGAAAATATAATAGTAAATATTGGAAACTATCCGCTCACGATAAAACAAACCGTTAAAAATACGCTTCGCAACCTTCAAATGTATTACGAACTACGTAATACCGCACGCGCAAAATATATAGAAACCCTGCTCGCTAAATTAACATCAGGGTTAAAACTTCCGTCCGGGGAAGAACTTGAAAAAAAATATGACGATCTATCGACGCTTTCAAAATTTTGCGAACATCTTTACAGCCTGATGTAATATTTATTAATCAAACTGTATATTTTAAATTAATAATTATATAAAAATGACTTTCAAACTCGATTAACCGTTCAAAACTTTAAAATAATATAAAATTAATATAACTCATTTTTACTCTTATTAATACTGGTTATAAAATCGCATTCTTTTTTTAAAAGACGCGTGTTAACATAAATTGTATTTGAAAATTCCATATTAGCTTCCAGAGTATCATCATATTCAGGCCAATTCAGTAAATTTACGCCATTGGGATCACCGGTAGCGGCAAAATTAGTCCAATATGCCATAACGGATTTTGAAACGGCAAAATCCTTATCAGTATAACCTTCTTCTTTACTCATATTTCCAAAAACATAAGCCAGATCAACGCCATGAAATGCCCCTGCTTTTTTCGCCATATTTGTAGCCGGAACGCAGCTGAAGCGGTATAAATAAGCTTTCGTTCCAGCATCATGCATTGATTTTGCAACAAATTTCGCGGGTTGAACCACAACGGCCGTGGAAATTAACACATCTAAAGCCTTAACAGCGCTTTCTATGTTATATGCAGGAAATACTTGAAATGCCGCTATATAATTTTTAGAAAACCGCGATTTTAAAAATAAAATATATTTTTTTAACGTAAAATCTTTTGTATTTAATATGTAATTATTGCCTTCATTTAATGTAGAGCCGACTATCAGCGGAACTTTATGCTGATTTTTATTAGAAAAAGCCGTTACGGCATCTTCAGAAACGACATAGCCATCGAATATAGGAGCAAAAAACAGCCCTTCGTCAAACAATCCAGTTTTACAGTCGGCAGCTTTAATTATTTCATCAGCCGTTTTTGCTCTCATGGCCGCTATAGCATCGGCAGCGCTATCACATCCAAGCCTTTCGGCAAGAATTTTTCCCATTTTTAAAGCCTTTTTCACATTCCCGTCATATGCCGGAGTTAAATATTCCGAGCCCATTATAGGGCCTCCGCTTTGCGTTATCGCACGATGAAAAAGGCCGGCGGAAAGAGATGATATTAAATGCAGAGAAACTGACCGTGAACCGGCCGACTGGCCAAATAACGTTACATTTGACGGGTCGCCGCCAAAAGCCGCAATATTTTTATTAACCCATTTTAAAGCCGCGATTTGATCTAAAAGCCCATAATTGCCGGAAACCCCATAAGGCGATTCAGCGGACAATGCGGAATGCGCTAAAAAACCGAGCGGTCCAAGACGATAATTAATAGTTACTACTACTACCCCTTTTTTAGCAAGATTTTTTCCATAATATTCCTTCTGCGACGCCGAGCCAAAATTAAACCCGCCGCCATGAATCCAGACCATTACCGGCAATTTTTCACAGCGGCTTTTCGCCGGACTCCATACATTCAAATACAGGCAATCTTCACTGTACTTTAACCCGGGATTCTGCTGCGGCTGAGGACAGCCGGGGCCAAATTCAACACACCGCCTTATTTTAGACCAAAAAACCACGTCCTGTGGCGGATGCCAGCGAAGTTTCCCGACCGGAGGCGCCGCAAAAGGTATTCCAAGATACTCTGAAATCCCATCATTCATTTTTCCGGATATTGGACCGCTGTGAAGCATTATTACTTTCCCTTGCTTTTCAGCCGCAAAAGAAATTGAAAAAGTAATTATAATTAAAACAAACGTTATAACAATTTTAATTAAT
>CAYQWL010000178.1:0-7855 GCA_964421195.1 uncultured bacterium | reverse complement strand
GATTTATCATGGAACGATGTTCTATCATTACCCCTTTAGGCTTGCCGGTAGATCCTGACGTATATATGGCATAAGCAAGATCGCGCGGCCCGGCGATACGGTCGATATTTTCCCCGCCGCTGGCGTTTTGATATATGGAGTAATCATCTATGGCTATTTTAGGACCATCATATATAGTTTTATCGATATTTTTTTTCTGGCCTATTACCGCCGCCGCTTTAGTGTCTTTAAGCATAAAATCTACCCTGTCGTCCGGATATGACGGATCGATAGGCGTATAGCATGCTCCTGCTTTCATTATAGCCAGAAGGCCGATTACCATTTCCGCCGACTTATCGGCAAGCTGAGCTACGAAATCTCCTTTTTTAACCCCGTTATCAATAAGGCGGCGGGCGAATTTATTGGCATATTCATTAAGCTGCGCATACGTATATTTTTGGTCGCAGAAAACAACGGCGGTATTATCGGCGTATTTTTCCGCTGTTTTTTCAAACAATTCATAAATGGTGATATCTTTGTCATACTGCAGGGCGGTGCAGTTAAAATCATAAAGCACGGTTTTACGCTCAGCCGGGGCCACGAGCTCTATATCTTTTAAGTATATTTCAGGGTTCCGGCTTACTTCATCGAGAATATTTATTAAATGGGTTGACATTCTGGCTATAGTGTCATTTTTAAAAAGGCATTTACGATATTCTATGCTGAATTTCATGCAGTCTTCGCTTTCAAACGCCTGTAACGTAAGATCGAATTTCGCCGTATCAGTATTTAATTCTTGCGGCCTGACGATAAGATCGCCGAATCGGTTTTCTTTTAAACCGCCGGATGTCTGGTACACGAAAACCGTGTCAAAAAGTGGATTATGCCCGCTGGCACGCTTGATTCCAAGCTTATCGATCAGCATGTCAAGCTGATAATCCTGATTATCTATTATATTTAAGAAAGTGTTACGAACTTCCGCTAAAAATTCGCTGAATTTTTTTTCAGGTTTTGGATAATTGCGCGCAGGCATGGTGTTTACAAACATACCAAGCATATTTTGCGTTTCGAGAGAAGGCCTTCCGACAAGAGGCGTTCCAACGATAATATCTTCCTGCCGGGAGTATCTTGAAAGTAAAATATTATAAGCCGCCAGTATTACAGTATAAAGAGTATTACCCGTAACCTGCGCAAAATTTTTCAGCCTGGCTGATAATTCGCTGTCGGCAAAAAATGTAAATTGATCTCCTTCAATAGACGGCTGCGGCGGCCTTGAAAAATCAGCCGGCATATTAAGCGTCGGAACGTCGCCGGAAAGCATTTCAAACCAGATTTTTTCCTGTTCGGCTATATTATCGGAAGTCAGGAATTTTTTTTGCCACAGGCAAAAATCTCGATAATGCTGTTTAAGTTTCGGAAGGGCTTTATCGTGATATAAATCAAAAAGTTCCCTGGTAAATATTTCCAGGGACATGCCGTCAAATATGATATGGTGAAAATTTAAAAGCAATAGGTGTTCATTGTCGGATCGCTTCATAAGTTTTACCCTGAACAGCGGCGCCTGTGAAAGATCGAATGGTTTTATCAATTCGTTGATATATTCTTCGACAGCTCCATCGGATACGTCCTGAAATATTTTTTTCAGCCTGACTGAAGGATGAATCATCTGAACAGGTTCCCCTTCGCGGGAAGCGAACGAAGTTCTGAAAGCTTCGTGACGTTCAACCATCTTTTCAATAGAATCGCTAAATTTTAGCATGTCAAGCTTACCGGTTATCTTGAGTATAAAAGGTATGTTATATGATTTTGACGGTCCTTCCATGCTTTCGACTATAAATAATCTTTTTTGAACTGAAGAAACCGGATAGCAGCCCACTTCGGACGTTACGTCTTTTTCGGCGGCGCCGGGCTTATCGATCAGCTTACTTTTAGCGGCGGGTTCGAGCTTTTCAGCGTTGATTATAAAATCAGCTTGTTCGCGTATGGTAGTTATTTCAAATATTTTTTTTATCGGCAATCTGCAATCAAATTCTTTTTCTACTTTAGCCTGTAATATTACGGCTTTAAGTGAATGGCCTCCGATCTTAAAAAAATTATCAAGCGCGCCCACGTTGTCTAAAGAAAGCGTTTCTTTCCATAAAGCCGCAAGCCTTATTTCATATTCCCCTTCCACTGAAATAAAATTTGATTTAGCTTCGGTTTTGATATGAGGCGCCGGAAGCGCTTTCCTGTCTATTTTACCGCTGGCATTTACAGGCATTTCATCAAGACTGACAAAATAATTCGGTATCATAAATTCAGGAAGGTTTTGCGATATTTCATTTTTTATAAATTCATGCGTTATTGAATTTTCAGCTACAACATAAGCGCAGATAAACTTATTATCGCCATCGTTAGCTACAGTAACGGCAACATTTTTAATGCCCTGAATTTTCATTATTTCCATTTCTATTTCACCAAGCTCTATTCTGAACCCACGAAGCTTGACCTGATTATCGATACGGCCTATATATTCAATATTTCCATCAGGAAGCCACCTTACCAGATCGCCGGTTTTATAAAGCCGTCCACCTTCTGAAAACGGATCTGGAATAAATTTTTCCGAAGTAACTTCAGGCCTGTTAAGATAGCCTCGTGAAAGGCACACGCCTGAAACGCAAAGTTCGCCGCAGTAACCTTCCGGCATTAAATTTCCATTACGATCGATTATATAAACTTTAGTATTTGCAAGGGGTTTTCCTATTGGAATATTCGCATACATTTTATCTACGGGAAAAAAAGTAGTATATACTGTACATTCGGTCGGCCCATAGCAATTATATAATTGATATCCGCGTTTAGTAAATGTTCTCAGTTTTTCACCGCCCGCGTCTAAGTATCGCAGCGATTTATTATCGATATTTTCAAGAAATTGCTCGGCGAGTTGAGTGGTCAGGAAACATCCTTTAATATTATATTTTTCAAAATAATCATTAAGTTCGCCGAGCGATAATTTTATTTCTTCACTTATTACATGAATTTCAGCCCCGGCTATAAGAGGCGGAAAAACTTCAAGGATAGATGCGTCGAAGCCGAATGACGCATGTTTGGCAAGCCTGTCATCTTCCGTAATCGAGCGTGAATTTTTATACCAGTATGAAAAATTAAGAAGCGCGCGATGCTCTATTAAAGTGCCTTTAGGCTTCCCGGTTGAACCGGATGTATAAATAACATAAGCCAGATCTTGCGGATTACTGATCGGGGTAATGTCAAAACAACCGTCATAAATGGATTTGTCCTCAAGATCTATGAGCGTGCCGTTAAATTTAATTTTATTCATTAAATGCCTTTGAGTAACCAGAATTTTTGCTTTGCTGTCTTCAAGCATAAATTCTATTCTATCCATCGGATATTTTGTATCGATAGGCATAAACGCCGCGCCTGATTTTAAAATGCCAATTGCGCCAACAAACATTTCAAGTGAACGATCTACAAAAATTCCAATAATATCATCACGTTTAGTTCCAGAAGAAATAAGCTTATACGCCAGCGCGTCGCTTTTCTTTTTTAACTCTCCATAAGTAAGCGAGTCATTTAAAAATACGACTGCTTTTTTATCAGGAGTTTTAGCGGCCTGTTCTTCAAATAAATCTACAAAGGTTTTTTCTTCTGGATAATACGAATCATTATTATTAAATTCGTATAATAAACGGCGTTTTTCTTTATCTGATAAAAAATCGTACGACGATATTTTTTTATTATCATCGCTGACAATCCGGTGGATCAATTCATAAATATGACCGGCCATAGAATTTATTTCATTTTGCCGGTACATGGATACACGATAATCCGTGAAAAAATTTATTTCATTGTTAGCTGCCGCATCATAACTGAGATAAAATGTCAACAAGCTGAAAGACTCGCCTGCGCAATAAAATTTAGTTTCAATATTTTCATTGTTACGGTTTTTTACAATTTGTGAAAGCGCCACGGTAAATAAATTTTGCGGATCGCGATTCAGGCGTCTTAATTCGGAAGCCAGCAGGTCGCCTGGAAACCGCGTATGAGAAATGGATTCCTTAAACTCAGGCGCGAATTTTTTATAAAGCGAAGAAAAAGTAGAATCGGCTGAAAATGAAAAACGTACCGGCATGGTATTCATAAACATGCCCGTGGTATTTTTAAATTCTTCACTGCGTGCATGATGCGCCGTTTGAATTACTATATCTTCTTTCATAGTAAGCCTGTGAAAATAAACAAAAAGCGCGCTCATAAAAAAATGGAAAACGTTTATCTTATTTTTATTGCAATAATCATATATTTTTTTTGAAAGGCCTGCCGGCGCTTTATGATAAATGCGTTTTACGCTAAAATCTTCTTTGTCGTACGCCGGTCTTAATTCAAGCTGCTCTATATCGGTTTTATATTTGCTAAACCAATATTGACGGTCAGATTCAAAATCTTTTGACGCAAGATAATCGGCTTCTTCTTTAAGATAATTGAAATATGAATTAAATTTTTCATTAATATTCGTTTCGCCGTTTTTAAGTTTTTCGTAATATTCTATTATTTTATCGGCGGCGATTGCAAGCGATGCGCCGTCTAAGATCATTTGATGAGCGTTTATATAAAATCCGCCACGTTCATTTTCAAGAGCGATAATGTAAAACCTGTATAACGGCGCATCGGTAAATTTTTTAAACGGTTTACAGGATTCTTTTTCAGCCCATTCGTTTAATTTATCGGAAGCATCATTGCCTTTAAAAGATATAACATCAATTTTTTCGGCTTTAAAGGGTGATTCATACTGCCGCGGGCCGGTTTCCGTTTCTATAAGGCGGATACGCATGTTCTGATTATTGCGTATAAACAGGTTTATGGCTTTTTTTATCATGCCTGAATTGACGGGAATATTAAAAATAACGGTTTGAGCAACATTCCACATTGAGGTTTCCGGATAATATTTTTGAAGGTAAAAAAGTCTTTTTTCAGGATGTGAAAGTTCTAAATATTTAATTTCTTGTTCAGCCATTATAAATCCTCCAGGTTTCTATTTTTTATTTTTAAAAATTAATTATCATTAAATGATGATGATCAAAATAAGTTAGTTTATATTATCAAAATATATTGATAAATACAATCTAATAATAAAAAACTTGCAAATAAAAAACTTGCAATGTCAATTTCAATATGATAAAATTTAATCGGTTAAATTGATATATTTGATAATCAGGCTTTGCGTTTTTAAGTTTTACCTGGTTAGATGACATGCTGTTGCGGTGTTTTTAAAAGTTAAATAAGGCGGGTTTTAAACTGATGGTATTTCGGTTTGCCACTTACATATTTTTGTTACCGGTATTTTTATTCGTATATTTTCACTTTCCGGGCCATGCTCATGGTGAAGCACGGAAGCTGATGGTTGCCGGTTCCACTTCCGTTCAGCCTATAGCTGAAAAACTTGCCGAATATTTTATGAAAAAACATCCGGAAATAAAAGTAGAGGTCCAGGGAGGCGGCTCTTCGGCAGGCGTTCAGGCGGCATTAAGCGGAGCGGCCGATGTAGGAATGTCATCTCGCGAATTGAAAGCAGATGAAAAGCGTTTGAAAGAATTTATTGTCGCCTATGATGCTATCGTAATGGTAGTTAATAAAAACAATAGCATCGATAATATAACAAAAAATACAATTCGTTCTATATTTGCTTTCGAAGTTACCGATTGGCGCAGTATTCCAGGCTCCGGCCCGGAGTGCGCCACCATGACGGTACTAACACGCGAAGATGGCTCCGGGACACGTGGAGCTTTTGAAGAACTTATAATGGGTACGGCTGAAATTGCAGCTCGCGCGCTTGTACAGGATTCAACCGGTTCCATACGTGAAATAGTGTCTAACGACATAGACGCTATAGGCTATATTTCGTTCGGAAGCCTTAATGATAAAGTACGGTCGCTCGCGGTCGATGGAATAAAACCGGAAATGAAAAATTTCACGGGCCGGGATAAAAGCAATCAATATAAATTAATGCGGCCTTTCTTATTTTTAACAAACGGCGAACCGGCGGGCGTCGCGGTTGAATTTATGCGATTTATACGCTCGGATGAAGGCGTGGAACTTATTAAACGCGAAGGATTGGTACCGGCGTTATGAAATTGAAAGTTTCCGAGAACGCTATATCTAAAATTTTATTGATTACAGCGCTTTCTTCAATTGGCGCGCTTGCTCTTATAACCGTTTTTATCTTCGCCGAAGGCCTGCCTGTAATTTTCCGGACAGGCCTTTTTGATTTTATTTTCGGTATGAAATGGAAGCCGTCTAAAGGCGTGTTTTCTATACTGCCGATGATTGCCGGTTCTTTTGCGGTTATGGCGGGCGCAATGGTAATTAGCGTGCCGCTCGCTTTTGCATGCTCGATATATCTTGCCGAATTCGCGGGCCGTACGACGCGCGCCGTTATAAAACCCGCTATTGAGCTTCTCGCCGGAATACCGTCGGTAGTCTATGGCTTTATCGGCGTAACCGTTCTTGTGCCTTTTATTAAAAATAATATCGGCGGCAATGGATTTTCCGTTCTGGGCTGCTCTATCGTGCTTGGAATAATGGTGCTGCCGACTATTACAAGTATTTCATACGACGCATTGCGCGCCGTGCCGGCGTCTTACCGCGAAGGCGCTATAGCGCTTGGCGCGACGCGATGGCAGGCCGTTAAAATGGCGGTAATTCCGGCCGCGCGCACGGGAATTATAGCGGCGGTTATACTCGGCATGGGCAGGGCGATCGGCGAAACTATGGCTGTAATAATGATAGCGGGTAACTCTTTGATTATACCGCTTTCGCCTCTTGATCCGGTAAGAACGCTTACAAGTAATATCGCGCTCGAAATGGGATATGCTTCAGGAATGCATCGCCAGGCTTTATTTGCTACCGGAGTGGTGCTTTTCATAATTATTATGGCTCTTAATATTCTTGCGGCAAGAGTAATAAACAGGGCGGTTGAATAATGAACGCTCGTTTTGAAGAATTTATAGCGGTTAATCTTTTAAGGATAGCGGCGTCTATTGCTATAGCCGCGCTGTTATTTATAATAACTTTCGTGGCATATAAAGGGGCGTCTTCGCTTTCAATCGAATTTCTTTTCGATGCGCCCCGTGATATGGGGCGTGAAGGCGGAATATTTCCCGCAATTATCGCCAGTTTTTATCTTGCAATGCTCTCAACTTTAATAGCGGGGCCTCTTGGCGTTGGAACGGCGATTTATCTATGCGAATATACCCGTGAAAATACGGTTACTAAAATAGTGCGTTTTGGTTCCGATTGTCTTGCGGGCGTGCCGTCGATTATTTTCGGGCTTTTCGGTTTCGTGCTTTTCGTTATTTATTTAAAACTTGGATGGTGTCTGCTTTCGGGGGCCCTTACAATGGCTTTTATGATACTGCCGACTATTATCCGTACATCGGAAGAGGCTATTAAGTCCGTTTCATCTGAATTGCGTGAAGCGAGTTATTCTCTTGGCGCGACACGATGGCAGACCGTTACAAAAATAGTCCTGCCGCAGGCGGCGCCTGGAATCGTTACCGGCGTTATTCTCGGCATAGGAAGATGCATCAGCGAAACCGCCGCCGTTATTTTTACCGCGGGTTCCGCGCTCGCTGCGCCGGGTTCTATATTTGAATCGGGACGGACGCTTGCGGTGCATTTTTATATAATTGCCCGCGAGGGGATTTCGATGGAACGCGCATTCGGTTCTGCGCTGGTGCTGATAATTTTTATTTTAATTATTAATACGGCCACTTACGCTTTAATGAACAGGTTTATTTCGGGCAAAAAAATATAAACGTCTGCTGCAACTTTTAAATTAAAATAATATAAATGCACGGAAACAGGAAAGTAAGATTAATGC
>CAYQWL010000177.1:0-7945 GCA_964421195.1 uncultured bacterium | reverse complement strand
GAGCATGATATTTAATATGAGCCGTGCGCAGGCGAACGCGCCTTTTATGTTCGTGCAATATGCCTTGCCGCCGAGAGCCATCGCAAGTCTTATTTCGATTAATTCAACGTTCGCGGCCTTAACGGCTGCGTCCGCGCCTTCTATAAGAGAGGCGACCGAAAAAGCTTCGACGATGCCAAGCGCTTCCGGCCGGCCGAATTCGCAGGCTCCTTTTATGGCTTTAAAAACCGATTCATGGACGTTAGGTATTACGAATGAATCTATTAACGTATGCGCGGCCGTTTTGATTCCCGCTTCTATCGAGGATTTTACGGCGGCAACTTCGCCTCCTACCATGGCGATGAATTTACCTGAACAGATAGTTCTTAATAGTAACAGTTCCGTGTTTGCGGCTTTTATCATGGTGTCGCCTATTAAAAAACCGGAGGCGACCGATGATGATTCTATTATTCCGATAGCTTTATTAATCATAGTTTTAATTCCTCCGATTTAGTTATTGGCGGCTATGGTTATCGCCGTATTTTTAACTGAAGTAACAAGGCCGTCGATTGAAGCGTGTATATTCGCGCAGAGTTTATTATCTCCGATCGCCGCTATTAGCTGGCCTTTTTTTACGGTTTCTCCCGCGGTTACAACGGGTACGGCTGGCTGGCCTATATGTTGTTTCAATAATAAAGTAACGCTTGCGGGTTTTATTTCGATATTTTCGAGCGCCGCATGATCATTATAAGACGACAGACCGATTTTAGCGATTAATTTTTTTGTGGGAACTTTTCTGTATTGTCCCATCGGGTGGGCTTTTATATTTTCAGTTTTTATTTCAAATTTAACTTTTTCCGTTATTGCGTCACGTTTTGCCGCGGCGCAAATGAAATTAGGCGAAAGACCTTCAGGGCACGAATAAAACCCGCACAGACCGCATTCAACGCATCCGGAAGCCCAGCTGGTTATTAACGGTTCGTTATGAGCGCTCATTAAGAGCGCGCGCATAACGCGGTGCGGTTCGATATGATGTCCGGTGAGATAGCGGGGGCAGAATTCGGTGCAATAAGAGCATTGATCGCAGGCTGATTTCCCGATTTTTCGAAATTCCGGCGCTTTTTGAGTTTTGCGTAATATAAATGGATGAGAAGCGGAAAGTATTATAAAACCCGAAGATGTTTTGGTAATGGGAGTTTCAGGGTCGTAAATAATTTCGCTCATCATAGCGCCGCCCGACATAAAAACCGGGTCGGATACTAATATTTTACCGGTGTAACCAATTATATCGGATATTTTAACGCCTACCGGCACTTTGAGAGTAATCGGTTTTTCGACTTCTCCGGCTATGGTGAGAAATTTTTCCGTAACGGGCGATCCGGTTTTATGCGCCATGAATATATTGTAAAATGTTTCGACGTTAGATACTATAACGCCCACGGCGAGAGGAATGCCGCCGGGCGGAACTATGCGTCCGAGAACGTCGTTGACTAATATCACTTCGTCGCCCGACGGATAATAATCGCCAGGAATATGCAATTTAATAATATCTTTAATTTTTTTATCTTCAATAATATCTTTAAATTTTTCAATCGCTTCTTTGTTTTTGCCTTTAAGCGCTATTATTCCGCATTTAGCGCCAGTATTAGAAAGCGCGAGTAAAAGCCCGCCCATGATTTCTTCACTATGATTTTTCATTAATTCTTTATCTTTACATAACAGCGGTTCGCATTCCGCGCCGTTAACGATAATGGTATCTACTCTGGCGTTCATTTTAATATGCGATGGAAAACCCGCGCCTCCCGCGCCTACTATTCCGGCATTTTTAATTATGTCGATAAAATTCATGACGGTTTCCTCGGTTCATTCATTATTCTTTATTTATTCATTATTTTAATTCATAATATTAAATCAATTTAATATGTATCGTTAATTGTTATATGCCGCCAAACATTTTAACGTTTGAAAGCCTTTCTATATCCTGAAGTGGAAGATTAATGAATTTATCGATTATTTCAGGATTAAATCTGGCCCCGGCTTCGTTTTTTAATATATCTATGGCTTCCGCGGCGGATATGGCCGGGCGGTTGATTAATACATGAGTCATGATATCATAATTATCGGCTACGGCTACTATCTGTGCTCCGAACGGAATTTTATCGCCTGAAAGTCCGTCAGGAAATCCCGTGCCGTTAAAATTTTCGTGATGATGAAGAATTATAGAAAGCGAGCGTGTCATAGCTTCTAATGGAGAGCATATTTCGTAGCCGAGAAGCGGGTGTTTTTTATAAATTTCATATTCGTTTTCGGAAAGCGCTTCGGTTTTTTGTAATATTTCAGTAGGTATGCCTATTTTACCGATATCATGAAGATATGCGCCGAATTCTATTTCGGTAATTTCTTCACGTGTCAGGTTGAACATTCTGGCGCATTCGGTAGAAAACATTCCAACCCGTTTTGAATGGCCCTTTCTGAAATTGTCTTTAAGATCGGTTGCAAAAGCGAAAGACATTATTACGTTTCTTGAACTTTCAAGTTGGTTATCAAGATGTTTAAATTTAAGAAGCGTTTTTACTCTCGTAAGAAGTTCTCTTTTATTTATGGGTTTGGTTAAAAATTCATCCGCGCCGAGTTCTATTCCTTTTAATTTATCGTCGAGTTGATTTAAAGCAGATATTATTATAACGGGTGTTCTTCTGGTGCTTTCATTTTCTTTGATTAATTTGCAGATTTCGAATCCGTCTATTGCCGGCATTAAAACATCGAGTAAAATTAAATCGGGGCGTTTTTCAATTATAATTGACATGGCCTGAGTGCCGTCTTCAAGTGTATCGACGATATAACCTTCTTTTTCGAGAATCATTTTAAGAATTTTTAGATTGTTTTCGTTATCGTCGATTGCGAGTATTTTAAATTTTTGTCCGATGAATAAATTTGAGTTCGTCATCGTATATCTCCCGTTTAAATGCGTATATTAATTTTATCAAAACTCGGCGGCTTTGTCAAATATTGATTCATATTCAATTCATTTTTCGATTTCATTTATAAGTTTATTTTTTATATTTTTATTTATGTTAAAAAAATCGAATTTAAAAATTCTGGTATTTTCATTTTCACTTAAATCCTGTGAAATTGACGCATGTATATTTGGAAGTTCAGGTAGATAATCCATGCGGCCGAATTTATCTGCCCACTCGATAGCCATTATAAATTGCCGTGCATTTAAATATTCGTAAAAATCAAAACTCATGAGTTCGGAAATGTCGGTTAATCTGTATAGATCGATGTGATATAATTGAAAATTACGCCGGCAGGCATATTCTTTTACTATGGTGAAAGAAGGGCTTAAAACGGGCCCGCGAACGCCGAGCCCATGCGCTATTGCCGATACGAAAGCGGTTTTACCGCAGCCGAGCCCGCCGGTAAGCGTGATTACAAGTCTGTCATCGACGCATGTTTTCGTAATTAAACCGCCTATTTTTTCACCTAATTTATATGTTTCTTTTAATGAATTACTTTTATAAATCATAATGTCCAACCGTTAAATTAAAAATTAAAAAATATTATAGAGTTAATCGTTTATTTTATTGAATAAATTAACTATTTGATCGTTAATTCCTGCTTTTATAATAAACCGCTCCGCTTCAATTCGTTCGAAGCTGCATAAAGCATAATTAAATCCGATTTGCGCGAGACGGCAATAGTCTGAAATATCGTTTAACGTTAAAAGGCATATTTTATTGTTTTCTTTTAGATCGTTGATACGGGTTGTTTCGTAAGTTTTGTTTATTTTATAAGGCCCGCTTATTTTTTCAGTCATGTAAATTTTATTAGCCGCGCCGCCGGTTTCGTCAGCGCTGTTTATGGCCGCAATAATTGCGTTATATGCTTTTTTAATGAGCTGTGTTTCGCCGCTTACGTTAATATACATTCCATCGGTTTTAGATAATTTGCGGTTGTTTTTATAATCGATATAGTGCTTTGACGAGTTAAGGCGGATGATTTTTAAATTTTTAAATATATTTTTTTGTAAAATAATATCATATATTGCGCCTGCGTTAGATGAGGCGCGGGTTAAATTCTTGAAATAATCGCCGGGAATTTTCGGAACGCTGCCATTTATGCTGGCCGGTTGTAATAAATCAATGCTATAATCACAGCCGGCTGGATTGGCGAAAAAAAGTCCGCAGGCTAATTTAATTTTAAAGTAACTTAAAAATCTATAAATTTGTTCGAAATCATAACTGCGGAAAAATCTTGCTGAAGGATATTCACAATAAGCGAATGCCGTATTTTTTTTTATGTTTTTATCTATTATAGATATGTCTTTGAAATCGCATTCGTTTGATTCACAATAAGGTATTTTTTTTATAAAATTTTTAACCGGCATGATAACGTCTTCGTCGTATATTATGTGTATTTTATTGTTATCGTTAATATTTTTATTTTTGCTATAATCGTTATAATTTTTGTTGATTTGTGAAGCGAGCGCCAGCGGTTCTAACTCGTTATTTAAATTAAAAGAGCCGGGATTAAAATAAGGCGAAATTAAATGGTCGGTATATTCTGATATCATAATACGCTTAACCGCCGCCTTAAATAAATCTTTTTCTTTTTGAAGATGATGGAATATTTTGTTCTTCGCGGTATTTTGTAACGGTGCGTCTTGCTATTTTTATGCCTTTACCGGCGAGTATTTCGACTATTGCTTGATCTGATAAGGGTTTATCGGCCGGTTCTTTTAAAACCATCTGTTTGATCATTTCTTTGACTGATTTAGTCGATACGTCTTCGCCTGTTGAGCTGCGCAGCCCCGCTGAAAAAAAATATTTGAGTTCGAGTACGCCGCGAGGTGTTTGGGCGTATTTGCCGGATGTAACGCGTGAAACTGTAGATTCGTCGAGCTCTACTTCGTTCGCTATTTCATTTAAAATAAGCGGCTTGAAATGTGAAATTCCGTGTTCGAAAAAATCATACTGATGTTCTACGATACAGTCCACTACTTTTTTTATGGTATCGCGCCGTTGCTCGATTGATTTTAAAATAAACCGCGCTTTATCGAGTTTTTCTTTTATAAATGCGAGAACTTCCGGTTGTGCGGTTTTACTGCGTAAAATTTTTTCGTATCGCGGGTTTAATTTGATACGCGGCAGGTCGTAATCATTTACTTTTACGACATATTTATCGTCTATTTTTTCAATAAAAACTTCGGGAATAACAATCGTATTATCACTGCTTGAAGCGTATTTGAGCCCCGGCTTCGGGTTGAAATTTTTAACGATAAAATCGACGCATTCCTGGACCTGTTCTATCGTTATACCGAGCGTACCGGCTATGTTTTTATATTTTTTTTCTGATATTTCATATAAATGACTTTTAAGAATATCTTCTAACTTATCTGGCGCATGTGTTTCGGGATCGAGCGCATAATATTGTAAAAGCAGGCATTCGGCGGCATCTCGTGCGCATACGCCGCTCGGATCGAATGATTGTATTATATCTATAATATCTTTTATTTCTTCGGCGGTTACATTATAATTTGATAAATCTTTATGAGCGGCTATTTCTTCGATAGACGCTTTTAAATAACCGCCGCTATCGATATATCCTATAATTACGCGGCCGGTTTCATATTCTTTTTCTGAAAATACGGCCGCTTTTAATTGTTCGAGAAGATGATCACGAAGAGATTTTTCAGCGAAAGCAAAGACTTCGAATGACGCCTGTTCGCTCCATTCGAATTCTTTTTCTTCAAGATGCGTGTTTTTTTCGAGGTCGTCAAAATATTGTTCCCAATCGATACTATTGTTTTCGTCTTCTAATTTTACCGTTTCAAGTTCTTTTTCATATTCCGATATGCCGTCAGTCTGAGCGACTTCGATTTCCGCTTCCTGCCGGGTTTCAGCCGACTTAAGATCTTCATGAACATCGTATTTTTCATCGATAGTTTCGGCGGTTATATCTATATCGGAACTTTGAGGAATATCGTCGTTTGCGCCGTCTTCGCGTATCTCGATAACCGGGTTTTCGAGTATCTGCGTTTGAACTTCGTTTAGTAATTCAGTGATGGGCATTTGCAGTATCTGTATTCGCTGCAAAAGCCGGGGCGTCATAACTAATTTTTGAGTTTGTTTAATCTGCAGGCTGTTATTTAAATTCATGTTTTATTTCACTTTTTTAATTTATTTTACCGTTCGTTTTCTGGTATATTCGGCCGTCCGCCGAGTTTTTAATAATTGTTTTCATCGATGCTACGGCCTCATAAAGTCCATAAAATATGGAACGTGATATTATAGAATGGCCGATGTTTAATTCTTGAATATATTTTATTTCACATATATGGCGGGTGTTAAAATAATTAAGACCGTGGCCGGCGTTTATAAGCAGCCCCATCGAATGCGCCAATTCCGAAGCGGCGGTTATGCGGGCGATTTCTGTGTTGTAATCGCCTGTTTCAAAGCAGGCAGCATAACGGCCGGTGTGTATTTCTATCGCATCGCAGCCGGCATTAAGTGAAGCTTCTACCTGTTTTTTATCAGCTTCAATAAATAGCGATACTAAAATATCAGCTTCTTTTAATTTCGCGATTTGTTTTTTTAAAGTTTTAATCGATGAAACGACGTCGAGTCCGCCTTCGGTAGTTCGTTCGGCACGTCGTTCGGGAACGAGAGTTGCCATATACGGTTTTGTTTTAACCGCTATTTTAACGATTTCATCTACCGCCGCCATTTCAAGATTTAAAGGGAAGGCGCCAGTCGATTTTATGAGAGCGAGATCTCTATCCGTTATATGCCGCCTGTCTTCTCTTAAGTGAACAGTTATTTGATCGCATCCGGCATCACGGCAGATAAAAGCTGCTTGAAGCGGATCGGGTTCTATTCCGCCCCGCGCATTGCGAAGGGTAGCGGTATGATCTATGTTGACGCCAAGTCTTATATATCTTTCATTTTTATCGTTTTTGTCTTTTGTTTTAGAATTATGCCGGCGTTCTGTCATTGAAATTTATCACCCGAATTTCATTTTTAAAAATATAATTTTTATCAGGCCGTTTTAGTTTTATTTATTGTTTAATTAATTTTAGCATTTTTTATGCCAGATGTCAAATTCTATGTGAAAAATAAAATTGCTATGGACGCTAATGATTATTTAATAATTATTTATAGGTTTATGAAACGGATAAAAATTAAAAAGGCCCGTATTACTACGAGCCTCCTTAATTCAATGGATTTATTTAAATTGTCTATGCGCCTGAAATTATTATTAATGTGGTGTAAGTTTCGAATTTTTATTTTAAAACCGATTATAATGAATGTTGCGATGACTTATGCGCCAAATAAAATGCTGCGACTGATGCTTCGAATAATATTGCGTATGATTTTTGCGGTCTGGGCGTTATAAAAACGCTCCGGCGTACCCGATTTTCATAATATAAAACGGTTACATTCGATATTAAAATAACCCTTCGATTTTTTTAAAAGAACTTTAATTCTTACTCCGTAAATGCTTTTTTTACCCATTGAAACGTTCTCATTTAATTATTTACCTTTGTTAAGTTTTTATTTAGTTGTTTATTGGTTTTTATTTCATTCACCATTACTATCGGTTGAAAATGAAAAACCTTTAGTAAAAATTTATAAATTAGAATTTTTACCAAGGTAATTATTTAAAACTCCGCGTACAAAATTTTCAGGTTTAGCGATATTAACTCCAACTATTTCATGATTAATTTCTACGTCTGAATATCCATTTTCTTTTAAAAATATTTCTATCGTCATCCGCTTCATCCCCTTTTTTAAAATTTTGCCTGCGTTTTGCTTACACATAACTTATCGGTTGAAAATGAAAAACTTTAATAACTATTTTTGTCAAGGTTATTTATATTTTTAATAGACGGTTTAAGCAGCATGGTATGTATTTTTGAATCATCCTGATATGTGAGAGTTATTTCGGAATCGCCATAAACTCC
>CAYQWL010000176.1:0-7959 GCA_964421195.1 uncultured bacterium | reverse complement strand
TATCAACATATCATTTTGATAATAATTTATTTATGATATTTTCGAGGTCGCTTTGCGAATTGCATAAAATTTCAATTTTAGATCCTTTATTTTTCATTTTAATAAGCACTTTCATACCGAGAAATTTTTCGAGTTGTTCGGCTATCTGACATATATGCTCATCGGTCGTAGTCATTCTGGCTGTTTCACGTGAAACATTCGCCGCTAATTTATGAATTATCTTTTCAGTTTCACGAACCGAAAGTTCTTCGGCTATTATTTTTTTACATAAATCAGCCTGAATTTCAGGCGTTTTAATAGTGAGCAATGCCCGTGCATGACCTTCGCTTAGTTTTCCCTGATTAACTAAATTTTTAACCGCGGCCGGAAGTTTAACCAGTCTTAACGTATTAGCTATAGCGACACGGCTTTTGCCTATTATTTTAGAAAGTTCGTCCTGCGTAAGATTAAATTCGTTAATAACTGAATCGTATGCATTAGCGGTTTCAATAGGATTAAGTTCATCACGTTGAAGATTTTCTACCAGAGCGATCAGCATTTTATTTTTATCATCGACGTCTTCTCTTACAATCGCCGGAATTTTAGTATAGCCAAGCTGTAATGCCGCGCGATAACGACGTTCGCCAAAAACTATCTCAAAACGGCCGTCTTTACGGCGTACCACTATCGGCTGTAATATGCCGTTTTTTTCAATAGACTTCATCAGTTCATCGAGTTTTTCTTTACTAAAATTTTTACGAGGCTGATCTGGATTCTGTACTATCAAATCGATTTCAATCTCTTCAATATTAAGATGAGGCATTTTTAAATTTTTATTCCTGCTATTAAATAAAACAAGATTATCATCGATATTTTTATCACTTATTATCTTAAGCTTTCTTTCAGCCATAAACACTCCGTTTATATAAGTAAAATCTGCCTTATGATAATATCGTAATAATCATACAAAATATTATATATAAATAAAATAAAATAACAAAAAAACTTCGCCATAGCAAATACCCCGCTCCGCAACCGGTGAAAATGGCAAAAATATTTATAAAGCTAATATTTTTTTATAAATTAAAACTTTGATTATATTTTTGTGATTGATTTAATTTTTATCAGAAAAGTTAGTTTACCTTAATCTTCATAGATTTAAACTATCGGCGCTTTCTTAGCCATACCCGGTTGACGCGGATATTTTTTAGAAAGCGGGCCTGTTTTTTCAACCATCATAATACGTCTTTTATATTGCATAGTCTCAATTTCATACACGAAATCACCGGCTAATTTTAAGTTAAACTCTTTTAAAGCCTTTTGCGCCGATTTTTTCTCGGCTTCGATATCCTCGCCCTTCATTAATAAACATACGCCGCCAGGCCTGATTAAAGGCGACGCATACTCAAAAAGTACAGGCAGCGCCGCAAGCGCACGCGCCGTAATTATATCGAATTTTTCACGAAATTTTGAAGACGCTCCGGCTTCTTCGATACGCAGCACGGCTGTTCTTACACTTTTAGAAAGCACGGCAGTTTTTATTACTGTATCTAAAAAATCGGCTTTCTTATTTGAACTTTCAATTAAAGTCATTTTCGCGTTTTTAACTTTTTTTTGAAAAATCATTAAAAAAAGTAATGGCAATGCTGGAAATCCGCCGCCGGAACCAATATCACACATGCTAACGCCGTCTTTAAATACGCGGCTTTTACAGGGCGAAGGTATAAAAAAACTATCTATATAATGCAATAAAACAGAATCCTGAACGCTTGTTATTCTCGTTAGATTAAATTTTTCATTATACTCGCATAAAAGTTCATAATGCGTCTCACAGGCTTCTAAAAAAGGTTCTTCCGCCTTTTCATTAAAATATTTTTCATACTTTTCGCCGAGTAATTCCCTGAAATTTTCACTCATCGTTTCCATCCATTTTTTTATTCATAAGACTCAAATACATATAAAGCGTCATTACGTCCGACATCGAAACACCCGATATACGCGACGCCGCGCCGATAGTCGCTGGAACATATTTTATAAGCTTCTGCCTGCCTTCCGTAGATATATTAATTATTTTTTCATAATTAAAATCCGCCGGAATTAACATTTGATCGTATTTTTTAACCTGATCGATTAAATAACGTTGTTTTCCGATATATCCTTCGTACTTTACCATGGTCTGCAAATAAGTCAAAAAATCAGAATCAGTTTTTTTTATTTCATAACCCGATTGCTGAAAAAGTGAAAAATATTCGTCGATAAAATCAAATATATTAATTTCAGGCCGCTGAAGTAATTTAAAATAATCGGTTTTAGCTGAAAGTGGATGCGAACCATATTTGACGAGCTTTTCATTAATATCAGACGCCGGCATAATATAACGATTCTTAAATAAATTTATAAGTTCTTCCGATATTTTTTCTTTAGCCGATATTTTTTTATAACACGCTTCATCGATAAGCCCCAATTCGTATGAATACTTATATAGCCTGACATCGGCATTATCTTCTCTCAAACTGAGACGAAATTCCGCTCTCGAAGTAAACATGCGATAAGGCTCGTCCGTATCTTTCGTAACCAGATCATCGATCAATATGCCTATATAACTTTCAGTACGGCTTAATATAAACGGAGGACGGCCCGAAATATAAAGTCCGGCGTTAATTCCAGCCATTAATCCCTGGCCGGCGGCTTCTTCATAACCTGAAGTGCCGTTAATCTGGCCTGCCAGAAAAAGCCCTTTATATTTTTTCGTCATAAGGCTCGCATATAATTCAGATGGATGTATATAATCGTATTCAATAGCATAAGCCGGCCTCATCATTTCGGCTTTTTCAAAGCCGCGTAGCGTTCGCAATGCTTTAAGCTGAATATCTTCAGGCAGCGACATCGAAAAACCCTGGAGATAAGTTTCATAAGTATCGTCGCCTTCAGGTTCAAGAAACAAACGATGAGACTGCTTATCTTTAAATTTAACGAGCTTATCTTCGATAGATGGGCAATAACGGGTGCCGGTGCCTGAAATTCTGCCTGAATAAAGCGCCGAACGATGCAAATTATCGGTAATAACACGATGGGTATTTTCATTCGTTCTAACTATATAACAAGGCCTGTCTATCAATGAAATATCTTCCGCTACTGAGTTTTTTGAAAAAAAACGACGGACGGGATCGGAATATTGCTCTTCAAGCGCAGCCAGATCGACGCTTCGTTTATCTATGCGCGGCGGCGTTCCGGTCTTAAGCCGGCCTATTCTCAATCCGAGAGCTTTAAGCTGACCGGCAAGCGCAGTTGACGCCGGATCGCCAAGACGCCCGCCCTCGTATGACTTATCGCCTATATGTATGGCGCCGTTTAAAAAAGTACCCGTAGCCAGTATAACGGCACGGCATTCATAACACGCGCCATTATGAAAAGAAATTCCTTTAATTTGATCGTTTTCAAATATTATATTTTCTATTATACCCTGCTTTATTTCCGCATCCGGACATTTTTCAAGAAACAACCGCATTTCATTTTTATAACGGCGTTTATCGTTTTGAGTGCGCAGCGACCATACGGCGGGGCCTTTTTTAAGATTAAGCGTTTTCGTCTGTATGGCCGTTTTATCGGCTATCATCGGCATAATTCCGCCAAAAGCGTCAAGTTCGAAAACTATCTGCGATTTAGCGGGACCGCCTATAGCAGGATTACATGACATTTGAGCTATATTATCGATATTTATAGTTACGCCGAGAGTTTTAACGCCCATCCTGGAAAGGGCATAAAACGCCTCGCATCCGGCATGTCCGAGCCCTATAACTACCGCATCGTATTTTCCGATATACATACGTTTACCGAACCTTTTTTTTAGCCGCACTTAAATACACCATTAAAAGCGATACTTCCGCCGGAGTAACGCCGGAAAGACGCGAAGCCTGACCAAGATTGACGGGTGAATATTTAACGAGCACTTCTTTGCTTTCCCTGGACAATCCTTTAATTTCAAAATAATTGAAACCGGCCGGTATATTTATTTTTTCCACTTTTTTCATCTTTTCAACCTGCGCCGACTCACGTTCTATATAACCTGAATATTTTACATAATTTTCAAGAAGCGATATTATTTCAACATCATCCGCCGGGTTCAACATTAAATTAAAACCGAATTTACAAAGAATATCGTATGATATTTTTTCACGCCTCAATATTTCAAAGGCGCTGAATGGTTTTTTTATAGGCGTTTCACCGGCATCGATAAGAAACGAATTATTATTTTTATCAGGATTGATTTTAAACGATTTAAGGCGCTTAATTTCATTTATAAACCGGCGCTTTTGTTCAAAAATTTTACGGTAAAAACGCCTGTCAAGAAGACCGGTACGCGCTCCTATTGCGGATAATCTAAAATAAGCGCTTTCGCCGCTTAAAATAAGACGGTGCTCGGCCCGCGAAGTAAACATTCGATACGGCTCCAGTATGGGTTTCGTCATTAAATCGTCTATCATGACGCCTATATAAGATACGGCGCGTGAAAGTATTATCTCTTTTTTTCCTTTTATCTTTGAAGCGGCGTTAATACCGGCCAGAATTCCCTGCCCGGCAGCTTCTTCATAACCGGAAGTGCCATTGATCTGACCCGCGCAATAAAGCCCGCTCATTAACTTAGTTTCAAGAGTTAATTTAAGCTGATCCGGCGGCATATAATCATATTCGATAGCATAACCATAGCGCATCACTTCCACTCTTTCAAGGCCAGGAATGCTTCGCAAAATAGCAAGTTGAACGTCCGGCGGCATCGAAGTGGTAAGCCCCTGAAGATACATTTCATTAGAATTTTCGCCTTCAGGTTCGATAAATATCTGATGCGCGGCTTTAGCCGGAAAATTAATCACTTTACGATCGATCGAAGGACAGTAACGCGGCCCATTATTAGTTATATTTCCGATAACAAGCGGCGAACGGTGAATATTATTTTTAATAATTTCAACTGTATGCTCATTAGAAAAAGCGAGATAACAATCCATCTGCTTTTCACGCGCGGGCAGGCTATTATAAGAAAAACATTTAATTCCAGTATTGTAAGGCAGCTTTTTAAAATATGTAAAATCTATGCTGGCGCGGTTTACACGGCACGGCGTTGCCGTCTGAAGCCTTTCTATTTTAAACCCGAATGAAGCAAGAGAATCGGAAAGATCGTCAGCGGACATTTCATTATGCGGCCCTGCTTTATATTTAATTTCACCTATTATAATATCCGATTTAAGATAAACGCCGCTGCAAATAATAACGGCTTTCGCGGCATAACGCATTCCGTTAAGCGTTTCAACGCCGCGCACCCTGTAAGCATATTTATCCGCGGCTTCCCGCATACCCGGGGCGCCGCCCGTATCGCCGGGAAAGGTTTTATCAGCTATAATAGCCGATACCACGCCCATTTTAATATCGATAAGCTCTTCGGCTTCGAGCGCTTTTCGCATTTCATGCTGATATTTTTTTTTATCGGCCTGGGCGCGTAATGCATGAACGGCGGGGCCGCGTGAATCGTTAAGCACTCTTATCTGTACATAAGAACGGTCAATAATACGGCCCATAAGCCCGCCGAGCGCATCTATTTCACGTACGATATGCCCTTTTCCAGGCCCGCCTATCGATGGATTGCAGGGCATAAGAGCTATATTTTCTATATTTATCGTAATTAAAAGAGTTTTCATTCCAAGGCGGGCGGAAGCATACGCCGCCTCGCAGCCGGCATGCCCGGCGCCGACGACTATAACGTCATATTGCGCATGAAACTCATGATAACCGCTAAAAATATTATTATATTTACCGTAATTATTATATTTAAACGCCATCAGACTTTATTAATTCCATTCATTCATTCAACCGCGCTTATCTTGCGCCCGAACATTTTAAAACTACAAAAAAAGTTTTAAAAATTATCCATATATCCATACATAAACCTGATTTTTTAATATAATAACGATCGAGCCGCGATTTATAATCTATCGCGAGTTCCTGCCGGCCAAGCACCTGTGAAAATCCAGTAATCCCCGGTTTAACCGTCAAAACTTTCTTCTGCCATTTATTATAATGACAGGCTATATCGGGCACTTCAGGCCTCGGACCTATAACGCTCATCTCGCCTTTCAATACATTAATAAAATTAGGTATTTCATCGAGGCTGGTTTTTCTTAAAAACCGGCCTGCAGCCGTAATACGACAATCATTTTTACCGGTAAGCAGCGGGCCTATTTTTTGAGCGTTATTAACCATAGTTCTAAACTTATACATTTGAAATAATTTTCCATTAAGTCCAACTCTTATCTGCCTGAATATAACCGGCCCTTTCGAATCTAATTTAATAATTAACGCAATAATAAGCCATAAAGGCAAAAATGGAATTATTAATAGAAATGAAATTATTATATCTAACGCTCTAACCGCAAATTTTTTATAAAAACGATCAAATATGTTCAAATAAAAGATATTATTATCATCCAACATAAAACTGTGATACCATCCCCGCTTCGCCCATATATTTATTTATGACATATTTATATCAATTTTTATCGATTTTGTCAATTATATTATATTTTTGACTCGTTTAATTGAATTTAAACCTGATTTAATGTATAATCTCTTTATTATGAATATTGAAACTATCGAAAATTCACGTATCGGCGCTATATTAGTTAAAATAGCGGCGGATAAAGTTAATAATAAAGATATATGCGGCGGCATAAATAATTTAATAAATCCTGTTTTAAGCAAAAAAGATTATGACGAATTCGATCGCCTTTTAATACTTAATTTATATAATCATAAGTGCAGCGAACTTATAAATATAGCCGGCGAAATATATTTAAATAACAAAAATTTAAACAAAAACTTACAGAACCGTAATAAATATCTGCCGGTTAAAATATCCTATTATATGACTAAATTATTAAAAATTAATGAACTCCTTTATACGAGCGGCCTGAAAGATAAAATATTAGCCCTTCTGATAATGAATAAAAACGCCGGCGAAACGCAGCCTCATACAAAAAATAATCTTCGGCTCGTTCTCTGGTATTTATTAAAATGCGCCACCATAAAAGAAATAAATACTTTTAACGAATATTTATTAAAAACCGCTCCGGCTGAAAAAGCTATAAAATTACTTATAGAAGAAAGTTTTGAAAAATTTAAACCGGTTATGGACGACGGCGGCGCATTAACCAGGCTCGAACTTTTAAAAATACATTATAAAAACGAAAGTGAAATTTTATACGGTCAGGCCAGGCGAGATGCTGAATATAAATATTATGTAATATGCGATTATATTGATTTATATTTTATGAACTGGAGTTTTTTAAACAAATCAGCGGCAGACGACGATAATTTTCATTTATATGACGCATTAAAATGCCGTTTTAATTCTATGAAAATTGCGTATAACGATAATAAAAATAAAAAAAATCCATTTAATACTGATAATCATGAAATTTTCAGTCATTCTGCTTATAACGATTTTATATCTTATTTCAATAATAAAAACAGAATAAACGAAACATTTATAAAATTAGCGGAAACTAAAAAAGAAAAAATATTTATAAAATATAAAAATGCCATATATTCAAACTTTACCATAAATACTATAAATTCGCTGGCGTATAAAATCATATATGAATTCGTTCAAATATGCGCCGGCGAAATGAACGCGGCAGAATCTGCAATGGATAATTTTATCTTATATGACCCGCTTTTCAGTCATTTTACTAACATAAAAACTAAAGCGGATGAAATGCTAAAAAAACATATTTTATCTTATATAAACGAAACCGTTATAATCGAACAAATAATTGACGGCAACCTAAAAACAACCAGCCGCTTTATTTCTTTTAAATCCGATATGAGCCCTAACGAAGAAATTATCGACGATAATAAATTAAAGGCGCTTGCTTCTAAATTTAACGCTCTTCACGTCATATTTACATATTTTATCGATAAAAATAGCAA
>CAYQWL010000175.1:0-8003 GCA_964421195.1 uncultured bacterium | reverse complement strand
CCATGCGGTGCCTGCAGACAGGTAATTGCGGAATTTGCTTCTCCTGACATGAAAATTTATTCGATCGGTCAGTTTAAAGACGAGGATGTTTCTAAAACGCCTTACGTAGTTTATACCGTTGCCGGTTTGCTGCCTCATGGATTCAAAGCGTCGGATTTTATCGAAAAATAATAGTAGAAAGCAGGTAATTAATGAGTAGAAGCGAGATATTACAATATAGAAAAAACGACGGCACTCTTTATCTTTCGTTGAACCCCGAACTTAAAGTTATAAAAAATGAAGACGTCGCTGACGGCGTCGCGGTCGATCTCGCCTTCGGCAATGAGATTGTTGGTATTGAAATACTCGGTGTCGAAGATTGGCCGGCAAAGGTTAAAGAAGCGCTTCTTAAATATTTCGAGGGAAGCTCGATACACGATAATTAATTAAAAAAGCCCCGAAGCATATATTTTAAAATAAAAGGCAGGCTAAACGATTGATTATCGGCCCGCCTTTTATTTTTGGATTTTTTTTATCTATTTAATTATATTTATATACCTTAACAGTCTTTATTATGAATATTAATAATTTACCTGTAAATAAAGTTAAGAATGATTCTAACTTCAATTCCGTTGTTGATTTAAATTTTAAATTTAAATCAGGCGGAGCTCCTGATGCTTTATTTAATATTTTTTCGTTTCCGGCGGTTATAAGTCTAAAATCGTTTTTTCACGTCTTTTTTATATTTTACCTTTTTTGTATATGTTTTTTCGCTGTTTTTTCTGGAGCGGCTGCTGGAGTTTGGGCCGAAGAATCGCCGGTTAAAGAATTTCAGACGAAGGAAGATAATCATAAAGAAATTCAGGTTAAAGAAGCCAGGAAAGTTTATTATTCTAAAAAACCAGATGACGAGGCCGGCGTTTTAAATGAGATATCCCGTTATATCGATTCACTAACCGTTCATATTAAAAATTTAAATATATTAAATGACGTGGAGCATAATCGTTCGTTTGCCGGCGGCCCGCAAAGCGACGAAACGGCTTTAACTTCTGATATTTCTATTTTCGCCGGGTATTTCAGGCATACTGGCGAGTTTGCGGTAAAATTCGCCGGATTAAAAAAAGATTATGAACTGCTTTATCGTGATTTCGTTTCGCTGAAAGTAAAAAATGAGATTATTAAAACCGAGCAAAGTATAAAGAAAAATAGCGTTTCTGCATTTGATTTTAAAAATGCTAATTTATCTGATATTTCTTATGAAATAACTTTACTTGAAAGTGTTTTAAATGCTAAAAGATTTGAAATATCGTCATTGAAATTTGAAATCGATTCGGCGTCAAAAAATCAGGACCGATTTATTGATAGCGTTTTAACCGCCGGGGTAACATTTTCCGCTGGCGATGCTTCGTTTGAAGCGCTTCATGGCACGTTGCTCGGTTTCGAAAAACATGGTCTGGATTCGGCGTCGGCGGAAGTTATTTTTAAAACCGCCGGCGATTATTATAATGGCATTTTAGCGAGATATTTTGAGTTGAAATTGTATTGCCTCAGCCGGCAGAAAAAAATAATTGAATATGAAATATCGGCGACGCGCCGTGAGCTTGAAGAAAAAAAACAACTCGGCAGTTTTATCAGGGAAAATTCTTCGCTTTTAAGCACTAATACTGGCGCGTCGGGCCTTTCTACCGTCGAGCTTGAAATAAGCCGGTTCGATTTAACCGGTAATAAACTTCAGCTTGAAGATTCATTAAAGAAGATTGGTTCTATAGCCGCGGAGATAAAAAAAGAAAAAAAAGCGGCTGAAAGTGGAGTAGCTTCGCCGGCCAGATTGAGGTATCTTAATTTAAACCTGCAATATGAGCAGGAATTATTAAAGCATAAATCAAGTCTTTCAAATGAGACCGATGAATTTTCAAAATTTTTAATTAAAATCGCTAATTATTCAACAAAGGCCGCAAATGAAGAAGCCGATAATATACAAAAATTATATTATTTTACCGGCGCTTCCGATTTATATGAACATAAAAATGCAATATTAGTCGAAATTGAAGAATATGTTATGCAGAAAGAAGAGGCTATATCGCTCGGTAATTTAATTAAAAGCGGCCGTATAAAAATTGAACACCAGCTAAAGATACTTAACGGTGATTTACTGGTAAAACAGGGTGAATCGATAGAAATTACTCTTCAAGCAGGCGGACTGCCGGATAAAGACATTAAAACGCTTAAAGCAATGCTTAAATCTATAATCGAGGCTTTAAAGGCCAGAATATCGATTAACGAGCAATATGTTCAAAGCGCGGTTAAATATGAAAACTGGCTTATAGAAAAAAATAAAACTATCGATAGTTCGGTTAAACTTTTATCCGCTATGCTTAATCAGCTCGAAGAGCGGCTCGATTTAAAAACTGTTACGGAAGCATTTAATTCTTTTCGGGATATTTTTAGAAAAATATATCGCGGCATCGAAAAAGTTCCGGCATATATTTTTAAAATATTTACCTCGAAAGATAAGTTTTTCGATTTCATTTTATTAATTAAATTTCTTTTTATTATTTCATTATTATCATATGTGATTTATAAGCTTATAGATTTTATTTTTGCCGGCCGGACATCCGGTTCTTTAATTAAAACGACATTGCGGCAGATATTGCCTTATATTATTTTTATGATCGCCGTTAAAGTATTTTCTGATCTTTGCTTACGTGAACCGGCTGTGATAAATATATTGACTTTAACGGTTTTTTGTCTTTCTATAACCAGAATACTTCTTATTACGCTTAATAATTTTTCATTGAATAAATCGCTCGATGCCGATATTTATTTCAGGCTTTCATTGTTTATAAAATATTTTTTCTTTTCGACCGTAGCTTTGATAATTGCCGTCAGTATTTCTTCGTCAATGCATTTAGTAATTTTTGCTAAATTTTGTTATAAAACATTCGGCCTTTTACTCGCCGTTATTTTAATTAAAAAATATTCTAAACGTTTACTTTCATGCTTATATTTATCCAAGCGGCGGCTTAAATTAAAGGGATATAATTATGCGATATTTCATTTAGCGTCTTTATATAATCACCTCCTTCATAAATATCATGCGCTTATATTTATGTTTTCTTTTGCCGCTTTAATCGTATATTTCGCTGGATATGATAATAACGCTTTTTATATAATTTATTCGTCTTTTTTTACTATATTGCTTTATTCGGTGCTGTTTTTAGTGCCTAAATTTTCTATGACCACTTTTGAATGGTTTTTTCGCGATGAAAGCGCTGTCTGGAATTTAAATTCATATATCAGGTTTCGTGAGCGCGCTTTAGTATATATTAAAATTTTTTATCGTTTGTTTTTCTTTATTATTTTCATTTTTTTTACGCTTAAAATATGGGGAATTCAGGTTAATTATATATTCAAATTATTAGCATCCGATATAATCGTTTTAATAGGCCGTAAAATTATATTTATTTTAGCCGTTATCGCTATGGGATTTATAGTATGGCACCTTATAGAAAGGTTTATTGACGATTTATTTAAAAGCGCGCTTTCACATCAAAGATCCGATAATATAAAAAAACGCGGAGCGACCATAGCGCCTCTGCTTAAAAGCTCGGCTAAATATCTTATATGGTTTCTCGGAATTTATCTTATACTCGAAGAAATAGGCGTCGATGTTACGCCGATAGTGGCCGGCGCGGGTATTTTCGCTCTGGCTATAGGTTTCGGTTCGCAAAATCTTGTAAAAGATATAGTAGCTGGTTTTTTTATAATTTTTGAAGATCAGTATAACGTCGGCGATTATGTTACTATCGAAGGGATATCGGGAACCGTCGAGGAAATATCCATTCGAATAACTAAAATACGTGATTTATTCGGCACTTTACATATTATCCCCAACGGCGCGATAAGCCGGGTTTCTAATTTTTCGAAAGATTATTCAATATCGCGTTTTGAAATTGGCGTAGCTTATGAAAGCGATTTTGATAAAGCTTTGAAAATCGTGCAGAAAACGGCTTCTGAATTATGCGCGGACTGGCATTTATTTATAATCGAACCCGCGCAGGTGCTCGGTATCGTTTCACTAGGCGAATCTGACGTGGTTATAAGGACGCAGACGAAATTATCGGTCGGTAAGCGAGTCGATTTTGAATGTGAACTTCGTAAAAGAATATTAAAAAATTTTAAGGAAAACGGTATTGGAATACCTTATAAACGGCTCGTTGTAATTAATCAGCACGATGTCCAGGATTGAGGTTTTATTCAGGTGCGATTGTCAGGCATAAAAATTGCTTCTAAAAAAATAACACTGCTAATTAAAAAAATTAAAAATAAAAAACCTGTTTAAAATTATTTTATATTATTGACTATTTTTGATATAATATTAATAGGCCTTTATTATATTAGCCGTTATTATATTTAATTGAAACACATGATTGAAGTATTAATAAATTTATGACATTAAATAAAAATAATGTTATTAAGGCGCTGAAAATTTTAAATAAAAGTCAGTGATACGGAGGTATGCGATTATGGTAAATAATAAACCGCCCGCGTTTGTATGTAAACGAAAAGGCCAGTCAATGGTTGAATTCGCGCTCGTATTTCCGATATTGCTGCTTTTTTTCGTCGGTATAATGCAAATCGGATTTTTACTTAATGATTATATTTCGCTTAACCGTGCGGTTGCGGAAGCGTGCCGGTTCGGCTCCACTCTTGTCGGATATTCCTCCGCTGAAGTTATGATTGTTGGAAAACTCCTCGACAGTCTTGGCGAAAATATTAAAAAACCTAATTTGCGAATTGTATCTTTTACCAATCAAAAACATGGCCCTTTTTTTAAAAATGTGTCTGGTGAAATAGTCAATTCCTGTGGAACTGTAGTGTCTGCTTTTGCAGAACCTTTATTTTTTCGTAACGATAATAATACCCCTGATGATTTTTCCGATGATTTTTCTTTACGGCCGCCTCGCTTTGATTGTACATATATAAGCGTAAGGGTTGAATATGATCATGAAGTGGTGATTCCTTTCGCCGATCTTATAAGTTCCGCTACTATTCTTCTTAAATTATCGAGTACCTGGCCCGTAAGCGCTTATTATCCGAACTTATTGCCCGCGGGGCAGTTCGGGCTGGATGGCTCGCTTCCTATCGCGGTGCATCGCGATATGTGTAATTATACGGGAACTTCGGTCACCGTTAAAGGCGACTGGCTTGTGCCTGGAGGTTTTGGATGGCTCGATCTTTCGGTATATTATGACAGCGGTTCAAATCCGAATGCCGGGCCGAATGAATTAGCCGCGTGGATATCCAATCCGGATTCGGCGCCGGTTAAAATAACGCCTCCTCAGAATATTTATTCAATGACGGGCCAGAAAAATGCGATCGCGGTGCGCGATGCGCTTAACGGCCTTCTCGGTAAAAATGTTTTAATTCCCGTTTACGATGCGAGCGGCGGAACGGGTAATAATGCTTATTATCATATAATAGGTTTTGCTGTTTTTAAGTTGAACAGCGTTCAGGATTATCCTGATTTAAAGGCTACGTATATTAAATCTATAGGCCTGTAAAGGGGCGGTTTATATGAATTCGATAAAATCGGTGGTTGCCTTAATTAAAATTTTATTATTTTATAAAAATACAAATATGTCCGGCGTTTCCGGCGGATTATTTAAAGCTATGCGCGGCAGGGGCGTCGATAGAATAGGGTCGGTATTAATTATCGTCGCTTTCGGCATGGTCGCTTTTTGCGCGACCGCCGCCGTTGTTATAGATATTTCAAGGGTATATCTCGAATCGGCCCGTATCGAAGAATCGGTCGAAGCCGCCGCTATGGCCGCATCACGTGAACTCGCGGCGCATCGTACTACCGTCGCGCCTTTGAGCGCGACGCAGGAAGTCGCGGTAAAAAATGCGGCTATATCGTTTGCGGCGCAAAACGGCCTTACTATTTCATCTGAAGAAGTCGTTATAGCTGGAAATCGCGTTTATATCGATGGCGACCGTAAAATAGAATATTCGTTTGCTAAATTAATAGGCTATGACAGCACCGAAGTTTCCGCGCGCCGCGTGGTCGAAATAGACCGTGAGGGCAAGCCTAAGGTCGTTAAACAGGCGCAGTACCACGTTATGCCCTGGGGCATACCCCATCGTGAGCTCGACGAGCCTTATGATATAAGCACGAAACAGATTACCATGGAACCTGACGATACTTATGGCGAGCTTGAAAAATTCACTCCAGGTCAGGAATATGTTTTAAAACTTGGGAGCGGCGTGGCTTCAGGTGATCCGGCTGTGCCGCTTGGCGCGCAGGTTCTTATTCCGATGGGGTCCGAAGGCGGCGTCAACGATCAGTGGTCGATCGGATTTAAACGCTCTTATGGCCTCATTCTGTGGCTTCTTACATCCGAGGAACGCGGCGGGGCGGGGCTCGAAAACGTTAAATGGCTGCTTAATTATCGCGGCGGTTCTTTTATGTTTCCTTATAATCCGGTGTTGCTGACGAGGCTTGGCGCGTTAAAACTTTCCGGCGGCGGGCTTTTTGGCTCTTACGGTATGTTTACCGCGCTTACCGATTTTACCACCGGCCGTGATTTATTTCCCTATGTTAAATACTGGATAGTTGAAGATCCGACTTCTATTATAGATCAAACCGCGGCGGTTATTAACTTAACTACCGCGCCGCGCATAGGCGTTTATTCATCGGGCGACGATGCGGTTATAAGAACGCTTATCGATGCCGGTATTCCTTATGATAATTTTTATGACGCCGAAATTCTCGCTGATATTTTAACCACTCCGACCACTAATCCGGAAATACCATATACCTGGCTCCATCTTCATCATGAAAATTTTTATGGCGGCGATGCCAGCCAGACGCCCGTGCCGATGATTTCGATACGCGATACGTCCGGCAGCGATCAGGTCGGCCCGCATAGCGCTATTTTATATGTGCGCGGCTGGAGCTGGAATTCTTATAAAGACGGTAATAAATATATCAGAATATTTTTTGGCGATCAGCTTATGACGCCGACTTTAACGGGTACTTATAGCGGCTGTTCGGTCGGAAGCGACGCTTACGGCCCTTATGTTAACGCCAATGACAGCGGTAACTTTAAAATAACTTTTACCATTCCCGTTAAGGCAAACGGCAATTATTATGTTTACGCCCGCGTCGGCGGAGCGGAGGGCGACGAAACCTCGAATTATACCACATATCAGATAACCGATTCGGCCATAGCGCCGGCGGTTACCGCCGTAAATCATGCCGATTTATCCGCCGTCGTTGCGACCGGCAGCCAGATAAGGGTAGCCGGTTCCGGATTCGGCGCCAATCAGCCCGGTATAATAGTTAAATTTGACGGCATGGGGCAGAATGTTACTAAAACAAATACTTATCCAGATTGCGAAGTAATGAGTTCGCTCGTTAAAGCCGATGGCGCCGGCCAGTTCGAAGTTACTTTTTACACGCCCGACGTTCCCGACGGCACTCACGAAGTTTATGCTCAGGTTGATTCGGCGCTTTCTAATAAAGTGATAATTAATGTGAATAATTACCGTACACCTGTTATATCAATAGCTGATTATATCGGAATATACGACAGCGGCCCTAAAGGTTCGATGCTTTATGTGGAAGGCAGCGGATTCGTGCCGAATTACACCGGAATTGACGTTAAGTTCAATTCTGCTTCCATGAGCGTGGAAGATGGACTTAAATATAGCGATGACTGGGTTTTTGGCGGTACCATAACCTCGAACGGCGATGGTAATTTTCAGGTGAAATTTACGGTGCCCGATAATTTGACCGATGGCACTTATGAAGTAAAAGCTTATGCGGGCCCCAATTCATCTACTGAAGTGCAGGTTTATACCGTTAAAAATCAAAATACCTCCGAAATCGATGTTTATGATCTTTCGGGCGATATGCATTCGGGGCTTGCCGGAGGTGAAATTATCTGCCGCGGAGTGTATTTTACTCCCGCGACCGGAAATATTAAATTATATTTCGATACAGTAGAACTCACTCTCAG
>CAYQWL010000174.1:0-8024 GCA_964421195.1 uncultured bacterium | reverse complement strand
GTCCTTCGTCATAATAAGGAGAGCGTAAATATTTTTTGCCTTTAAACTCATTTAAAAGATCGAGCGCTTCTTTAACTTCGCCCGCAAGATATAACAATTGGGCCTTTTTTATTAAATACTGAGCTTTGTCGCCAAAATCTTCGGATTCGGCGTCGAGTTTCTTTAAATAATCAAAAGCTTCTATCGGATTTTCATATCTTATTTCATTTTCTATTTGCATCAAACGGATATCATTACCTGTAATATAGGCCCCGCCAACTTTAAAATCCGAAGTATAAAAAAATTTTTCGCAGAATAAATGCTCAAAATGCTTTTTAGCGCGTTTATAAACCATTCTTTTTTTAGCTTCATCTGAATATATGAAATTTCTAATAGAATTAAACACTCCGAGTATCATATGATAATCATCCATACGATAATTCGCTTTAGCGAAATATCGTAGATCAGATTCCGAAGCTTTTAAAAGATCGGTTATCTGTTTAGACTTAAAACTGCCTTTTTTAAACAATAAATCTATATAAAAAGCTTTATATAATGCGTTAAAAAAAACTATTTCATACTTTGTTTGACCGCTTGCCGAAGTCGCGGCGCGATCGAGAACGGAAATATTATTATTGAGCTTGCTTTCATCATAAATTACTTTTTCAGTTTCGAGCGTAACTATAACGCCATGGAGCTGTTGCTGGGGCGATAAATTCAATATCGAATTCTGGCCGCCGCCGCCTTTATCAGAAAAACAACCCTGCATCGCAAACGATAATAACGCAAAAAAAAACGTTAAAACAATTTTTTTTATTAAATATATTTTATTTTTGTTCATTTTAATCCCCCGATAGATAATATATATTCTGTCAATTTTATTATCGGAATAATAATCGGAATAATTATTTTTAGATTAATAATTATAGCAAAATCATATTTTTAGCCACTCCGCGATTAATGCACGAAACGCCGTCATAACGGCCAGACCTTATATTTTCGACGCCGGCGGCAGTTTCTATAATATCTTCTTTAAAATAATCGGAATAATTATATAACGAAATATCGAATTTATTAACTCCATATTCCATATACTTACGAACATAAGAAATCATATTTAAAAGCCCGCCGCTATAAGCGAGCGTCGCGTCTTCGGCCGCCGCGATCAAATAATGCTTTGCATTTTTAAAAGCCAATTCGCCGGTACGGCAGGAACGCCGTCCGCCCGAAGGATCTTTAGCGTTGATATATTTAGCGTTCTGTTTAAAAAAATCATAAGCGAAATTAGCGGTATTAATATTGCCGTACAGCCTTACTCTTATTTTATCAAGCAAGACCGGCTTTACCGCTTTGAGCGTTTCAAGAAATTCAACTATATCGCGATCGTTTAGTTCGTATGACAGGCATATATCATCAAAATTTATTATCGAATCATATAACTGAGCGGTAAAACGATTCATAGTATTCAAAGCCGCGCCGCATGATAATTTAAAGCAGCCGGCGGAATAAAGAGGATTACGCTCGATAAGAACGCGCGCCGCATGATTGTTAATAATAAATCCTTTAACGCCGGACTTCATAAGCGCGCCTGAAATTTCAACGAACGAAGCCGTATCATTTTCAAATATCACCGGCGGCAATTCTACTAAAAGCGATGAAAGCGCGCCTGAATTTTCATGCAAAAAAACTTCCGCTGCGGAAGTTTCATATAAAGATTTAAAAAAATAATAATGCATGGAAATTTCTTCATAATTTTCAGATATGGAGTTCAAATCAACGTTCGAATCGTCAAATAACATCATTCTAAAAGACGGCCGTTTCAATTTATGGGTCGTTTCAAACGAATCTAAAGACGAAATCCGGGAATCCGATAAATTTAATGTATCCGGAAAATCCGGCGAAGACGCCATGGAAAATAAAACTGGCATGGAATAAAATGCTTTCAAATCATCATTTTTTTTCTTTTTAAATTCATTGAAATCTTTTTCAAAATTTTCAAAAATGTTTTTACCGTATTTTTTAAGAAGCGAAAGCGGTATAAAAATACCGTCTTCGATCGAACAATTCAAGCCATCTTCATCCGGCCGGAATCGGTCATGATTATAGGCCATAAAAGTATTTTTAACGCTTTCAATGCTTAAAGGGCGGTTTTCGGCTTTATAAACAATTATATCTTCGCACTTATAGCTAAAATGCTCTTCCAAACAATAAATATCGCATTCAATTGACCGCGCGCTAAATTTAACCGACACTTTAATGACCTGTTTCGAAGGATCGAAATTTTCACGATTTTTTTCCAGACCGATTTCACGATTTACGTTTTTTTTAATAGAAGACGCCTGTTGAGAATGGACGAGATATATTTTATGCGGCAAAAATTTTGAAATATCTTCAGCTTCGCTTTCTTTTTTGAGCCGTTTAAATTTAACCATCACGGCTTTATCTATGGGCGTATCAAAAACATTAACGCCCGATATGGTTTTCATCGATTCAATTTTTATTAAAATTCTTTGATAACGATCGTTTTCAAATTCGAGAAGATCGTTTTTATCTACCGTATCGTTAAAAAAAGCTTTTATAGAACATCCGGCCGGATCAAAACCGGTAATTTTAGACGATACTAAAAGACCGCTGCCCGTGTTACGTTCGCAAAAAATCACATCGGATTCGCCGCGGCCTTTTAGATAAGCCGCGCTCAGACCGCGGTTATAAGTCATGGCCGCGCGGCGCGTAAGCCGCTCCACCGCGCTTCTTTCAAATTTAGATTCATATATTAAATCGAGCGCTTCACGAAAAACTAAAGTAGTATTATATACATATGCCGCGCTGCGGTTACGACCTTCGATTTTAAAACTATCGACGCCGGCATGATATAATTTTTCAAGTAACGAAAGCGCGCAAAAATCTTTCGTAGATAAATAAAATTTATCGGGCGCATCGGGATATCCATATTTCAGCCTGCACATCTGAGTGCACACGCCGCGGTTTCCGGAACGATTATTATTAAACGAACTCATGTAACAAACGCCAGATACGGCAGAACATAATGCGCCATGAACGAAAGTTTCAATGCTTAAAATTTTCGAGGCGCATATTTTTTCAATTTCGTTTAAGGCGCATTCACGTGAAAGTATAACACGCGATACTCCCGATTTTTTTAAAAATTCAAGCGCGGCCGAATTATGAATATTCATTTGAGTTGAAGCGTGTATGCAAGCGCCTTTAAAAGCGGAAGCCGTCTGTTCGATCATACCGCAATCCTGCATTATAAGCGCTGAAACGCCGGAATCGAGGGCGCGGCCCGCGCATTCTATAAAATCGGCCGTTTCTCGGTCTTTAATGAGTGTATTAAGAGTCAAATAAACTTTTTTACCGCGCGCCGATGCTAATTTTACTATTTTATCAAGATCGGCGGCCGTAAAATTATCAGCCATCCGCCGCGCGCCATAATTTTTTAATCCGAGATATATGGCGTCACAGCCGGCAGACAGAGCGGCCCTGGCCGATTCAAAATCGCCAGCCCCGCTTAACAATTCAACGAATCGATTCATGAAGCTCCTTTATCTCACTCATTATTTTCGAGGTCATCGCATTATAAGCCTCGCGTTCATTTTCATCAGGCGCTCCAATTTTAGAATAGTGCTCTTCGAAAAAAATCGGCCGGCCTATTTTTATTCTTACCTTCGCCAGGCGCGGAAGATAATTATTTTTAGGAAGAATACGATGCGAACCCCATATAGCGGCGGGCACTACCGGCGCCTGCGTCTTATAAGCGATCATCGCACAGCCAGGCTTGCCCGGCAGTAATTCGCCATCGGCTGAACGCGTGCCTTCTGGAAAGATACACAGCGTTTCGCCTTTATTTATATATTCGATAGCGCTTCTTACAGCGCGCGAATCAGCCGCCGCGCGATTCACGCTGAGCTGACCGCATTTTTTCAGGCACCAGCCGAGCACCGGCACGCGGAACAACGAATTTTTAGCTAAAAACCTTATATTAACGACTTTTACAAGCATATATAAAACAGGGTCGAGATTGGATATATGATTCGAAGCGAATACCGCGCCTTTTTTATTATCGGCCAGAAATTTAAGGTTTTCTTCTCCTTCTATATCATATTTAATAAAAAATACGGCAAATAAAAATTTCAAAATATAACGATAAACGGAAAAATAAATATCGGTTTTTTTCATAAATCAGCTCTTTATGTTTATATTCATTTATAATATTTTTATTACGCCGGCCGGAACAGGCCGGACGTTATATGCCATATTCATTTTTCGCGAGCCGGACTATATAATCCGCCGCCTCGGCCGCGCTCATATTCGAAGAGTCTAAAAGCAGAGCGTCTTCGGTTTTAATAAGCGGCGCCACCGAACGTTTTTCATCCATTTCATCGCGTTTTATAACTTCAGCGTGAATGATTTCAAAATTCGTCTTTTCTCCCTTAGCGGAAAGCTCGTCGTAACGGCGGCGAGCGCGTATTTCGGAGGCCGCCGTAAGAAAAATTTTAAGTCTGGAATCCGGAAGCACGCAACTCGCTATATCGCGCCCATCCATTACGACTTTATTATTAAGCGCAAAGGCGCGAAGGCTTTGATTTACCTTTTCACGAAGCGCCGGATTCGCCGCGGCACAGGGAACGAAATTAGACACTTGCTGAGTTCTAATTTTAGAGCTGACATCGGCCGAATTTAATAAAACTATAAAATTCAATGAACTATCGATCTTAAAATCTATCTCGAATTTTTCGAGCTCTTTTTTCATTAATTCATCATCCGCTATGACATCTTTCGCTTTTTCACCATACTTTTCTATAAAATAAAGGGCCGCGGTGCGATAAATCGCGCCCGAATCGACATAGGCGAACGAAAGGGCCGCCGCCACTTTTCTGGCCACCGTCGATTTTCCCGCGCCGGCCGGACCGTCGATAGCTATACTGTTAGTTTTTCCACTCACTTTAATCACTCCGATCATCTTTTATCTTTTATCAGTTTAAGATTATAAATTATCATCAGGCGTCTGAATGCTATAATACTGGCTATAACACTATTTAAATTTATTATGCTATTTGCAATTATGCTATGTTATATGAAATTTAAAACCCGCGCCGCGTAAAACATCAAAAAAATCAGGATTTGAAACAGCGACGCATTCACAATTATCAACGCTAAAATCGCCGCCTGATAAAATTCCAGCTACGATAAAAGTCATTGCCATTCTATGATCGTTATAAGACGAAAGCCTGGCGCCTTTCAATTTTTTAATTCCTTCTATGATAAGCGCGCCATCTTTTATATGCAGACGGGCGCCCATTTTATTAAGACCTGCCGTTAAAACCGCGAGCCTGTCGCATTCTTTTACGCGAAGCTCGGACAGCCCTTCGATTACGCTTTCACCGGCGGCGAAAGACAGCACGAGCGCCATAAGCGGTATTTCATCTATCATGGCCGTCACTTCCGCCGGTGAATTTATATAAAGAGAAGAAAGCGGAGCTAAAGCGCCATAATGGACCTGCATATCCGCAACCGGCTCGACGAATTCCCGCGAATCATAACCGGTGTATATAACGTCGAACCCGCAGTCGAACAATTTTTCATAAAAACCGCAACGGGCAGGATTTATCAATACTTTTTTTAATTTAAAATTAAGCGGTTTTGAATAAACAAGCTGATAAAGAGCGTCCAGAGCGATATAAAAAGCGGCCGTCGATGGATCGTTCGGAATTTTTAATCTGGCCGGCAAAAACTTCTGGCCGCCAGACAGCGAAACTTTATAACAACTATTTTTCATTAATGCCGTTTTAATTTCAATTCCAAAACACGGCGCCATAATTTCACTATGATTTCGCGTCATAAATTTTTCATTTATTACGCTTTTACTTTTAGCGCCAGCCGCGGCAAAAATAAGTGAAGCCTTCACCTGTGCGCTGTTGAATTCATTATAATAATCAATGCCACGCAATTTAGAACCGGAAACAGCCGCGGGCAGAAATCCGCCTGACCGGAGTTTCACCCCTGCCCCCATTGATTCGAGCGGCCGGGCGATTCTCGACATCGGCCGTTTTAAAAGCGATGAATCGCCGCTTAAAAAAAAAGTCCGTTCGCTCGCTCGCGCTAAAACTCCCATCATCAGACGAGCTGCCGTACCTGAATTGGCGCAATCGATAAATCCCGCCGGTTCTATAAAATTACCTATTCCGCCGGAAGAAACCTCAATGTAATTACATCCGGCATGACGCCGTATCTTAACGCCGAGGCTTTCAATAGCGGCCGCCGCCGCCAGGCCGTCGAGAGAATGCGAAGAATTATAAATCACGCTGCGTCCCTGAGCTAAAGCCGCAAATAATAAAGCGCGCTGCGTAATAGATTTATCGCCGCCCGTATTTATTTCATTTAACTTTGCGTCTTCTGACGCTATAAAGTTTATATCGTTTTCCGCGCTATAATAATTAAATAAAGCCATGTTACATTTACGTTATTTTTTTTCAGCGGCGGCTTCATATTCGGCGGCAGGAACCGCTTTTATATCGCCGTCGGCGAGGCTGTTTATTATCGAATGAAAAAGTTGATCGAAATCGTCAACTACGTTAGCCACAACTAAAGATCTGGCCGGAATTTTGCCAGCGCCTTCGGCTTCGGACGCATTTTTTGCCGCCGGTATTAAAGTAGTTACAATGGCCACATCTTCATAAGATTCGAGTATCATGGCAAAAAACATTATTTTATCGGGCGGCATTTTAAGTATATACTTCATCAGTCGCAATTACGCTCCCTGATCAAATCATATTTTGAAAGTGAAAAATTAGAACCGTTGAGCGGGGCCACCGAAATAACAGCTTCTTCCGGATTTGAAGCGTTCGGTTTTACCGCGCCGTCAGGAGTTTTCATCATTGAAATAGCCGCGTTAAAAATTCCATTGGGCGTTACAAATTCATAATTTTTTCCGGCGGTTATATTATTTTTAACCGATATTAAATATTCATTCGCACCCTTATCGCCAGCGACTATTCCGACAAGCCTATAAGTTTTTAAATAATCTGACGATTCATAATTATGCCCTGAATTATCAATTTTTCCTTTATAAAAACCGCTTATATAACCGCGGTTCGACACCGAAGCGAGCGCTTCATAAATATCAGGTTCCGGCTTATATTTTTCACCGCGCTTCAATGCTTCATAAAACGCATCAAAAGCTTTTCTGTATGCGTATGTAACCACTCCGATATAATGCGGCCCTTTAATACGGCCTTCGACCTTAAATGCGTTAATCCCGGCTTCGTATAGCTCCGTTAATAAATCGAGCGCCATTAAATCGCGTGAATTAAAAATATAAGTTCCATTACCTTCGAAATTTTCAATTATATTCATATATTCGTCCGGCCGTTTTTCTTCGACGAGATAATATTTCCAGCGGCACGCCTGAGCGCATGCGCCATCGTTCGCGCCGCGCGCGGCCATAAAATTAGATAAAAGGCAGCGTCCTGAATAAGACATGCACATGGCGCCGTGAATAAAAGCTTCAATTCCCAGTCCGGCCGGGCGCTTCATTTTACGGATCTCATCGAGCGAGCATTCACGGGCCAGATTGACGCGCGAAACGCCGTTTGCGCTATAAAATTCGAGAGCGCGCGAATTAGCCGCCGAAGCCTGCGTTGATAAATGAAGCCGCGGTTTAATGCCGAGACGCCGGGCAGATAGAAGCACCGCGGTATCTGAAAAAATAACGGCGTCAACACCCGCTGAATCGAGAAATAAAAGATAATCATCGAGAGCGCCGAGCATGTCTTCGTGTATAATAGCATTGACGGTAACATATATTTTAACATTTCGCTCGTGAAGATAAATTACGGCGGCGGCAAGCTCTTCACGCGAAAAATTCTTTCCCCGCGCGCGCAGAGAAAAATCAGAAACGCCGCAATAAATAGCATTCGCTCCAAAATGAGCCGCCACTTTTAATTTTTCCATATCACCCGCGCCAACGACAAGTTCAGGTTTTACCATCGAATTGCAAAAACCGGCGCATGAAGCCGCCGCATTATTAT
>CAYQWL010000173.1:0-8152 GCA_964421195.1 uncultured bacterium | reverse complement strand
CCAATTAAACGCAGGATTAATAGTGTCGAAATTAGAATATGAAATAATAGCGCGGCTGGCGAAGGTAATTTTTGAAACTCGCGGCCGCAATAATTATGTCAAATTAACGCCTGATAGAATATTTGCGGTAATAACTAAAGACGAATCCATATCGGCCGGGCGTTATTACGGTATCTGCGTTTATAACGGCAAAGACGCAAAACGCGCGAAAAAAGCCGCTGAATCCAATGAAGAATTTAAAGCGTTGCTCGTAAATTATGACGGATCGCCGATATGCGATCATAGCATTATTTTTAACGGTTTCAGTCTTACTTTCGGCCCGCCGGTCGTAAGATAAAATAATCAAATATAAAGGCAAAATGGTTGATTATCAGAATAAAAAACTGTTCACGGGGAGTTTATTATTAATTCTATAATGACAGCAAAAACTAATTTTTATTTTAAAAAAAGAAATGCCGGATTTTCACTCGTAGAAGTCATGATAGCCGCCGCTATTCTGGTGATGGGCTCCATTTCGGTTTTCCAGCTTTTTTCATTTACAACGCGCGGTACGGCCGCATTATATAATAATTCTACCGCGCTTAATTTAGCAAGAACGGCCATCGAACAAATAGAGGCCGTCGGAGCGTCTAAATTTAACGCGCGCACATCAGGAACCGTAAAAACCGAACGCAACGTTTTTACTATTGAAACTGAAATAACAAAATTATCTAAAATATTTTCACAGGCCGATGTTATCGTTAAATATAAGGAACGCGGCAGAGATGTTAAATTAAGCCTTTCGATGATCGTATATAACTAATAATCATAAATATAGCTCATGGCAGATAGTATATATTAAATAGTGAACAAAAAACAAAAAACAAAAAATAACAAACAATAAATTGATATTTAAATATTTTTCAGGTGTATTAATATTAATAATATGAATATAAGAAAAAATAAATTATTACGACGAATAAAATTTTATATTTTGCAAAATCGATTTCATATCACGCAAAAAAGTTTTTCCGTATTAGCGGGTAAAACGGCAGGATTATTAAAAAAACGCGGTATAACTTTAAGCGAACTTTTAATCGCGATTTCTATAGCCGGAATAATTATGATGGCGGCCTACGCTATTTTTTCATCAGGCATCAAACAATTTACCGATGGGATCAACCAGCTTGAAGCGCAGCGTAACGGCCGGCGTATAATATCATTTATGAGAAAAAAACTTTCTTCGGCGGTATGCGGCATTAGAGTTTCGGATGCTGGAGATAAAGCGCCGACCGGGCTTTCAAGCGGAATAGAAATAAGCGTTATCGATGAAAAAGGCGCTTATAATGTAAACGGCATGGACCAATTTTATAAAACGGTATCTGAAACTTATTTTCTCTCCGGCGGCCGTATAATGTTTAAAGACGATAATAACAGACAGCCGCGTAAAATATTCGATTCCGTCCGAACTTTATATTTTAAAATTTATACGATGAAACGAGCGGCGGCATCGATTCCGGTCGTATTAATCTCCCTCACTTCATTTTGCGGTAACCAGAGCGCTTCTTACGAAGCGATGGTAACGCCCGCTTTCATAAATGAATTAAAAGCGGCTGAATCGATGGTACTTCCAGTAGTTAATTCATATCCGATAGAAGCATCGAATTAAAATCGTTTAAAAATCTAATACTAAAAAATCCGAATATCAATTATTCAATCATTTAAACATAAATGTTAATATTTTATTTTTATTTCCGATATTATAAAAAAGAAAGGAGGCGAAGCTTTATTCAATGCAAGATCTAAAATGTCAAAAATGTTCAACAACCTTAACTACCGAAACGATATCCGGAGTAACGGTTAGAACCTGCGCCGGATGCGGACTCGTTTTTATAGATGGCGTGGAGGTAAAAAGACTTCGCGAAGGGCATAATGAATATATTAAAGACGGCGGCGTTCACGAATCTTATCGCGCTACCAGCGCCACGCATATAATTAATGAAAAATGTCCGCGCTGCGAAGTAGAGCTCAGAGACGAAGAATATATCCAGAATTCAAATATTCATTTTAAGCTATGCGAAAAATGCCTTTCGATAATATTCGACGCCGGTGAGCTTGACAGGCTGAAAAACTATCAGATATCGCCGGCCACTAAAATTTACGATGAGTTCGAAGAATTGTTTCCAGTAATGAAAAAAATAATGGCCGGTTAATTACATAAGCGGCAATCATTTATATTGATTTTAAAATTATAATACAATAACATACAATAATAACAATAAAACATTCGTCTTACAATAATCCGGCCGTCAGCGGTTATGGATATTTATAGAGGCGAATGTTTTAAGCTATTTAAAGAATATAAAAAATAATATTTTAAAATCGAAATTATAATTTTAAATATTCATCTATATGGCCTTTTATTATTTTAAGGCTATCGAGCCAGAATTTTTCTTTTGTTATATCTATTGCGAAATTTTTAGTAAGTTCTTGCGCCGTGTATAATCCGGTCGAACGCAATAGTTCGTTGTATTCTGGTACAAATTTACGTCCATCGCGTTCAAATATGCTATAAAGGCCGAGCCCGAATAAAAATCCAAATGCATAAGGATAATTATAAAACGCGAGTTCGGGCATATAATAATGAAGCTTAACCGCCCACATATATTTATGGAAGTTTTTTTGTTCAAGACCTTTGCCATATGTAGCTTTTTGAGCTTTCAGCATTAAATCGCAAAAATCATCCGCGGAAAGTTCGTTTTTTTCGCGAACGGTAAAAACTTCTTTTTCGAATAGATAACGCGAATAAATATCTACTATAAGCTGACTCGCTCCGATAAGCTGAGTTTCAAGAAGCGCGAGTTTTTCTTTTTTATTCGCCTGTTTTAAAGCGGCGTTAAGTATTATAGTTTCACAAAATATAGAAGCCGTTTCCGCGAGCGTCATCGGAGTAGAACGCTGCGTCATTGTAAGGCCTTTCTGACATTCATTATGGTAAGCATGGCCGAGTTCGTGAGCGATAGTCAGAACCTGTTCGAATGAACCGTCAAAATTACATAAGATACGCGATTCTTCAATTTTTGGAACCGGCATGCAAAAAGCGCCGCCGCGTTTTCCATCGCGCGGATAAACGTCGATCCATTTGTTTTTAAAAGCACGGGCGGCAAGAGCGCCAAGATCTTTTGAAAAAGCGTTAAAATTATCGACTATAAATTCAGAAGCCTCTTTATAAGTAAAACGGCGTTCTAATTCCCCGGCGGGAGCAAAAAGGTTCCACCATGAAAGAGATTTTTCGCCAAGACGTGAAGCTTTCTTTTTAAAATATTTTCTGAACATTTCAAAAGATGAACTCATGGCTGATAACAACGCTTTTAAAGTTCTTTCATCGATGCGGTTCATATCGAGCGAATGGTGTATGCACGATTTACGGCCGCGTTGATTGTTAAGCGTTATATTATGACCTTTAACGCCGTTAAGCGCGGCGGCGAGTGGTTCGCGAACGCTTTCCCATGCTTTTATTTCCGCTTCATATCCCGCTTTGCGAACTGATTCATCGGCGTCATAGGCGAGGTTGCGAATCTGCGCCATCGGCATGCCGGTTAATTTATTATTTATTTTGACCTGAGCTGTAAGCTGTGAAGAAACTACGCCCTGCAATTTTGAAAAAGCCTGTCCGCCGCTTAATGCAAGCTCAGCCGCCAGCCGCTCTTTATCTTCGCTCATTAAATACTTGCTCTGTTCGCGACATTCATAAAGAAAAAAACGATGTTCCTTTAAGGTGTCATTTAATGCAATTAATTTTTCGAGATTATCGCCAATCGTTCCGATAAAGCCCTGAAGCATGACATCTAAATTTTTAAGCGGCACGCCTATTTTTTCAAGTTCAGAGGTTTTTTGCGCGGCAAGTTTATTGTAAGAATCCGTAGAATAAAAAGAAAAAACATAAGCATCGAGAGTGGTATATAATAAAAACGACTTATTCATAAGCTCGATCGCGTGAGCGAGTTTGTCGGCGAAAGCTTTATTAATCTTAATTTTTTCGGGGGCGCCGCTCATTATATTATTATCAAGAAAATATTTACCCGCGCTTTCAATAAGTTTTTTAAGAAGCAGCCAGTCTTTTTTCATTTCTGAAGATTCAAGGCCGCTATAAAGAGTGGAAAGATCCCAGCGGATATCCGCGTTTTTTTTCATCAATAACATCTCCTATCAAATTAAATTAAATCTTATGTTAAATTTTATTTTATTTTCCGCTAAAAAAACTGTGTCAGATGTAAGCTATAATTATATATTTTTATCTATCGTAAGCGGCCGTAAAAGATGCGGCGCGTTATTATCGATTATACCCATTTTAACCGGCAAAGTAAAAAATATCTTTACAAATATAACAAAAATTTATTTTATTGTCAATTAATATCCATAAATGATATCCATAAATCTCACATTTAATTTTATAGATAAGCCTGTTGCCCTGCCGGCGGCAAATAATCCGTAAATATTTTTATCTTGAAATTTGTCAAAAAATCGAATATAATAAAACTAAGATTATTATTATGTTTTTGTAAGGCCGGCTCGATACGTTTGATTTTTATATTCCGCATTGGCGCCGATTCTTTGCTTATTATAATTTTAAGGAAGATAATTTTTAATAATGTTATGGATGGTTAATAAATGGCGGTAAAAAAATCTTATCCAATTATAAGCGTTATAACGGTAGTTTTAAACGGCGCGGATTATATCGCTCAAACTGTTGAAAGCGTTGTAAAGCAAAGTTATTCCGGCCTTGAGTATATAGTAATTGATGGCGGTTCGACCGACGGTACGCTCGATATCATTAAACAATTCGGCGGCGGAATAATTCGTTTGGTGAGTGAAAAAGATAATGGTATAAGCGCGGCGTTTAATAAAGGCGTTGAGCTTGCCGCGGGCGATTATGTTATAATGATGAATTGCAGCGATTATTTTTATGATGAAAAAGCGGTCGAAAAATTGGCGGATTATATAAAATTGAACATGCCGGGTGAAGATACTATATTATACGGCGGCGCTCTGATTATAGATAAATCAGGAAAAAAAAATATGTGCCGGGTTGATCATGAAAATTTAAATAATGATTGTTCTATCTGCCACCAATCGGTTATTATGCCCAGGAGTATGCTTATTGAAAATAAATTTGACGAGAGGCTAAAATACAGCATGGATTATGATTTGTGGCTTCGCCTGATTGAGCGCGGCGCGAAATTTGTTAAACTTAAAGATGTAGTGGTCTCGGCTTACAGGGTTGGAGGCGTAAGTTCGAATCCTGACGGCGTTATAATAAAAAAAATAGTCCAGATTATTAATTCTGGTTATATCGATATTAAAGGATTGCAAATAGCTATTATTGAATGGTGCTTTGCGGGTGCGCGCCGATTTTTAAGAAAAATTGTCGGTGAAAAAAAATATCTTATGCTGTTGTCAGTTTATTATAAAGTTATTAAAAATATAAGATTTTAATGTTTAAGATTATTTAAGGTTTTTTTTAAAAATTTAATTTATATTATTATTAAGACTATAATATCATAAGTATCATAATGATCTATTTTTAAGTTAAAGTTATAAGGTTAATTATAAAGCTATAAGATTGGTAAGATTGTTAAGGTTATAAGATAAACGCCATAAATACTGAATAAGCGAGTTAAAATAATTAGTATGGGCAGCAGGAGCAGGTACAGGTAACATGGTTGACTGTAATTATCGTAATGATCAATATAATGACGATAACGGCCGGGATATCGGTAACACAAACGATGAAAGCAGCGTTTTAAGCGGTGTTATAGCTTTTTTTATTTCTATGTTTTTAATTACCGTTTCTTTTTCTACTTTTTTATCTAATTTTTCGTTATATTCCGCTATAGCCGTGCTTTTATATTCGCGTATGCGCGGCAGTCGGGTCTGTTTCAAATATCACAAAATATATCCTGTAATGTTCGCTTATGCGCTCGTTAATATTTTTGCTTTATTTGTAAGCGGCATTGGCTTACCGGGAATTGGGAAAATAAAAAACGTTATGGCGTTTTTAACTTTTTTTCTCGCTTATGAAGCGGCCGGTAAAGCGGTAAGCAGGCTTAAAATGTTATTTACGCTTCAGGCCGTTAATTTTATTTTGCTTATTACCGCTATATTAACTACCGCGTTTGAGTTAAACGATATAATTTATTTCAGCGATTTCGTTAACTGGCCTACCAGATATAGCGGCCTTTTTGAAGTGTCGATTACTTATGGCGAATTTTTAGTCATGCTTCAGTGCATATCATTGTCGGTTTTATTCGGGGCGCCGGATTCATTCGGCGGCCCGGCCGGCCGCGGCGTTTTTATCGCTTTAATAACTACAAACATGGCGGCGCTCGTATTGACTTATTCGCGCGGTCCGTGGTTTGTTATGTTTCTGGCCATTATGGTGGTATTATTTTTAAATCGTTATTATAAAGCGCTTATAACTTTTGCGGTTATGGCGGTCTTTGCATTTTTAATTATATTATACCCGCCTGTAAAAAATAACGTTTTTCTGGATGATTTAAATTTGCGTGTTAAAAGTACGCTTTCCGGTTATTCGAGCGGGCGTGAGGTAATATATGCGGCCGGTATCGCGATGATTCGTGATAATCCGATCATTGGCGTCGGTATTGGCGGAGTCGAAAAAAATTATGCTGAATACGTTAATCGAATAGAATGGGCGGCGGCCGAACGAAAACAAATGATTTACGGTCATCTGCATAATCTTTATCTGCAGCTTTATGCGGAGACTGGTTTAATCGGTTTTATAATTTTTTTATGGCTTTGCGGCCGGCTTTTATATTCATTGTCATTTAAAATCAGGTGCTTTTCATTCGGCGGCCCGGCCGGCGCCGCGCTTGAAACGGCTTATGCGCGAGGCGTATTAATAGCTTTTTGCGCGGTTTTAATAATGGGTTTTAGCGAATACAACATGTTTAATAATGAAATAAGCCGTATTTTATGGTTTTATTGCGGCGCCGCGTTCGCTTCTTCTGATGTTGAAAAACTTTGAAATTTTAAAATAAAAAAAGATTTTTTTAAATTGAAAAAGGTTGTTTTTTCAGATAATATAAACCAGTTAAAGAGAATTGTTTTTAAAAAAAGCTTGACATAAAAAAAAAATACTGATAAAATAATTTCTAATTTGACTGCGGGGTTCGTTTGATAACTTTATATCGTATTCGTGTAATTAAAGGAGGTGAAACAGACAAATCCTGATCACGGGTGCGTTATGGTTAAAGGCGGAAACCGGTTGGGTGGAAGACGGCCGGTTCGTGAAAGCGGACTGGTTAATCTTGAAAAGAAAGCGTTAAAGTAAACGGGAAGTTTGAATTAAGTAGCATTGAAGGTAACAAGGACACTTAAAAGCGAAAAATTTAAGCGCCCCCCGCGAGCTTGAGCGGACGAAGTAAAGGTTTAATTCGATCCCGGTCTGATTAAATTAATTAAAATTATCAAGGGGGATTTGAAAGTAATGAAAAAAGGTTTATTATTAGTAGTTGTAATGGTATTCATGGAAACGGCGATCAGCGCCGCATTCGCAGGTCCGTTCTCCGATGTTCCTAAAAAACATTGGGCTTATGAAGCAGTTAACAGCCTCGCGGCAAAAGGCCTTCTCGAAGGTTATGCAGACGGCAAATTCAAAGGTTCGAAAGCTATGACCAGATACGAAATGGCTCTCTTAACCGCTCGCTTAATCGACAAAAAATTCGGCGGCGCCGACCTTGAAACCTTACAGAAACTCACAATCGAATTCGCGGACGAACTCGCGCTTCTCGGCGTTAAAGTTCAGGCCCTCGAAGAAGAAGTAAAAGTTATCCGTAACGACGTTGACACTTTGAAAACTGATGTTGACACTCTTAAAAAGAGCGGCTTCAACAAATTCAGAGTTACCCTCGAAGATCGCGTTCGTTTTGAAGAAAACAAATACAAAAGCTTAAACGCTGGCGTTGCTGATCGTGGTAATTCCAGATTCGTAAACAGACTCCGTATGAACATTAAAGGTCAGGTTGACGATAACGTTACTACGTTCATTTCGTTACAGGACTCTACCGTTCACGGTTTCGCAACTCAGAACAATCCTAACAACGGTTTTAACAACAATACCGCTGCTGATACCAACCGTGACCTTTTCTTA
>CAYQWL010000172.1:2617-8233 GCA_964421195.1 uncultured bacterium | reverse complement strand
TGACTTACCTCCGATAAATCCAGGGATAATTTTTTTAATATATCGCTCGCCTGTTTTCTAACTATCCACTCATCATGTCCAAGCGCATTAACAAGGCTTACAACGGCCGCTCCCGCGATTTTAAAAAGGCTCTGCGACGCATGAAAACGCACGTCTGGATCGCGGTCGGAAAGCATGGATACTAAAAGAAAAGCCGAAGCGCCATTTTCAAAGCGGGCAAGCGATTTACACGCCAGAGCGCGCACCGAACGATTTTTACTTTTCAGGTCTTTACGAATATCATCCATAATCTCTTTTTCGTTCACTTCATTTACGCTCATAAAAACCCCCCGTTATTATTTTTAAATAGTAGTTTAAATAACGCCGTAATACCGCGGCCCATAAATTCCGGCCGGAATTCAACGAAGATTATTCACATACTGACGCATTCGCCGGGCCGGTCATGCCAGGTAAGCAAAAATCCAGGCTTATGCGATTCGCCGCTAAAAACCTGACGCACGATTCTTTCAACGGTTTCATGGGTATTATTTTCACGGCTTAAATGGGCCAGATAAACATGCGAAAGTCCTTCCCAGTTAAGCGCAAGCAACGCAGCCGCCGAATCCGCGTTTGAAAGATGCCCTTTTTTACCCATTATACGTTTTTTTAAATACCATGGATATATTCCATTCATAAGCATTTCATCGTCGTAATTAGATTCAAATATTAAAATATTCGAATACTTTAAATGATCGAAAACAGCTTTATTAACATAACCCAGATCGGTAGCGATAGAAATTTTAGAGTCGGCCGACGCAAGCGTAACGCCAAAAGATTCGTTAGCGTCATGATCAGTTAAAAACGTATTAACGCGGCATTCTTTTATGATTACTTCGCTAAATTGAGGAACTATTTTAATTTCGCACGACGAACATATAGCATCGGCATCATTTAAACCGGCAAGCGTTCCTTTAGTAAGATAAAGTTTTTTATGATATTTTTTCTGAAAAACCCTCAAACCGCTGATATGATCGGAATGCTCATGAGTTATAAAAACCGCATCGATTTCTTCAGGAGATACGCATATAGAACGCAATCCCGCCTCGATTCGCTTATTGCTTATCCCCGCATCTATAAGTATTTTTGCTCCGCCTGTTTCTACATAAACACAATTGCCTGAAGAACCCGAAGCAATTACGCTAACTTTATATTTAAACCGGTCCAATCGAGTTCACCTTCCATAAATTAGCCTTTTATTCAATATTTTTCATTAACCATTAATTAAATTTTAACATTTTAATTCTTTTTTTTCAAGACTTTTATTGAACTTTAAAGCCGGTTATGTTATAATTTAAATTAGCGTTATACAAACATGCACGGCTATGATCTATATTTAATATAAAAAACGACCATGCGTTTTAGTATTATGTTTCGATTCTATAAAAAAGTTTTGAAAGGAAGTACCGTATGCCGGCAAATAACGTGCACGGCTATATAAAAACAGGATTGCGCTCTCGCGGTTTTACGATGATAGAAATACTTACCACCATCGTTATAATCGGCGTTCTGGCAACCGCCGCGGTGCCTATCGGCCAGCTGATGATAATAAGACAGCAGGAAAAACTTCTCAAAGAAGCTTTAGCCGAATCAAGACAGGCGCTCGATAAATTTTACGAACATTATAAAACCTATCCTGCATCATTTATGGAGTTGCGCGGCCTGGATCCGCCCGGTTTTACCATAACATACCTTCGCGACGCCCCGCCGATTAATCCGTTCACCGGCGATCAATACGACTGGGAAATAATAACCGCGGGCGCCACCGAACACAACCCCAACTCCGGCTGCCATGCGGTCGCCTGCAAAGACTTTATGGCGCATAATGTCGAAGTTCATCAGTTTTATAAAAGAGTTGCCGATATACTGGCCGTAAAACTCGCCGCGGAAATAAACGAAGCTAAAAACCTTCTTCTTGCCGATTATTCCGAAGAAGATGCCGAAAAATTAGCCGCAGCCGATGTTATCAACAAAGCAATGCAATGGGACGCCGAAGGAAAGCGGCGCAGCGAAACTAATGAAGCCATTCAACAGGCCGCGGGCGAATTAAAACCGACGTTAAAATATTTTATACCTGACGTAAAAAAAACGGACAGTAAACGTGAAAACGATTATTACACCTACTGGTGTATGTGGGATATCCGCTATCCGCGCGATGATCGTCTCGCTATAAACGAAACGTTATATAAAGACTGGTGATTTAATTGCAATTATTAACCGCAAAACAAAAAATATATTATAAATATCAAGGACGCAAAGCGCTTTCGCTTATAGAATTGCTTACGACCATAGTCATTATGGGAGTATTAACTACGGCGGCTATTCCGCTTGGCGAAGTAGTCTTCATTCGCGACAGAGAACTCGAATTAAAAGAAACGCTTATCACCACGCGCGCCGCCATCGATAAATTTCACGCTTCGGTCGGCCGCTATCCCTATTCATTCAACGAACTGCGATGGATAAAAAGCAATCTCCTGCTCGATTCTAAAGAACGTCAGGAACTCGCGGGTATCGGAATGCCTTTTTTGCGTAAAAGCCCGCCCATCAATCCTTTTGCAAGTTCAAATCAGGCATGGATGGTTATTTTAACTAATTCGCCGGACGGGCTCGAACAAAAAACCGTAGCAGATTTTCTAACCGCACCCGATAAAGACATCATGGTTTATAAATGCAACGAACCTGTTTATAAATGCACTGATTGCATAAAAACATATAAAATCATCGATCCGTCTTTAAAAAATATTCCATGCGCGCAATGTGGAAAATCATGTTCAATTCATATATGCGGAGGAGTTTATAAAGTCGAAGATATAACGGTCAATCAGATAAATTGTCCGGCCTGCGGAGCTGTATGCCTTAAAGATCAAAAACAGATATACGACATTCAATTTCCACGCGACGACAACCCCGCGTTTAAATATCAGATAGCTATTTTTACAAGCCTTGAAGGACGTCCTTATTCATCGTGGTAACATAAAAAAAATATATTATATTCGAAAATAAAAATAACAATAAAGAAAAAACGAAAAATGAGACGATTCACAGATAATTTAACAAACCGTTATTACAGGCGCAATTATTACAAACACAATTGTGTTAAATATAGCGAATTTAAATTCGCATATATGGTTAATTCGCTATTGCCAATTTTAACCGCCATATTTTTTTCTTTTCCCGCGCTTTTTTTTACACCATTCGTCTGTTTCGCCGTCGAACGCATTACCGACGATGTTTCAGATTCACTCGATTTAATCGACACTCAAAACTTCGGCAGCCTCAATCTTGAAACCGGTGAAGTAAATATCATATACGACTCACATACGGCTTCAGACACCGAAAATATTTCCACTGCAAAAACGGACGGCAGCCCCCCGGAAACAAATTTCAACGCCAGCGGCGATAAATTACGCCGTGTAACCGGCCTGGAACCGGCGGCCGCTTCAAGCAAAACCGAAGAAATAGATCTCATATCGACATTAATGCCCGAAGAAACTTATGAAATAATAGGCTCTTCTGCCGCAGCAAATCCGGAAGCCGAAGAGCATTTTAAAGTCGGAACAGACCTTTTCAATCAAAAAGAATACATAACGGCAAAAGCGCATTTCGAAAAAGCGATCAAGCTCGAACCTGCCAATGATGTTTACCTTCTCGCACTCGAAATGGTCATAAATACCATGCGCGCGCAGGGAATAACCGAACCCGTCAAAAAACCGGAAACACCCATTGATACTGCCGCCATAAAGCCGGTTGCAGACGGCGATGCTCACCATGCCTCCCCCGCCGGCACGGTTCCAGAAACGCCAGTTAAATCTCTTGATACAGTGAAACAACCTGCCGGCGCTTCAAAAAATATTTCTAAAAATACGCATAAAAAAAAAGAAGAGCATAAGTCAGTAGTCCGTACACAGGTATTCACATGTTATTTTCAGCAGCGGCTTCCTGAAGGCAATATAATTTTTAACACCGGAGTTAATACTGAAATAAAAAAATCAGATATCGACGGTTATTATGTATTATTTGACAATCAAAAGGACGCCATGGCTTTAGCCGCTTTCAGACTCGATCACGAACCCAAAAAGGCTATCCTGATAATCACGCAAAAATTATTTGCCGATGAAAATAACTTCGTTTTTCCACTAATCTTAAAAGTAAACAACTACGAAGCTTTAAACGGCGCTTTCCGGCTCGCGCCCGAATTCCGGCCTTATCAATTTGATATAACCGGCCGCATTCACAGAGGATTTAATCAGATATTATTTCAAACCGCACCTTTTAATATAGCAAATTATGCTTTATTAAGAGTGGAAATTTTTATACAAAATTTTTAATTTTTTTACGTTACGGCGTATTTAACGCCAGAAATCATTTTAATTTTCGATAAAGGAGTTTTTATGTCGCAGCAAACCGCAGGCAGCGTCAAAAGAAAACTACTGATAGTTGATGACGAAAAATACATTACTCAGCTTTTAACGGAACTGCTCGAAAACGAATACTCCGTCGAAACCGCAAACGATGGGATACAAGCTTTTAACAAATTAAAAAACGGATCGTTCGACCTCATGCTTACCGATATAAGCATGCCCAATCTCGACGGCATCGAATTATTACGTTTAGCCCGCGCACAACTGCCAGATATGAACGTTGTCATGATGTCCGGACTGGCCACCACCGAAAATGTTATAGACGCTCTTAATTTAGGCGCCTGCCACTTTATCAGAAAACCTTTTAAAATTGACGATATTCATGGCATTATTAAAGAAAAAATGACGGAAAGTCATAGCGCTGAATCAAACTCTGATTCCGACATAATAATGACCGATATAAATTATTTAATCCTTTCAAACAATTACGGTCACATGACCGATATAAAAAAAATACTTCCAAACTGCACTCAAGCTTATTATGAAGTGCTAAAAGACGCCCGCGTTTCAAAAAATCTTCTTAAAATTAAGCAATTCGACGATGCTATTTACCGGCACTCACTCGATGTGGGTATAATAGCATCGATAATCTGCGCTTTCAAACACGTAAAACCAGCTTTATTAAATGCCATAACGCTCGGAGGGTTTCTGCACGATATCGGAAAAATAAACGTCGATTATAACATTTTAAATAAATCCGAAAAATTGACCCCCGAAGAATTCGATCAAATTAAAATGCATACCTTCTACGGCCATAACATCCTGCTCGAAGAAGGATTCAACGACGATATCGCCGGCGTCGCCTTCAAGCACCATGAAAAACTCGATGGCAGCGGATATCCACGCGGATATACGGAGTATGGAATAGACACGGCGTCGCAATTTATAGCCGTATGTGATATTTACTCGGCGTTAACCGAAAAAAGACCGTACCGAAAAAAATTAACGCCGCAGGAAGCTTTAGAAATTATACACAAAGACTTCGCGGCGAAAATTAATTTCGAAGTAGTTAAATTATTAAAATTATTTATTGAAGGTTAAAATTTTTTAAATCTTTCCTTTCCCGCATTACAGATAGGGCATTTATCCGGCGCTTCGTTTTCGACGGTGTAACCGCATATTTCACATACATGAACCGAAGAAAGTTCGATGTCTTTAC
>CAYQWL010000172.1:1637-2607 GCA_964421195.1 uncultured bacterium | reverse complement strand
GTTTTTTTGCTTTCTAAATAAGCTTTCTGATGCATTTTTTCAGCTTCGATCGCAAAATTAATAGAACGAACCGCGCCTTTTTCATTTTGCAGCTCGGCGGTGGCTTTATAAGCCGGATACATTTCATCAATTTCGAAAGTTTCGCCATCAAATGCCGATTTTAAATTTTCAGCCGTTGATTTTATTTCGCCAAGTTCTCTTAAATGATTCGTCGCGTGTACTTTTTCCGCATAAGCAATAGCTTCGAACAATTTTGCGGTATTCGGCTTTCCTTCGGCTCTGGCTTTATCGGAAAAAGCCAGATATTTCATATGCGCCTGTGATTCTCCCGCAAAAGCGTCTTTTAAAAACTTTTCAGTCATCTGTCTCATTAAATACCTCCATTTAATAGTAATAATCATCCGGTATGTTACCAGATAGCCATTTATTTGTCAACTATTTCCGCTTATTTTTCGCTCCGCCACGCATTTATCGTTAGCGCGTGATAATTCCATCTATCACTTCAAGAACGGTCGAAACCCTTCCAAATGGCGCTGATATTTGAACTCCCTGGAGCATGTCTTTTATTTCGCCAAGCGCCTCTCTTGCAATTTTAATTCCTTCTTCACGCTGCTTTTCAGCGGAAACGCAGGCGCGCATCCTTTTCATAATAGGCTCAGGAACCGACATACCCGGCACTTCGTTATTCATAAATTCAGCGTTTTTAAGTGAAGCGAGCGGCCATATTCCCGCCAGGATCGGTATTTTTACATGCTCTATCCTTTTTAAAAATTTTTCGAGCAAAGTTATGTCAAAAACCGGTTGAGTAATAGCAAACTCCGCTCCAGCTTCCACCTTATATTCAAACCGCCTTATTTCAAGATCTAAATCAATAGCTCCGGGGTTCGCGCCGACTCCTATAAAAAAACCAGTCGGTTTACCGATAGGATTACCGCCAAGATCAAAACCGGTATTGAGCCTGTGAACCATG
>CAYQWL010000172.1:0-1627 GCA_964421195.1 uncultured bacterium | reverse complement strand
ATCCTATCGAATCGACATCAAAAACAGCTGTGGCATCAGGATAATCACCGAGTTTAGGAGGATCGCCCGTAATAAGCAAAACATTTTTAAGGCCGGAAGCGTAAGCGCCAAGCAAATCTGACTGCATGCCAAGCAGATTGCGGTCACGGCAGCAATAATGAAGAATAGTTTCTATACCCGCGCCGCGCTCGAATATTCCGGCAAGCGCCTGAGGGCTCATTCTCGCAGTCGCGCGCGGGCCGTCCGGTATATTAACGGCGTCAATTTTATTAGCGGCGGCAAGCCTGGCGGCTTCGAGCGAACGGGTGGCGTCACAACCTTTAGGAGGAGATATTTCAAGCGTTACCACAAATTTATTTTCACAGATACTGCGGGAAAAACGCGACTTATTTTCTTTAGCGACAGGTTCGATAAGAGCGTCGCTTTTTCGGTCAGTACGGCAGGCCATCGACGATATTTTTCTATCGCCCGTAGTGAACATTTTAGCCGCCGAAGCGATCGCTTTAATATGCGCGGGAGTGGTACCGCAGCAACCGCCTATTATTTTTACGCCATGTTGAATAAAACGTTTAGCATATTCAGCGAAATATTCCGGCGAAGATAAATACATCGTACGGCCGTCAACCGCCGTCGGCAATCCGGCTGTCGGACTTACCATCAGCTTTTTTTTAGTAAATCCCGCCATTACCTCGATGGTATCGAGCATTATTTTAGGGCCGACGCCGCAATTAAGGCCTATCACATCCGCGCCCCATATATCAAGATTCTGAGTAAATACTTCGGAAGTAGTTCCATAAGTAGCATTTCCATCGGAACTTATTTTTATCAGAGCGATTACCGGAAGATCGCAAATCGATTTTACCGCCTTAATAGCCTGATGTATTTCATTTATATCAGAAAATGTTTCAAGTATAAAAAGATCCACGCCGCCTGCCAGGAGCGCTTCGGCCTGCTCTTTAAAGTAATCGCAAGCCTCTTCAACCGATGTTTTACCCCACGGCTCTATTTTTATTCCAAGCGGCCCTATCGAGCCGGCGACAAAAACCTGGTCCGGAGACATTCTGGCGGCCTGCACGGCGAGCTTGGCTCCCTGATAATTTATAGCTTCAAGTTGCTCGGCAAAGCCATGAGGCGCAAGTTTACAGCGGTTAGCGCCAAAAGTATTGGTTTCAATCACCTGCGCACCCGCTTTTACATATTCACAATGAATATCGCTTATCGCGGCAGGCGAAGAAAGATTCATTTCATCAAAACAACGATTGATATATATGCCCTTCGAATAAAGCAGCGTACCAATAGCGCCGTCAAATATTATTATTTTATCTTCATCGAGTAATTCTATAAATTTCTTTTTTTCAACGTTCATTTAACTGCCGCCTCCATAACACTAAAATTATTTTCTTTTAAAAACCCGATCCTCTTTTTTTTAAAATATTCGAATATCGCCAGAGGATAAATTATAAACATCAAACACGAAGATATAAAAAACGCGGCGTAAGGATCGCCCGCTTCACGCACGGCGAACGATGAAACGAAAGAACCGGTTACCACTGAAAGTACGGTAAAAACATTCACGAACGAAGAAGCGCCGCCAATTTTTTCATATTTAAAAGTAGCCGGAATAATA
>CAYQWL010000171.1:0-8269 GCA_964421195.1 uncultured bacterium | reverse complement strand
GTATGTTTCGCGCGCGGAATTGCCGTCATCGAATAATTATGAATCTGAAAAAAAATATTTTGATGATAATTTTTAATGGCGAATTATACTTTAAAAATAAATATGTTGCAAAATATTTATTTTTGTTATAAAATTATATTTGTCCGTGAAAATTATCCGGGATTAAAAATTAAAAAATGAATTATATAAATATAAGAATATATTAATGGGGTAAGGCGTGACAAATTCAAGTCTTGTAATTGTTTCGGGCCATCTTGGCTCCGGAAAAACTGAATTTTGCTTAAATTATGTGTCTTATTTAAAAAAATCCAATCCAGTTGGAACCGTGGCCCTGTGTGATCTCGATTTTATTAATCCTTATTTTCGCTCCAGAAGGCATTCGAGTTATCTCGAAGAACAGGGCGTCGAATTAATCGTTCCGCGTGATCGTGAAATATCCGCCGCCGATATGCCTTCGATATCAGGGCGTATAAAGTCGTTGATTTGCGATAACGACGCCAGGGTAGTTCTTGAAGTGGGCGGCGATAACGGCGCTATAGTACTGGGCCATCTCAGCGAGTTTATCCATAAAAGAAATTTTTCGCATTATATGGTCCTTAATTTAAACAGGCCCGATACTAATAATTATGACGATATTACCGCCATGATAAAGCTTATCGAAAGTTCGAGCAAAATAAAGGTAACCGATTTAATTTTAAATAATCATTTAATGGGCGAAACTACGGCGGAGATCGTTAAAGACGGATATTTAAAAGCTGGCGGAATGAATTTTGTGAATGTTTCGTTAAAATATGTATGCGCCGCTGGCGTGTTTATAGATGAAGTAAAAAAAGATATAAAATTAAAAGAGAATGAAGAATGGTTCGTTTTAAATAGAATAATGCGTTATGCGCATGAAGTATGATTATAAATCGAGAATGACGCGATAAGTTAATTCGAAAAGGGTGGGGATGTATGGGTAGAGTAATTATATCAGAAGAAATCTGTAAGGGTTGTGAGGCATGCGTTCTTGTATGCCCGTCGAAAATATTGAAATTAGGCGATCATTTGAATGAAAGCGGATATCACCCGGTCGTGTGCGTCGATCAGAGTAAATGCACGGGCTGTGCGAGTTGCTTTAGAGTTTGTCCGGACATAGTTTTTGAGGTTTATCGTTAATCGCGGCGCTGAAAGTTTTAATTTAGAACGTTTTTTTAGATGCATTTTTGTTTTTAATAAGATGTTTTTTATATGCGACGTTCGTACTTATAATATTAAGTATTAGTGTATAAGTTTCGTTATTTTGAATTATTTTAAGGGGTTGATATAAATGGCAGGTAAAGTATTAATGAAAGGCAATGAGGCTATTGGTGAAGCCGCCATGATTGCAGGTTGCAGGCATTACTTCGGTTATCCAATTACTCCGCAGTCCGAGCTTCCAGCCTATCTGGCGAAGCATATGCCCAAAAGAAACGGGGTTTTTCTGCAGGCTGAATCGGAAGTCGCGGCTATAAATATGGTTTACGGTTCGGGCGGCTGCGGCGTGCGTGTTATGACTTCTTCGTCTTCGCCGGGTATTTCACTTAAACAGGAAGGCATTTCATATATTGCCTGCGCGGAAGTTCCGTGCCTTATAGTGAATGTGGTTCGCGGCGGTCCCGGACTCGGAAATATAGCTCCTGCGCAGTGCGATTATTTTCAGGCGGTTAAAGGCGGAGGACACGGCGATTATAAGCTTATAGTTCTTTCGCCGTCGTCGGTTCAGGAAATGGCTGATTTTACTATTCTGGCTTTTGATCTTGCCGATAAATATAGAACTCCGGTTATGCTTTTAAGTGATGGTTATCTTGGACAGATGATGGAACCCGTTTCAATGCCCGAAGCTTCGAACATTAAAAAATATGATAAGCCATGGGCTACGACTGGAGCCGTCGGCCGCGGTCAGAACCTTATTTCGTCCATACATTTAGTGCCTGAAGATATGGAAAAGCATATTGAATATTTATATAAAAAATATGCTGAAATCGAAAAAAATGAATTGTTATATGAAGAATATCAGTGCGCGGACGCCGAATATGTAATTGTCGCTTACGGCATCACGGCGCGTATCTGTAAAACGGCATGTGTAATGGCCCGTGAAGCCGGTATCAAGCTCGGCCTTTTAAGGCCTAAAACGCTGTGGCCTTTCCCGAAACAGCCTATTGCGAAATTTGCCGCTTCCAGTATGGTGAAGGGTTTTATTGCGGTAGAGTTATCTACCGGACAGATGGTTGAAGACGTTAAACTGGCTGTTAACGGCGCTAAACCGGTCGAATTTTACGGCCGTACGGGCGGCGTGGTTCCGTCTCCGAACGAAGTGCTGGTAAATGTAAAAAAACTGTTTTCATTAAAGTAGAATCCGTGAATAAAATTAAAGCGAGGAATAAATAATGAAAGATAAAGAAAAAATATTAGAAGAAGTTAAAACTATGAAAAAGGTCGCTTCGCGTCCTCAATGCCTTTCAGGCAGAACTTTTCATTACTGTCCGGGATGCACGCACGGCGTGGTGCATAGATTGGTGGCTGAAACTATCGACGAACTTGGAATACAGGAAAAAACAATAGGCGTGGCGCCGGTCGGTTGTTCGGTGTTTGCGTACTGGTATTTTAATACCGATTTTTCACAGGCCGCTCACGGCCGCGCTCCCGCCGTCGCTACCGGTATCAAGCGTTCAGTTCCCGGTTCCGTCGTTTTTACATATCAGGGTGACGGCGATCTTGCCGCTATAGGCACCGCCGAAATAATACATGCGGCCAACCGCGGCGAAAAAATTACGGTTATTTTTATAAATAACGCTATTTATGGTATGACCGGAGGTCAGATGGCGCCGACTTCGCTCATCAATCAAAAAACTCAAACTTCGCCTTACGGCCGTGACAGCGAAACTATGGGTTATCCTATAAGAGTTTCTGAAATGCTTTCAGGTCTTGAAGGAGTTAAATATCTTTCGCGTGTCGCAGTCGATACTCCCGCTAATATTGTAAAAGCTAAAGCCGCCATTAAGAAAGCTTTTCAAACTCAGCTCGATGGAAAAGGATTTTCAATGGTCGAAGTTCTTTCGATATGCCCGACCGACTGGGGACTTAATGTTGCGGATTCTAAAAAATGGCTTAAAGAAAATATGATACCTTATTATCCTTTGCAGGAATTTAAGGCCCCCGTGGCCGAAGAAACGAAAGGCGGCGAGTAAAAATGAATAAAAAAGACTGTAAATTTCCGTTGAATCTTGTAATAGCCGGTTTCGGCGGCCAGGGCGTTCTTTTAGCGGGCAAGCTTATCGCCGAGGCGGGGCTTCACGAAGGACGCGAAGTGTCCTGGATACCGTCTTATGGTCCTGAAATGCGCGGCGGCACCGCTAATTGTACGGTAATAATATCCGACGGTGAAATAGGTTCGCCGGTAGTGGATAATCCTGATATGCTTATAATAATGAACCGGCCGTCAATGGATAAATTTTTACCGTCTCTAAAAAAGGATGGTGTGTGTATATATAATAAATCTCTTATAGACGGCTTTAAGCAAAGGCCCGATGTTAAAATGGTCGCGATTCCGGCTTCGGATATGGCCGTTCAGATGGGTTCGACTAAACTTTTAAATATGATACTCGTGGGTTCATTTATGTCTAATTCAGGTTCTTTTTCCGCTGAAAGCCTGTCTTACGCCCTTAAAAAATCGATATCGGCCAAGCATCAAAATTTAATTCCCATGAATGAAAAGGCCATTGAGGAAGGCGCTAAATATATCGTATAGCGTTTTTTCACAGACTTGATTTTTATGAAATTTTATGTTATAATGGATCGGAAAAAACGAGTATCGAGTAAATATAAACGGGTCAGGTATGAATGAATAATGTTGAAGCCTGTAAATATTTTTAAAAAAAGGGCTGATAATGATGTCGTTAAAAATTTATGTAAATGGTGAGTTTGTCGATAGAGACAGGGCCGTCGTTTCGGTGTACGATCATGGTTTTCTTTACGGCGATGGTATTTTTGAAGGAATACGCGCATACGGCGGTTGTATTTTTGCTTCTCGCGAACACCTTGAAAGACTTTATTATTCCGCAAAAACATTGATGATCGATATGCCTGTAACTATCGATGAAATGGAAAAAATAGTCGCTGATACTCTTGTAATAAACGGTCTCGAAGACGCTTATATTCGTCTTGTTGTTTCACGCGGTTCCGGCGATCTTGGGCTCGATCCTCGAAAGTGTTCGCGGCCGACTCTCGTGGTCATAGCTGATAAAATAAAATTATATCCTGAAGAATTTTATCAAAAAGGTCTCGAAGTAGTTACTGCCTCGGTCAGGCGTATGCCGGTGGATTCTTTTAATGGTAAAGTAAAGTCGCTCAATTATCTTAATAACATAATGGCGCGCATAGAAGCTAATAATGCCGGCGTCGGAGAAGCTATAATGCTCAATCACGATGGCTATGTCGTAGAATGCAGCGCGGATAATATTTTTATCGTTAAAGATAAAAAAATATATACTCCCGCTCCGCATCTTGGCTTGCTCAAAGGCATAACGCGCGATACTATAATTAAGTTAGCGCGTGAAAACGGTATAACCGTTAATGAAACTATTTTTACGACGCATGATATTTATAATGCCGACGAGGTATTTCTTACCGGCACCGGCGCTGAAGTCGTAGCGGTTGTCCGGGCTGATAAACGTATTATCGGTAATGGAATGCCCGGTCCTTTGACGCTTTCGCTTCGTGAGTCTTATACTAAATACACTATCACTTATGGTTATAAACTTAAAGATCATATAGCTAAGTATGGTAAAAAGAGTATGTAGGTTAAAATTTTAACTGTAAAAAAATGCAGCTTGTATTTTGTTGCGTTTTAATTATATAAGCGCGGCCTGAGGCTGCGCTTATATAATATAAAAAAATACCGATATGCCGGCGTTGTGCAATAGGCAATAATAGTGAAATTTTATTTAAAATTAAAATAAGAAATGGGGTGTTTTAATATTTATGTTATTATATGATCAAATTTATAAAGATATGATTGATGCAAAAAAAGCGCGTGATGAATTTAAATCTGCGGCGTTATCTTTTATTTATTCGGCGCTTAAACAATATAAAATCGATGCGCGCAAGCAAAATGAATCTATTTCTGATGAAGAAGTACAGTCGGTTTTAACGAAAGCAGCGAAACAGCGGAAAGATTCGATTCAAATGTATGAAAATGGCGGCCGCGCCGAATTGGCTGAAAAGGAAAAAAAAGAACTTGAAATATTGATGGGGTATTTACCTGAACAAATGGATTCGGCTGCGGTCGATGATTTCGTTAAAACAGAGGCGGCCGCGTTAAAAATCGCTTCTCCAAAAGATGTCTCAAAACTTATGGGCGCCGTTATGCCAAAATTAAAGGGCCGTGCCGACGGCAGGCTCGTTTCAGAATCGGTTAAAAAATTTGTAAGCTCGCTTGCGGGTTAATGTCTCCAGACGTCCGGCTGTTTTTTTGAGTTAAATCGGTTTAAATTTTAACACATGGATTTTATATGAATTTAATTTAATAAAAAAGCTTGAATTTATTTTAAATAACTAATAAAATATAATTAAAATAAAAATAAATAAGCGTAAATGTATATTTTTATTGAAAAAGGCGGCGCGGCGTAATATGCTTAAAAATTCATTTAAAAATTCGGCTTTTGTTTACTCGTTTACTATTTTTTTGATATCGCTTGTTTTTTTTACATTTTTTTTAAATATCCTGCCGCGCGCGGCAAACGCTGGCGTTAATTATGTCATTCCAGTCAGGGGCACCGTCGAATACGCGCTTTTAAGTTTTATCAAACGCGGCCTTTCTGAGGCTGAAAAAAATGGAGCTTCGCTCATCATTATAGATATAGATACATTCGGCGGACGCGTTGATGCGGCTATCGAAATTTCGAAACTTTTGCGTGAATGTAAAAAACCCGTCATTTCTTATGTTTCCGAAAACGCATGGTCCGCCGGCGCGCTTATAGCGCTTTCGACTTCCAGGATATATATGTGCAAAGGTTCTTCTATCGGTTCGGCCGAACCAAAGAAAATGGATGAATGGAGCGCGACGGATGAAAAAATGGTTTCAGCGTTGCGCGCGCAGTTTGAATCCGTGGCCGAAGCTATGAAGCACCCGCAAGAGCTGGCTAAAGCCATGGTTGATAAGGATGTCGAAATAAAAGATTTGAAGCCGAAGGGTAAACTGCTTAACCTTACGGCTGATCAGGCGCTTAAACACAATCTGGCAAGCGGAGTGGTTTCGTCGATTGCGGAGGTTTTAGCGTTTGAAAAGGTTTCGGTTTCTTATATATCGTGTGAAGCTACTATTGGAGAAAAAGTCGCGCGTTTCGTTTCTGATCCTCTTCTTTCAGGAATTTTACTTAATCTTGGTATTCTTGGTATAACCGTAGAATTCTGGATGCCCGGTCATATAGCGCCGGGAGTCGGCGGGTTGCTCTGTTTTGCGCTTTTTTTCTGGGGCCATACTATCGCAAATGCCGGTTCCATGCTTCCTTTGCTGCTTTTTATAGCGGGCGTAGCGTTTTTAATGCTTGAAGTATTTGTGGTACCCGGTTTTGGGCTAACGGGCCTTCTGGGCCTCGGCATGACTTTCGCCGGGGTTTATCTTGCTTTTCCCGATCCTCATGAAGCGGTGAAGGTGGTTTCTACTTCGGTGATACTTACGACGGTCATTCTTGCGCTTTTTATAACTTATTTTCCTTCGACCAGAATGTTTCGCGAGGTTACGCTTTCGGCAGTTATAAAAGGGGGTACCGCCGCGAAAGTTGAAAATATAAAATATGTAGGAAAAACGGGCGTGGCTGTTACCGATCTTAACCCTGCGGGGCGGGTAAAAATAGAAGGTGAAAGCGTTCAGGTCGTTTCTGACGGTCAATTTATTTCCTCCGGTTCAGAAGTAAAAGTTGTTTCCGATGAAGGAAATGTTATTACGGTTACTCCGGTTTAAACTATGCAGTTTTTATAATTTTTTTATCCGCAAAGTAAGTATTTGATTAAGCGAGCGGGGGTGAATATGCAGGATTTTTTAAGTTTTTTATTGCTTTTTATTATATTTCTGGCTATAGCGGCCGGATATTATTTTTATACTTCTACTCTTTTGCCGGTGGTATTGATAATGGCCGCCGGAATGTTAATCACGCTTGAAATTTTTTTCGTTCCAGGCTTTGGGCTTATAGGGCTTGCGGGTTTTTTTATCGGCGCCTATGGCGTTTATCTTAATATGCGTTCTGATGCGATACTTCTGGCACTCGTTCCCACTCTTCTGCTTTCGTTTTTAATGGTAAAAACTTTTTCTCAAACTCAATTATTTAAAAGTTTCATTTTGACAAGCGCTATTTCCGCTGATAAAGGCTTTAAAGCATCTTCCGATTCCGCTGAACTTTTGATTGGAAAAATCGGCGTGGCTGTTACTGATCTCGATCCTTCCGGAAAGGCCGAAATAGAAGGCCGCCGTTATTCCGTGGTTTCTGACGGTCAATTTATAGCATCAGGCGCGCAGGTTCGTGTAGTTTCTAACGAGGGAAATTTAATCGGCGTTATAAAAGTATAATATTTTAGTATTTGTTATAATGAGCATAACATAAATAATATAAAAAAAATTAAATTAATGGAGGTTTATTTTGATGATTAACGATTTATTGCTTATGTTCGGACAGTACCGTTCGAGCGGAAGTTCGGATGTAGCCGAAACCATGCTTGTACTTATTGTTATAGGTATTGTCGCATTTATAGCTTTTATTATGTATATGGTTCCGATACGCCTGTGGATTGCCGCATGGATGTCCGGAGTTAACGTAGGGTTATGGACGCTTGTTGCCATGCGTTTCAGGCGTATCGTGCCTTCCGAAATTATCAATCCCCTTATTCAGGGCGTCAAAGGCGGTATCGATTACCTTGAAATTGCTCAGCTCGAAGCGCATTATCTTTCCGGCGGCAATGTCGAGCGTGTCGTTTCAGCGCTTATAGCTGCTCAGAAAGCGAATATCAAGCTCGATTTCAATAAAGCCGCGGCGATAGACCTTGCCGGACGCAACGTGCTCGAAGCTGTTCAAATGTCGGTTAATCCGAAGGTTATTCAAACTCCTAAAAACTCAGCGGTCGCTCAGGACGGTATTGAATTACTTGTTATAGCTAAAATAACGGTTCGCGCGAATATAGATACTTTAGTCGGCGGCGCGGGCGAACCCACGATTATCGCGCGCGTTGGCCAGGGCGTGGTAGCGGCCATAGGCGC
>CAYQWL010000170.1:0-8272 GCA_964421195.1 uncultured bacterium | reverse complement strand
GAATCTCCCGCGCGCTCAACTCCTCTTTTTTTATCCCGTATTCACCGCCCGTATATTGTTGAGGCTTTGAAACGTTCTGCAAAATATATTCGAATTTATTAATTATTATCCCTCCAGTATTCTTCAAAAGTATAATAAGTATTATAAAGCGGCAGAGCGTTTAAAATTTCGCCGAAATATTTCGCGTTGATAAGCCTGGAATCGGCTATGACTAAAAGCCCGCGGCCGTTTTTTTCGCCTATTCGCCCGATAGTTTGCTTAATTTTTAATATAGTTTTCGGCAGCATATAATCTTCGAATTCCTGCATACCGTCGGAAGCCGCTTTCTTTTTTCTAACCGCTATGCGAGGATCTTCGAAAAAAGGAAAGGGCAACTTTTCGAGTATAAGCGTATCTATCGATTCATCTACTAAATCCGTAAAATCCATAAGCGCCTGGGAACCAAGAATCACGCAGGCTCTTCCATTTTTCAAGCACTCTCTAACTCCTTCGCTTAAAATTTCGCTGCGCTGATAAAAGCATTTCACGCCCGCCGCTCCGAGGGTTTCATTTACGGATTTAAAAACAGCCGTCATTCTTTCTACCGCGCTAAAAAGCACCATAATTTTCTGAGGTTTTTTAGAAGCTATTTTAATTATCATATCCGAGAGCCTCGAAATAAAAACAGCAGTATTTTTTGAATCGAACACCGGCATTTCACGCGGCACAAGAAGATCAAGAGCGACGTTATTACAATATTGAGAATAAGAAGCAGTTTCAAGGCGCCTGTATTTCTGAAGTCCGAGGTTCCATTTAACGAATTCGAAACTATTATTTACCGAAAGCGATGAAGAAACGAGCATAAAACTTTTCGCGTCGCCTATTATATTTTTTGATAATATCTTTCCAGTATCTACGGGTTCTATATGAATAAACCATTCCTGTTTAAAACCGTCATATTTTAAATCTGACACAAAAGTAAGGTCGGAAGATTGAATTATCAAAACTATGAAATTGTCGAATTTTTGAATGGATTTCAAAAATTTATGGGATTTAAAAAGCGTTTCGCACCTTCCCGCGCCGTCAAGCCCTTCCGGCGCCGATAAGAGCATATTTTTAACTATTTTTTCAAGAGCCCTGCGAGCGTTTTTCAAACTTATAGAAAGATTGATTAATTTTTCAAAAAATATCTCATGCATCTGACAATCTTCTATCAATTTATTTAAAACTATGATATTCGAAGGCGTTGATTTGAAACCGTCCCTGCCGCTGGTTCCGGACATTTGATCCACTATCGCTTCAAGGCATTCGAAAAAATCTCCAGCTGCCGCGAGAGACTGTTGAGCGGTAAGAAAAACATTTTCAACGCTTTCGCCGCCATCGCGGCCGCCCGCGTATGAACGAAAATAATCGCAAAATTCGTCGAGCACGTCGAAAAGTTCCCGTCTGCTGAAGCGGCCGTTAAAAGCCTCCACTATTGAATCTTCTATTTTATGAGCCTGATCCATTATTATATTAAGAGTTTTTTCCTTTTTAAACCCGGAAAACAACTCTTTCCATTTTAAATAAGTAGGTATAGAAGTGATTATGGCGTCAGAATGCAAAAAAGCATTCCGCGCCTTTTTATAATAACAATTTTTTTCACGCGGGCATCTATCTTTAAGACAGTAATCCGCCGAAGATTTAATAAATTCAAGGTGTGATTTTAATTTAGGATATTTATTAGTCAAAAACGGAGCTACATTTTCAAGATGCCCGTCAGATGAAGACATAAGATAACACTTTATATAAAACAAAAAGAATTTTTCGTCGGCGGTTTCAGCATTTTTTTCAAGAAGCCCGAAATTAAGGTTACATAAATAGCATTCAGGATCTTTCAGAGCGCAAAACTTTACATCATCGCCGAACGCCTCTTCCGCGACGGGAATATGGCAGCATGATATCGAATCTATCACCGCCTGCTGCGATTCAATTATAAAAACGCTTTCGCCGCTTCTTTTAATATGCAATGCGCATGCGTGCAGCAAACAGTCTATACGATTCATTTTATGCGCTATTTCCACCATTGAGCAGCGCGATTCGCTGAAAGTTTTGAGCGCATGCGACACGAGACCGGACTGCACAATATAATCGCCGTTAGTAAGACGGTTTTTTTCATTCAAAACTGTAAAAAGCCTGTCGAGCGACACATTCAAATCCGGTTCCGGAGCGAATTTAAAATACGACTGTCCTGCGCATGGCGCGTTTTTTCCCACAAGCGCCTTCGCCGCCGGCACGCGGGCGGCAGCGGCGGTCTTTTCCTTTTTTTTATAGGATTTAAACGCCGAGCATAAAATATCGAAAAATTCGGCGGTAAATAAATCGAGGCACCGGGCGGCGCTTTTTTCTAATAAAGAAAAAAAATCGTCGCCATGATTTAAAAGAGAGTATGAAACCATATTATTAAGCGCATAATAAGTGTCGAATGCATCGATCAACGCCCTATGATCTTCACTTTCTTTAATATTGAAAAAATTGAGTATCTTTTCGAGATTAAAATATTTAAGACGGGGCATTAAAAGCATCGCTATTTCGCAGCTATCTATATAACCCGCCGGAGACGCGCCTGGAAAATCACGGGCGATAAAAGATTTTTCGAAAGACGCATTATGCGCAACTATAACAGCGCCGGAAGTCAATTCGCAAAAGCGGTCTTTTTGAGAGGCTATATCCGGCGCGGAAGAAATCATTTCTCCGGTAATACCGGTCAACGCCGTAATATTTTGCGGAAGTGGAATGCCTGGATTTATAAAAGTCGAATACTGCCCGGTTATATGATTATTTTTAATTTTAAAAGCGCCGATTTCTATTATTTTATCGGTCTCGAAATTAATGCCGGTAGTTTCAAAATCTAAAAAAACCACGTCATTTTTAAATTTGGACCAGAAATTAAAGGTAAGCAGATTGTCTTTGAGGTACTGACTCATAATACGCGCTTCTCTTTCTAAACCGCGCCCGCGGTCAAAAATTTCTTTATTTGTTTAATATCTTTCAAACGATAATATTGAGGAAGTGCACCGGCGATTTTTCTGCCATAAGTGGTATTGGAAAGTCTCGTATCGAGAACGGCCAGAACGCCGCGGTCGCTTTTATGCCTTATAAGACGGCCCGCGCCCTGTTTTAGCTTTAAAATAGTCCATGGTATTGACGATTCGTAAAACGGATTTCGGTTATTTTTAATCAAATAGTTATCACGGGCTTCATTTAATGGGTGCGAGGGAACCTTAAAAGGCAGGCGCGTGATTATAAGCGTAGAAAGCGATTCGCCGCGCACATCGACGCCTTCCCAGAAGCTGTCGAGAGCAAAAAGACATGAACGGGTGTCGTCTTTAAATAATTTCAAAAGCTCGCCGCGCGGCCGCTGGCCCTGAACATAAATTTTAAACCCGTCAAGTGAAAGTTTAGTTCCGATTTCACCGTAAACAAATTCCATCATGAATTTCGAGGTAAATAAAACCAGAGCACGGCCGTTCGATTCATATATAATATCCTGTATCCAGCGCGCGGCCTCTTCGTTAAAATCCTTTTCACGGGGAGTGTTTTTAAGAGGCGCCACTATAAACGCGGCCTGCCTTTTAAGATCGTAAGGAGAATCGAATATCACTTCGGCCGGTTTAAAATCGTTTAAGCCAATCTCACTTTTAATATATTTAAAATTATTTTCAGTCGAAAGAGTTGCGGATGTAAGTATCACGCTTTCTTTTGCGGAAAATAAATTTTTTTTAAGTATATCGGAAACTTCGAGCGGCGAGGCTATAAGCTCTAATCCGGAATCGAAATTAACGCCGGCCGGCCGCTGTGAAGAATGTAACGCAAAAGCGCACCATAAAATATTATCCTGCGAATAATGTTCTACATTACTCCAGAATTCGATCGCATCAATCATTTCGCCGAGTATAGAATTTATCGCCCCCGTATTAAGAGCCGTTTTTTTCTCGGCAAGAATTTCGCCTATCTCCATACTCAGATTGGACATTTCTTCGATCGCTTTACGAAGGGAAACGGCGTCAGGATTCGAAGTTATATGACGAATATGCTGCGGTTTTAAAAGCATTTCGCGGGTTAAAACTGCGTTTAAAATGGACGGGGCCGCTTTAAAACCGCCATTAGCGCCGGAATCATTAATACCTTTATATGAAAGATCGCTCATTAGTCCGGAAGCGGCATAATTAAAATAAAATTTTAACCGTTCTTCAACCGCCTGCTTACCTTCGTTAATCCTGTCAAGAATTTTTTTTGATTTCTTACTGAAATTTTTTTTTAATAAATACGATATTGCGCTTAAATTTGAAGAAATTTTTGCATACGACAGGCTATTAGAAAAGCTATCCTGTGTTACATCGGCAAGATGATGCGCCTCGTCGAATATAACTTTTTCATGAGACGGAACGGGGTTTAAAAATTTTTGATATGCGGATCTTGAACCGCCGTCTTCATCTTCTATATTTCCGGGCATTCCGGCAGCCGGCGAAACTTTTATCAGTTCACGCCCCGCTTCTATCATAAGGCATGAAAGGTAAAGCGAATGATTAACGACTATCAAATTAGCTTTTTGGGCCGCCTGAATAGCCGAAAAATAATTACACGATTTAAAATAAGGGCATCTTACATTAAGGCAATCTACACCCGTACAGGCGAGCATTTTGCGAAACTGATAATCGTCCGAAACTTCATGAAATAATAAATCAAATTCATCAATATTATCACGTTCAATAACGGAGGCGGCATCAAGATAAATATCAGTTTTCAATTTTATTCTTTCGGCCATCGAAAAATCCGTAAAAAGATCGAGAGGAATACCATTATTTTTTATATCAAATAACTTTTTAAGACAGATATAATTACTTTTACCCTTTAAAATTTTATAACTTAAATCCAGACCGCAATGTTTCGAAATAAAAGGCAGATCGAAATTTTTAAGCTGGTCCTGAAGGTTTTTAGTATTCGTCGAGATAACGACCCGGCTTTTAGAAGCCATAGCATAAACCGCCGCCGGTATTAAATAAGCGAAACTTTTCCCGATGCCGCATGGCGCTTCTATAAGCGCATGCCCGCCGTTTAAAAGCGAGCCGAATACAAGCGAAGCCATTTCCGACTGTCCTGGACGTTTTTCGTAACCGGCCAGCGCGCCGGCTATAATCGAGCCGTTATCAAAAAAACGGCTTATTTGTTTATAATCGGGAATTTTAACATTACTTATCATTTTTTATCAGTATTTCCGCCTCTTTTTTTAGTTCAAGTATCTTTACGCCGTCTTCATCGGTAAGTGAATCGGCGTTTTTTATATAATCATCGGCTCTTTTTATAAGCAAAGCCTTTAAATTAACGCGAATTAAAGTATTAAGAAGCATCATCGTATCGGCCGCTTTCGATAACGCCGCTTCCGAGCGTAAACGGCTGGCGGCGGAATCGAGAATTTTTAAATTCGCTGGAGATAGCTTAATCAAAGCCGCCGCATTTTTTAACATATCTAATTTTTCAAGCGAATAATCAGGGTAATACTTAAAAAGCGACTCCGCATGTTTTATATATTCTAATGGATCGCTGCTGGTAATTTCATATAAAAAAAATGACTCGCGGCTAAAATCATACGCATAAAACAAGCGAATACCGCTTCGCTTAGAACCGGCAAAGCAGCTCATCAACCCGCCGCTCAACCGCAAAACGTTTTCAGGCCCCTGACGGCCTATCAGCCATGTTCCGCTTTTTAATTTAGCCGAAGATTCTTTCGTCTCTTTCGCGCGATATGATAACACAAACCCGTCTAAATAATCAAGACGTGAAATATATAAATCCGAAGAATTATCGGCTTCGATAGTTAATAATGGCCTTTCTTCTTTTTTATCCATGTCGTATAAATACAATTTCAAACTGATAGCCGTTTCTGAGGTATCGGCATCATGAATATTTTTAAAATAATATAAATATCTGCATTCCATAACCTCGTCAATGGCATATTTAACGATTTCGGCTGAAAAACAGGCGAATTGCGTATCATTTTCTCGAAAAAACACTCCCGGCGATTTAAAAATACTTTTACCGTCCTTTAAATTAACTATTTCAAGCTCAGTTTCCGGCGCCGCGCCATTTTTGTGAATATTATTAAATTTCGCAGCATAAGCGCCGTTACTCGATATAATAAAATTACCGTCTAAATCTCTATCTTTAAAATAAAACGGAAGATAATCGGACAAAGCTGCGTCGTTATTAACCGGAGCTAATTGATACCTGTCGTTATTTTTAAAAACCGCGGCGTGTCTTTTTTTATAAATATCAAATACTCCGCATACATCAAAATTAGACTCCGAGGAAAATAAATTATATTTACCTCGCTGACGCGGCGGAGATTGAATATTTATTTCATTAACACCGCCGTCTTTTCCATAGATATAAAGAACATTAACGCCCGAAAATTCGTTTAGCAAACAGGCGGACGGCAGGCCTTTATTATATTTAAAAACAGGTGTTTTTAAAATTTTAACCGTAGAAATCAAAGAATTCGAAACAGTATTTAACGGCCCGATAGAATAATCAACGGTTTCATAAACCTTTAAAGCGGAAACATAATCAATCGAGTCGTTAAATTTTTTTATTTTACCGTTGACATATTTTATATCATCTTCAAACATTGAAGCGGCGACGATTCGGTTCATCATCGAAGCCGCCTCTCCGTAATGACCGTTAACGATTAACGCTTTTGCTAATTCCATTTTATAATCATCGCTTATAACATAATCAGACCGCTGCATAACATAAGCTATCATCTTTAACAGCCGCGACTTATCTGAAGCGCCCGATGAAAGATAAGCGTATAATAAAATATAGTCGGAAGCCGCCTCTTTTATGATTTTTTTAACGCGGGAAATATATTTACGCGAAAGCGCCTGATCATGTTTTATAAAAAAAGCGTATTTTGCGTATAAAACATTTAAACGGCAAAAATCATCATGTGAAATATCACCGCTATTTAAAATCTGGTTTGCCATACTTTCAAATTCTAAATAATTACCGATATTTAATTTTTTTTCTATAACTGAAAAATCAATTTTATATTCAGGCCGCGAAACCGGCGTTTGAACGGCAACCGACGCGGAACCCGAATCAATATCAGCCGGCAAATGCTCCGATTTTACATCCTGGCCTGAAACTGCAATTTCAGATGAAACGTCCGGCACGGCGGCGGAAACGGCAACGCCGGAAGTATCGTCTGCCGGGGTTGAAGCCGCGGCAATATCGGTATCGGAAGGCTTTTTATTATTCGTTGAAACCGGGGTAATTACGACATCGAAAGTTTTTTTCTCTTCCCGTATGATATGCATATTGAGATTTTTCCCTTTTTTTAATGCGATGCCATCCGTTTGCAGTTTAACGGCGGCCTCATTTTCCGGCCCGGCAATTTCATTTCCTGACGCACGGTTAGTTTTTGACGAACCGATTTCATCGGTTCCAGCATTAACAGCTCCCGCCGCTCCGCTGCTTTCACGATAAACAGAGCCGCTATTATCTAAAGGCAAACCGTTACGTGAAGAAACTTCGTGTCTGAGATTTTTAGCTGAAAAAATTTTGTTATTGTTTTCAATTGAATTATTGATGCCTGAAGATATATAATTATATAAATAAATACCGCAGCCCGCACCGGCAGCAATCGTAATAAAAATAATTATTTTTATTATACGATTATAAAATTTAACTTTTTCAGAAGCCCTGTTCACGGCTTCAAAATCAAAACCATCGTTTTTATGAGGCCCGCCGCCATCATAATCTTCATCATTAAAAGCCATTTATACCTTCCCATTTCTTTTTACTAAATTATATCAAAAATATCGAATATTTTCAAGTAATATATGCCTGGAGTTTCCTGAGTTAATCATGTAAGGTTGAAATTTAGCTGAAAATCTTCAATTTGCTTGACCTTTAAGTGCTTCAACGCATTGCTGATCTCACCAAAAAGTTCCGCAATCGCTTTTTGTATTAACCAGACTGTTTCGTCTTTAAAAAAGACTTCAACTTTTACTTTGCCGCTATCTGAAGTATAGAGAACAAAGTTGGATTGACTGAGGGATAATTCGTTTTTAATTTGCTTTTTTATAAATTATTTTCCAGACTATTCAATTTCCAGAGAATCTGGTAAAATAATTTTATACATAATAATTATAGTATAGTAAAATCTGGCAATGTATTAAAATCTGCTGCTATGGGCGATATTTTAATATTTTGATATTCCAATATAAAGAATTATAGACAAACCATATTA
>CAYQWL010000169.1:0-8316 GCA_964421195.1 uncultured bacterium | reverse complement strand
AATAAGTTTTCGATCCGATTCGGGCGAAGATTCGGCCGCTTCGATTTTATTTATAAGCTCATCTGCCGCCTGAAGCAGATTATCATTGAATACTTTATTGATTTTATGCCGTCTGAGCGCAAAATTTTCATGACGTCCAAATATTTTTAGCCTGACTAAAAAATCAAATATTTCTATACGCCGGCCGGTAAGTGATGAAATTTTTTGCTGTAAATCGCGAGCTTTAGAAGAATAAGTCTGGTCGTCTTCATAAATCAGGGAATTTTTAAGAATTTCTACTTTCTGTAAATGTTTGCCTATAAAATCGGCGCAAACATCGGGAGCGTATTTTGACTCTTCAAGCGTTTCTATAGCGCGGGCAAATTCTTCTTCGAGTTTTTTATTCAAGAACTCTTTTTCCTGCTGTTGAAGATATTTTGAGACTTCATCATCGCTCGCCGGATAAAAATAATCATCTTTTCTTTTAAAATAAGGGTTTTTAACAAATAAATTTCTAACAAGCGCTGATATTTCATCGCAGGTAACTCCCGCGCCATAATATGCGGCGGCTATTTCACGCGCCTCAAAAAGTTCTTTCGATTCGAGCATTATTAATTCGCGAATTTCGGCAAGCGGTATGTTCGCGCTTAACGCTCTTCGCTTATCTCGCATTTCCATTAATTTTGAAGCGATCTGCGATTGTTCGGTTTTTTCAGAAATATTCGAATTTTCATAATTAATAATTTTAGCCGCCGTAATATTCATTATTCGATTTTTCTCGGTTACTATCCGGTAATTTTCTTTGCGGCGGCCGCTAAGGTTAAGCGATTCTATAGCGAGTATATATCCTAAAACTATATTACCGTCATCGATAAATTCAACTATGTTGCCGTTTTTCATTTTTTCTCTTTCGAACGTTTTACTTTCGTTGCTGCTTCAGTTATCATCTTTATCATGCCAATGATTTTTTCAAATTGCCTGAACCCTTCCGGCAATTTTATTTTATCATTAACCTTTATGATTTGTCAAAGAAAATAACAATAAGATATTAAAATATAATAATTCACTTAAAATTGACTTTAAAATTGACTTAAATATATAAGTTAAAATGCATGAAACATAATGCTTAAAAACTGATATAAAAAACCATATTATTTCTATCGATATTTCTATTGACATATTTCTATTGACATATTTCTATCGATATATTGACAACGCATATTTTATTTGTTAGAATAAGTGAGCTAAAAATATATACAGCATGTTATCTGGATTTTTGTTATATTCTTTAATTAATACTTTAGTTCGGCTTTGGTTCAGCCGCCGCCTTAATCAATATTTAATTAATAGTTAACTTAATTGGTTAGTTGGTTTTAATAATTAACTCTAAAGGCTTTTATTAATTTTTATTTTATTAATGTTTTAATTAAAGGTCTTAATTATTGCAATATAATGTAAATATAACGGGGGTAGAATAATGCCTAAAATTTCAGAATCCGCTCTTACTCTTATTCTTGCCGGCGGAAAAGGCGAACGTCTTATGCCGCTTACTTTAGACCGCGCTAAACCGGCCGTTCCAATCGGAGGTAATTACCGTATAATAGATTTTACTCTTAATAATTGCGTCAATTCTTATATTCGAAAAATTTATCTGCTTACGCAGTTTAAATCACAGTCGCTCGATCGTCATGTAAGAAGCGGCTGGAATTTATTTTCAGACCGTTCATACGGATTTATTGAAACTCTTCCACCCCAGCAAAGGGTTTCAGAAGATTGGTACCGCGGCACAGCCGACGCAGTCTGGCAGAATTCATATTCTATAAAGCGTGAAAAAATGCCGTTTACTCTTATATTGTCCGGCGATCATATTTATAAAATGGATTATTCGGAAATGTTTTCACGGCATTTAGCTCATAAAGCCGATCTTACAGTCGCAACTATCGAAGAGCCTGTTTCTAACGCATCGAATTTCGGCATTATAGAAGTAGATACGAACGGACGTATAATAGGTTTTGAAGAAAAACCGCCCGAACCAAAATGTATTCCAGGCGATCCCGAACATTCATTGGTTTCGATGGGCGTTTATTTGTTTAATACCGATACGCTACTTGAAACTCTCGATATGGAATTCGGCGGCAATAAAGAACTCGTAAATAAAAAAGTCCTGCTTGAAAAACTAAAAGAAAACCCTGATGCTTATAAAAGTTGTACTACCGGTGATTTCGGTTATGATATCATATCTAATATGATTCGAATAAATAACAATCTTACAGCCGCCGGACAGCCCATGAAATATAATGTGTTTTCATATAATTTCCGCGATGAAAATCGTAAAATGGCTAAATACTGGCGTGATGTCGGAACCATTAAGTCATACTGGGAATCTAACATGGATTTAAAAACTCCTGAGCCTGAGCTTAACCTTTATAAACGGCATAATTTCAATGAAGATATCAGCGGCTGGCCTTTGCGCAGCTATAAAAATCCATTTCTGCCGCCGGCTAAATTCGTTTTTTCTCCCGTTATTTCCAGCTCGCTTATCTGCGACGGCGTGATCATCTGCAACGCCACCGTTCGTGATTCAATAATAAGCTGTTGTGTAAATGTTCAGTCAAATTCTATAATAACCGATTCCATATTATTCGATAACGTACGCGTGGGCCAGAATTGTAAACTAAACCGCGTTATCGTAGATAAAGACGTCATCATAGGCGATAATGTGCAGATAGGTTTTAATAAAGACGAAGATCTCGCGCGCGGCTTTACCGTTGTCGATGATATAACGGTAGTGCCTCGTGAAATACGCATTGGTGAATTCTATCGAGGTTTCAACGTTCAAACGGTAATAATATAGTTTTAAAGTCCACACACGCCTATCATATTCGCAAAAATTACCGGCGTTTTAAAAAAATATTCTGGATAGAAATGGAATGTTACCAGAACTATCCAGAATATTTTTTAATTATTAATCTGGAATAATAATTATTACTTTAATAAGAATTTTTAAATAATCTTTAATACGTTATTTTTTACTAAATTATTGTTCGTCAGATTATATCATTTAATTTTTTTCATTGTCGGGTTCTTCAACCTTACCGTCAGTTTCGGGTACGAAATCAGGCGGCTGCATGGAATCAAGTTCTTCTTCGTATAATTTTAATTCTTCTTCTGCCGTCTTTTTTTCTTCTTTAAGAGCGGTTATTTCTTTTTCTATTTCTTCACGCGCGCTTTTCGCCTGACGATAACGTCGTCTGTATGTATTCTGATATGAGTTTGATTGGTCCACTAACGGATCGCTCGAAGGAGTATCGCGCCAATCGCGTTTAAAATTAGCGCGGCCGCTCCAGTCGTTTTTAGCTTTACGTTCGCTGTCCTGAGCTTCTTCGAGACGTTTTTCAGCGGCGGCTATTTTAGTTTCGATTTCTTCGACGGCTTCATTATAATCGGCAAGCTTGCTTTCTTTTATTTTAACGGCAATTTCCGATTCGCCGTGTCCATTTTGAGCGTTCTGCCGTTTAGAAGATTCTTCTGCTGGCGGAGGTTCCGGCAGCATAGCGGATTTTTCAAATAATTTTTCGTAAAATTTTGCGTCATGTTGTACCACGCTTAAAAGTGAAGTTATATGACTGCGAATGGTATCCGTTGACGCTAACTCAATCGCCTTATTATAGCATTTAATCGATTCATTTAAATTACCTGTAATGTCAAACAAATAACCGAGTTTATAATAATTTTCAATTCCGCCTTCCGCCGCAGCCGCTTTTTTATATTTATCTATCAATAATTTTTTTAATCCGCCGTCATCTTTTGATAATAAAAAGCGCTTCGATATTATAGCTGATTCATACTTTTCAAGCGCTTCATTCATTTTCCCCATTTTTTTTAATTCAAATGCCTCAGCGAAAACTTTATCGGCGTCCGTTTCGGCTGCCGGCGTAAAATATAAAACGTTTGTTGCGGCCATAGCATCTGTAAACAAATACATAACCATTATTAAAATAATGGAAAAAAATACAAGCTGATTTAAACCATTATTTTTCGAAGGTAAAGATGAAAACAAAGATATATTAAAATTATCAGCCATACTTATCACACCCCTATTTTTTAATTTAAGTTATAAAATCGTAAAAATCATCGTATTGTATTATTTTAATATAACTCAATGTAACTTATTATTATTTATTTTTATTATTATTTATTATAACTCATTTTATTATTAAATTAAATACTTTATTTAATAAAATCATGAAATGATTTTTAATAATGCCTTCTACATTATGTTTTGATAAATTGCTTGACAAAAAAAAATATCTTTAATATAATTTTTACAGTATTGCATAAAAGGCGGTTTGTTTAATAATATGTCAAATACTTTCGGCACGCTATTTAAGGTGACCACTTTTGGTGAATCGCATTCAAAGGCGATAGGCGTCGTTATTGATGGGTGTCCGGCCGGCGTTACGCTTAAAAATGAAGAAATAGAATCATATATTTCCGATAACTCTAATTTTTCTAATTATAGTACTGCGCGGCGTGAAACTAATAAAATTGAAATTTTATGCGGTGTATATAATTCAAAAACTCTTGGAACTCCTCTAACCATAATTACTTATAACCGGGATGCTGATTCATCGCGTTATTTCGAATTAGAAGGCATTGCCAGGCCGTCTCATGCTGAATATACATATTTTAAAAAATACGGCATATACGATCCGCGCGGCGGCGGAAGGGCCTCCGGACGCGAATGTATATCGCGTCATATAGCGGCTGCCGTTGCTCATAAACTCTTAGAACAAACCGCCATTAAATTTGATGCTTCTATAATCGAACTTGCCGGCATTAAAATCGAAAATGAAAAAAAAATGACCGCCGCCGTTAAACGAATTGAAAAACTTCACAATGAAAAAGATTCAAGCGGCGGAGTGTTCGAAATAATTATTACCGGAGCTCCATCCGGTCTTGGTAATCCCGTTTTTGATAAGCTCAGCTCTCAAATCGGATCATTTTTATTTTCAATAGGCGGAATAAAGTCAGTTGAAATAGGCATGGGCAAAAATATTGCCGGAATGCGCGCAAGCGAAGCAAATGATTGCGCGCAATATGATGAAACTTGCCGTGTATTTTTTCTTACTAATAACTCTGGCGGTATTTCTGGCGGAATATCGAACGGCGCGCCAATAATAATTCGAGCCGCCGTTAAACCCGTTCCGTCGATCAGCCGTAAACAAAAAACAATCGATTTTTATAACTGTCGAAACCGTGAAATTGAACTTGCCGGCCGTTTCGATGCGAATTTTACGCCGCGCGCCATGTCGGCAGCCGTTTCAATGATTAAAATAATGATCGCCGATAACCTGCTTCAAATGAATTATAATTTTTTTAAGGCCGGCCGATCGAATAATAAATAAAACCGGCGCCGCGTACAAATTCTGAATTGTAAAGATTTCGGCCGTCAAATATTACTAAGCTTTTCATGATATTTTTCATTTTTTCAAAATCAGGCTCACGAAAGGCGCCCCATTCAGTTACGACAACAAGCGCATCAGCATTTTCAGCCGCTTTATAAGCGTTATCGCAGTAAATTAACGATTCCGATTCGGCGAATATTTTTTTAGCTTCTTTTATAGCCTGCGGGTCATAAGCTTTTACTTTAGCGCCGCCCGCAAGAAGATTTTTTATTACAACAAGCGAAGGCGCTTCGCGCATATCATCGGTTTTCGGCTTAAACGCCAGTCCCCATAAAGCGAATGTCCTGCCTTTAATATCATTATTATAATGTTTTAATATTTTATTCACCAGAAGCTTTTTCTGGTCTTCATTCACTTTTTCTATAGCGTCAAGAACGCGGGCGTTAAAACCAAGCTCGTCCGCTGTCTGCAAAAGCGCTTTTACGTCTTTAGGAAAACAACTGCCGCCATATCCCGCGCCGGCAAAAAGAAAATCATGCCCTATACGCCTGTCCGAACCTATGCCGATTCTTATCATGTCTATATCGGCGCCGCAAAGCTCGCATATATTAGCCATTTCGTTCATAAATGAAATGCGCGAGGCAAGCATACAATTTGCGGCATATTTCGTAAGCTCCGCGCTTCTAATGTCCATGGTTATTACACGATAATTTTTTCTCATAAACGGTGAATACAGCTCTTTCATTAATTCAGCCGTGCGGACATTATCCGCGCCTATAACCACTCTGTCGGGTTTCATAAAATCTTCGATAGCGGCGCCTTCTTTTAAAAATTCAGGATTGGAAACTACATCGAATTCATGCGCCGCGCCCCGTAAATTTAATTCGCGCTTTATCGTTTCGCGTACTTTTTCTGAAGTGCCTACCGGCACCGTTGATTTATCTACTATAATTTTATAACCATTCATATATTTACCAATAGATGCGGCCACGTCAAGAACATATTTTAAATCGGCGCTGCCATCTTCTCCCGGCGGTGTTCCAACTGCGATAAAACAAAATAATGATTTTTCAACCGCATATTTTATGTCGCATGTAAAGCAAAGGCGTTCTTCTTTCATATTACGGCGTACAAGCTCTTCAAGCCCCGGTTCGTATATGGGTATGACGCCGTTTTTTAAACCTTCTATTTTCGCCGCGTCAATATCCATACATATAACGTCATTGCCCATCTCTGAAAAACACGCACCGGTAACCAGACCGACATATCCTGAACCTATTACGGCTATTTTCATCTTTTTTAACAACCCCTTGTTTTTATAGAAAATTATAATATGTATAATATCATTGTAATTCTATTCTGTCAATGAAAATTTCAAGATTCCAACGAGTCTTAACGTAAAATAAAAATAAAACAAATAAAATAAATAAAACAATGAACGATATAATAAACACAATTATTGTAACCTGGCGCATAACACGGCTAATAAGAATATAACGCGGCATTATTTTACCGAAACTTGATAAAATATTATTGACATAGAATTTTTATTTATGTATAATAACTTGAAAAATTAATGAGTTAAGTTTAAAAGTAATTAAGTTTAAAGAAAAGTAATTTTAAAAAAGTAAGTTAAGAAAAAAACTAAAAAGTAAAATTTTAGAAAAGTATGTAAAAATATAGTATTAAGATAGTATTAAGAAAATTTAAAAATAATCAATTAAATGTAATGAAGGGCAGGTATTGAAATGGCCGAGAGAAATATCGATACTCTCATCAAGGATCTATATCAAAAAAAAGAAGTTATAATGGACGCTGATGGTAAACGCGGCGAAAAACAGCATACAAAAGGTAAATTAACTGCGCGCGAAAGAATAACCGCGCTTTTAGATTCCGGTTCATTTGTAGAAACCGATATGTTCGTTAAACATCGATGCAATAATTTCGGGATGGAAAAACAGGAAGTGCCTGGTGAAGGTGTTATTACCGGTTACGGGCATATAGATGGCCGGTTAGTTTATATTTTTTCACAGGATTTTACGGTTTCAGGCGGTTCGCTTGGCGAAATGCACGCGTTAAAAATTACAAAATTACAGGATCTCGCGCTTAAATCAGGCGCGCCGATTATCGGCATAAATGATTCAGGCGGCGCGCGTATCCAGGAAGGCGTCGATTCACTTCACGGCTACGGACAGATATTTTTTAGAAATACACGCAGTTCAGGCGTAATACCTCAAATTTCCGTAATATTAGGGCCCTGCGCGGGCGGCGCGGTTTACTCTCCGGCGCTTACTGATTTTGTATTTATGGTCGATAAAGTCAGTCAGATGTACATAACCGGGCCATCGGTAATTAAAGCGGTTACCGCCGAAGATGTTACCGCGGAGGAAATTGGCGGCGCTTATACGCATAACGCGATATCCGGTAACGGTCATTTCATCTGTCAGAACGAAAACGAATGTTTTTTACAGATACGTTCTTTATTAAGCTTTATCCCTTCAAATAATCTTGATGATCCCCCACATACCGAAACTAATGACGATATAAATAGAAAAGATTCTGAACTCAGAGCGCTTGTTCCAACCAATTCCAAAACGCCATACGACGTCCGCGACATTATCCGTCATATTGTAGATAACGGACAATTTTTCGAAGTAATGCCGCTTTACGCGCCAAATATGGTTATTGGTTTTTCACGCTTAGCCAATCAATCGCTCGGTATAATCGCCAATCAACCTAACGCGCTTGCCGGATGTCTCGATATAAACGCTTCCGATAAAGCCGCCCGTTTTATCAGATTCTGTGACTGCTTTAACATTCCGATATTAACTATAGTCGATACTCCCGGCTTCCTGCCCGGAAAAAATCAGGAATTCGGCGGTATTATCAGACACGGAGCTAAATTATTATATGCATACTCGGAAGCCAC
>CAYQWL010000168.1:1570-8353 GCA_964421195.1 uncultured bacterium | reverse complement strand
TCTCACTTGGTCCCCCAAATTTATATTTATTTTTTTTACTTCTATATAACTTATCGGCTCATTTTATAATTCATTTAACTTTTTATTATTTATTTTACAATATTTAACAACCATTAAAAGCTTTTTTTACACATTATAATTATATTTCTTTTATTTGCTATTATTTTTAATTATTTTCTTGTTTTTTCATTTTCCGCAGTTCGAGCGGCGCTTATAACGAAAATATTGAAAGCGCCATGTTCTTTTAATAACCTTGCCATACTTCTAACGGTTGCAGCGGTAGTAACGATATCATCTACTATTATAACATTTTTTGACTTTATTTGACAAATATTTTTATTATTTATTTCAAAAGCGTCTTTTACATTTTTAAATCTTTCACTGTAATGTAATTTATTTTGTTCAAAAGTTTGTCGTTTACGAAAGACTATATCAAGCCCCAGCGTTATTTTGCTTAAAACAGAAATACGAGCCGCTATCAATTCAGACTGATTAAATCCTCGTTCTTTTAATTTAACCTCATGAAGCGGGACCGGGATAATAATATCAAAAATAGAAAAGCGGTTATACGAATAGAAACTCATTAAATGAGAATATAGTTCATCAGCAAGAAAATAAGCTATATGTTTTTTTTTATAATATTTTAGCGCAGATATTAAATTTTTTAAAACGCCTTCATACCGTCCAAGTGAAAAATAACCGCAAATATCATCGCAAATTATATCGTTAAAAATATCAGAATCCCGTATATAAGAAATATTTTTTCGGCAGAGAGAGCAAAGAGGAAAATCAGAACGAACCATTATTTTTTCACATGAGCAACAATAAAGCGGAAAAAAAAAATCAACAATATTATCAAATACTGCCGCAGCTTTTTTTTTCAATAACCGCAGCACAAAAAACTACCTTAAAATTCCGCGTTCAGATTTTTTCGCGAATTCAATAAAATTAAAAACAAGTTTATTTTTAAAAATATCGACGGTTTCAGAAATTTTAACGATAGCCTCATTTTTACTTAAATTAGACCTGAAAAAAATCTTATAAGCTTTTTTAAGTCCGGCAACTAACTCAGTATCAAAACAGGCACGATTAAGGCCGACTGTATTTAAACCGCATATTTTAATATTATCACAGCCATCAGCGGTACAATAAGGCATAACATCCATGGTAATTTTAGAAAGCCCGCCGATCATAACATAAGTACCGACCTTTACGAATTGATGAACGCCAGCAAGCCCGCCAAGAATAACATTATCTTCGAGCGTAACATGGCCGGCAAGTGTAGCGCAATTAGCCATTCTCACGCGATTATTAATAACGCAATTATGCGCGACATGAGCATAAGCCATAAACAAATTATTAGAACCTATAACGGTACTTGCACCTTCGCCGACGGCAACGTTAATATCCACATATTCACGAAAAAGATTATTATCGCCAACTACAAGGTAAGATTTTTCGCCGGCATATTTTAAATCCTGAGGCAGACTGCCTATAACCGCTCCGGTGAAAAATTTATTGCCGTTTCCGATAGTAGTATTTCCTTCTATCACCGCGTGCATTCCAACTTCATTATCGCTGCCCATAACGACATTTGAGCCTACATAAGAATAAGCGCCGATCCTGCAATTTTTACCTATAACAGCTCCAGATTCTATAATGGCCGTTTTATGAATAAATTCCATCGTCAATCCTCCAGACCGGCATCATGAGGCGCATCCACTAAAGAAAACATCAATTCGCCGCCCGCGACGAGTTTACCATCAACGATAACTTTACCGGCCACTTTTCCGATATTGCCTTTTATCTTACCAACTTCAATTTCAAGTACAAGAATATCGCCAGGCAGAACAGGCTTTCTAAACCGGAAATTATCTATTCCAGTAAAATACGGTAATTTACCACGATTTTCTTTTTTACTCAACATAAAAACACCGGCTACCTGCGCTAAAGCCTCGACAATAAGAACGCCGGGCATAACCGGCTGAACGGGAAAATGACCCGTAAAAAAATGCTCGTTAATAGTAACATTTTTCACGCCCACCGCGCCTTTTCCATCGCGAATTTCAGTAATTTTATCGACAAGCAAAAACGGATAACGATGAGGCATTATTTTAATTATTTGCATAATATTAAGCGTAGCCGGGGTTTTAACGGCCTGCTTCTGCTCCATATATTTTTTCTTGATAAGACTGGCGAGTTTAACGTTAAGTGCGTGACCCGATTTAATGGCCACGAAATGCCCTTTTAATGAAAGACCCGTTAAAAATAAATCGCCTACAAGATCGAGTATTTTATGACGTACGAACTCGTCTTCATAACGCAGGTTTTCGTTTAATATGCCGTTATCTCCAACTACGATAGCGTTAGTAAGATCGCCGCCAAGAGCGAGCCCCTGCTTGCGAAGCTCTTCAACTTCCTGTGTAAATCCAAAGGTACGAGCGCTCATTATCTCTTTTTTAAAAGTTCCTTCGTTTATTTCAAACTGAGCGTATTGAGTGCCTATTACAGGATTATCATAATCTATGGTAAAAGAAATTTTAAAAGTATCACAGGGAAGAGCAATAAGTTGTTTGGCGCCTTCATTAATCTGCATGGGCTCGCCTATAGAAAACTGGTTCGTCTTTTCATTCTGCTCAACGATACCGGATTCTTCGAGCAATTTAACGAAGGTAAATGCCGAGCCGTCAACCGCAGGCGGTTCTTTAGCATTAATCATAATTAAAATATTCGAAATGCCAAGGCCGGCAAGTGCGCACAGTACATGCTCGACGGTATGTATTTTAAATTCCCCGCAGCCTATGGTAGTGCCGCGAAAAACATCCGTTACGTTTTCGATAGTTGCAGTAATAACGGGCTTTTCTTCAACATCGGTTCTCACGAAAACGACGCCGTGATTAACAGGTGCAGGCAAAAATGTTATTTTAACATTCAACCCCGTATGAAGGCCGATTCCTTCATAACTGGTTTCGCGGGCGATAGTTCTTTGCGTTTGATACATCGATCGTTCCTTCCAAATTTATATTAATAAAAAATAGACTATTAAATAAACTTATTTACTTTTCGGCAAAAAAATAATTTTTAAAAGTTATATTACTAAAAACCCAATGAAAAATTAAAATTAATAATACGATTCTCCTTATAATTTTTATTTTTTTGTATATCGAGAAAATCATAATCTATAGAAAGCATGGGCGTAGGATTGAAACGTAATCCAGCATTATAGGTATTTTGATAACGCTCACCCATTATCGAAAGCATTGGAAAAACAGCATACTCAAGTCCAAAAAAAGTTTTGCCGGAATCAGTTTTATAATCGTCAACCGCATTTTGCAATGTTTGATAATTAAAAAGACCGGCTGCGTCTTTTAAACCGCCGGTCCTTTTATAACCGGCATGAAACGTAACTCCGAGCGAAGAAATATGCTTTGATATGACTATATAATTAGTAGATTCAACTGCTTTGTTTTTAAAATTATAAATGCCAAGTGAAAGCTGCGGCAAATAATCATCCTCAAAAAGCAAAGGCATTTTAAGATTGAATGAATAGTTTTCAAGCAACTTATTATAAACCACGCCGCCTTCGAGGCAGCCGTTTATAAAAACCATATTAGCCTTAGTTATTTTATTGCCGTCAAGAGAATAATAACCGATACCGCCGCATGTATAAGCGGACGGAACGTAAATAAGACCGGAAGGGCCGGAAATATTAGGATTAGCCATAACATTATGCGTTAAAGCAAAAATATTTAAAAAAATAATGGAAAATAATACTAACGAATATAATTTTACTTTCTTCAATTCGGAACACGCTTTCAAGCAATTTATTAAAACCGAATTATAAAAGGCCGATCAATTTTTTATAAAACAGCCCTTTATATCGATTTTAACAGCCGCCGCCCGCGGCCTCTCCGGCCGCCGGCTTATCCGGCGACGATTTTTCAAGTTTTTTCTTTATTTCATTTATTTCTTTCACCAATCCCGGTAACTTACGAGTTGCGGCTTTTATTTTCATCTCTTCAGTATGAGGTTTGGCCGGAAATCCTGAAACAAATGCGCCAGGCTTGATATCATTGGTCACAACGGAACGAGCAGCGATAATGCTTCCGGCGCCGATCGAAATATGACCGACTATGCCGCTCTGCCCTGCGATAGTAACGTTATCGCCTATATCTACCGAACCCGAAATACCAACCTGAGCCACTATTAAAACATTTTTACCAACCTGCACATTATGCGCGATATGAACTAAATTATCTATTTTAGTTCCGCTCCCGATTCTGGTGGAACCGATCGTCGCGCGGTCACAGGTAACATTCGCTCCTATTTCCACACGATCTTCAATTACGACATTACCGACCTGAGGAATTTTATAATATTCACCGGCATGTTTTACGAACCCATAACCGTCAGCGCCTATCACGGCGCCTGAATGAATAATACAATCCGAACCCACAAAACAATTTTCACGAAGCGTAACATTAGAATAAAGCCAGCTGTTAAAACCGACAACCGCGTTCTCGCCAATAAAGCAGCCGGGATAAACAACGCAATTATCGCCAATCACTGCATTTTTATCGATAAAAACTCCGGGATAAATTTTTACATTTTTACCGATATTAACATTATCCGCCATATAAGCGCCCGAATGCAAACCGCCTTCAACGGCGCGCTGCGGGAAAAAAAATTCGAGAAGACGGGCAAATGCGTAATAAGGATTTTTAGAAACAATAAAAGGCACTCTAACGTCTTCAACCTTTACTTCAGGAGAAATAATGACGGCAGATGCCTTTGAAATACTTAAAGATTTAATATATTTCGGCTTTACGGCAAAGGTAATATCGCCCTTCACGGCTTCGTTAATACCCGCCACTCCTTTTATGAGCGTTTCACCGTCGCCGTAATAATTTTCACTTAAATATTCACTTAATTCCCTTAAGCTAACCTGTTTTTCGCGTTTTTCATACATCATATTCAGGAAGGCCGCCGCCCTTCTTCATTAATCGCGCACGCTACGGCGCGCCGTTCCTTACGAATAAACCGGGCATACCGCCCGGATTTATCCGTAGCATTATAATTTTAGTTATTTCTACTTACCTTTTTTTGTTGTCTTCGAAGAACCAGAATTAAGTTTATTCAAAACATCGTTTGTAATATCATCGCCGCCGACGAAAACCACGCCTTTTTCGACTACGATATCAATAGATTGATCCGCGGCCACGGCTTCAATAGCGCTGAGTATTTTCTCTTCGAGTTTTCTGTAAGCATCGGCCTGTTTCTCACGTAATTCAGCTGAATATTTTTGAAAAACATCCTGAAGTTTCAGCAGGTCTTTATTTAATTCATCAGCCATTTTTTTCTTTTCGGTTTCTTTTAACTTAGCGACTTTCTGTTCTATAGAATCTTTTTTCTTTTTCAGCTTTTCCTGTTCATCATCTAATTTTTTTTGAAGCGCTTCTTTTTCATCCTGCAAGTTATTGTTTACAGTTTCCGCCTCTTTAAAATCATTTAAAACCTTCTGCATATTAACGACGCCTATTTTTTCAATTGATTTCGAATAAGCCGAACCAAACATAAAAGCGATAGAAAATAACAGAACGACAACGACAATCCCGATTTTTTTCATTAAAAAACTCCCTCCACCTTTGCACTTATTAATAACTTTTTTATATTCCGTTTTTATTATCAAAACATTCTGTCCATACTAAAATACGCTTTACCTGTACGATCCTGACCTTTACCATAATCTATCCTGATCGGCCCGATAGGAGTTATAAAATTAAAACCAACGCCATAACCTTTTTTAAGTTCATAGTCGCTTCTTGTATTGGTGGAAAGCAAACTATCAGAACCCCATGCATCGCCAAAATCAAAAAATAAATAACCTTCGAAATTTTTATGTATTTTATGACGGTATTCGAGGTTACCGACGAGCATCTTTTTACCGATAAATTCACGCCATTCATAACCGCGTATCGTATAAACACCGCCCACGCCGTATTCTTCGTAAAGAGGCAGAGTGCCCTTGGACAGATTAATCGTTCCGCCTGTCAATCGCCCGGCAATTACGCCGCGGGAATTAACCGCCTGATATTTTCTTAAAGTAAGCCTGTATTTAGTAAAAGCATCCGGACCGACAAGAAATCCGCCAGTTGAATCTACATTAACGGCATTGAACGTACCGCGGCGCGGGTTAAAAACGTTATCGCGGGTATCGCGGCCGAGATAACCGCTGAGAGTCTGATAATGTCCTTCGCGGATATAATTTTGATTAAGAATAGTCTGAATACCGGCGGCATCAGACAAACTAACATTTTCATCACGAAAAGTAAGAGAACCTTCCACTATTTCAGAAAACGGTTTTCCAAGACTTAAATTAAAACCTTTTCTGGCTTCCGTATAATCAGTAACCGGTTTGTTAGGCTGATAAAACTTTTGCGTGGTTCTGGTGTTATAAACATTACCGCCGAGTGAAAGCCGTTTATTACGAAACCATGGTTCCACAAAGCCAAATTCGTAAGTACTTCTGAGCGATTTCAAAAATGCCGACGAATCCGTTAGCCGAGCTATAACCGCCGCCAATAGTAATAGTTCCAGTTTTTTGTTCTTTGACTTCGATTATAAAATCTACTTTGCCAGGCGCGCTGCCCGGTTCACAGCGCGGGCGGATTTCTGAAAAATAACCTAAATTCTGAATTTTTTGAAGGCTTCTCGTAACTTTTTTGTCATCATACACTTCACCGGTTTTAAATTTCAATTCACGCAGTATAACATGATCACGAG
>CAYQWL010000168.1:0-1560 GCA_964421195.1 uncultured bacterium | reverse complement strand
ACCAACCACGCGAACCGATTCGATTGTATTTTCCTGAACGAAAAGCGTAAGAGTTTCACCATCAAACTGTACATTATAAACATTATTTATAGTATAACCAGCTTCATCGAATATTTTTTGAACGCTCTGCACGTCGGATGCAACAAGCGCTGAATTAAAAACCTGACCGGATTTATTTTGCATCGCTTTTAATATTTTAGCTTCATCGACGAGAGTGTTGCCTTTTATTTTAATAGCTTTAATGACGGGGTTTTCAATAACTTTAAATACGACTTTTTTGCCGTCTTTAACGCTTAAAACATCGACGCCGATATCCTGAGTAAAATAACCGATATTAAAAACCCGTTTCATATTTTCATCGATAAGAGCTTCAGTAAGTTCGCTGCCCGCTTTCATGGTAAGAGAAAGTAAAACTATAGACGGATTAACATTTTTAGCGCCTTCCACTTCGATAGCGGCCACCTTACCAAGACGCGATTCATCGGCGGCAGGCTTCTTCAAACTTTTTTCATCCTGCATTTCAGCCTTTACAGTATTTTTTTTCGCCGGCGTTTTCTTCGATTTCGCCATTAAAGGTGAAACAAAAAGTAAATGTACACATAAAATAATGAACAATGCCGAAACTGTTGTCCTTTTCATCTTTTAACCCCCAAAATTAAATAAAAAGAAAATTATATACCAATTTTAGATTTCAATATCTATAATTTAACAGTCGGTATTATATTATAATTTTTATCTATTTGTCAATCTTTTTTTTGCCGCCTTTTTTATTGCCAATTTTATCCTTTCTTCACGATAAATAAAATATTTTATTATCGCCGATTTTCTATTTTTTATTTCATCCGGTTAAAAAGGTATTCCATACTTAGCGCCAAAACGATATTCCAGATTTTGATTTACATTTCCATCGACCATAAGTTTTTTTCTTATTTTGTATTCCATGCCAAGACTGTCGCTTCTGGCGTTATAAAGATTTTTGCTATAACTTAAAAACAAAGCGGGATCTATATACTTACCAATTTTAACTTCCACATCGGTGTACTGCCCGAAGTTTTTTAACAATCCGGCGGAACCGTCATTTTTTCCGGTCAGACCGCCGCTGGAAGCAATACCGTTATTAACGGTATAGGTATTAATACGAACCTCGTCGAGGTTAAATTTTTTTTCGAGCGAATCGCTTAATTTCTGATAAATCGCATCCTGTAATTGCGTGTTAATCACATCCATAAATTTATTCGATGTCAGCTGCTCGCCGCCGCCTGCAGCCGAAGCAGCATCGGGTTTTACTCCATACAGCAGCAAATGTAAGGATTCGCTTGATAATTCCGGCCTGGATGTAAGATATGCATTTAACTTATTCGTTCCGGCAACCACATTTAAATAAACATCATAATCATCGATCCGCGTCGATGCGGCAATAGAGACATTCAACTCAATTACCGATTTATTAACGGCCGCTCTTACCCCCGACGCACCGCCGGCCGGTTTAAAAACATACTTAATCTGCGGTTTTCGACCGGCGGAAATCACCGCCGCCGGAGTTTCAAAAATTCCAGCCTG
>CAYQWL010000167.1:0-8372 GCA_964421195.1 uncultured bacterium | reverse complement strand
TTAAAATAACTAATTCTTCGGTTATTAAAATAAAAAATAATAAAAGTAAAATAGATTTTGAAAGTTTTAACGCTTCGGTAAACGGACATTTAGTTAAAATTAACGGTTATGCTGATTATTCGGGTTCTACGGAAGTGGCCGTTAATCTCAAATTAGAAGATACCGATTTAAAAATGCTAAAACTATATGCCGGCGATTATATAAGCGATATAAACGGCAAATTAGATCTTGAAGGCCGGCTCGGCGGGTCGTTTTCCGCGCTCAAGTTCGACGGCATTGCCTCGATTAACGCTAAAAATATAATATTAAAAGGCGTCGATGTCCCGCTGGAAGAATTTAACATAGCCGTCGAATCTAAAAATTACGATATAACCGTAAAAAAAGGATTAATAAAATTCGCGGGAACGCAATGGGATATTGGCGGTAAAGCGTTCATTAATTATAAAGAATCTCCTCTTTTTTTAGATCTTAATTTTGAATCTAAAAAATTTAAACTTGATTTAAAAAATAAAGGATTTGTTGAAGGAACTTCGAAACTCGGTTTGAAAGGCGAAATTACCGGTCCCAGGCTGTATGGTTCGTGCCGTATATCTAAAGCAAAGATAGAGCTCGATGCGGATATGGTTAAAACTAAAAAAACGCCTGTAAAAGTCGGAACGCTTGAACTTGATATAATAATATTTGCCGATAAAAATGTATGGCTGTCCAATAACTTTATAAATTCTGAGTTAAAAGGCAAGTTCAACATAAAAACCGTTAAACAGAATCTCGCATATACCGGCGATATCGCGGCAGTTCGCGGCGGCGTTAATTTCAACGGTCATGAATTTAAAATAGATAACGGCAAGCTTCAATTTAATGATAATCCTTCCTTCGATCCTTTATTTAATATCGATGCTCACACGAATATCGATGTTTTTAAAATAATGTTACGCATATCGGGAAGCACTTCAAAACCTGTTTTTTCGCTTTCAAGTCAGCCGCCTCTTACTCAACCAGAAATTACGGCTCTTTTAACTACCGGACGGGCGAAAAACGATATGAGTTCACGTGAAGCTGCTTCGATGCCCGCTAAAATGTACGCCGATTTCCAGAAAGAAAAGGCGCTCGGCGGCATTAAAAAATCTCTGCAAAAAAGTCTGGATTTAGATGAATTATCGGTTAAAACCAGCGGCACCGACGAGAAAGGGCGGCGCATAGATAACAGCGTCAGCGTAGGTAAGTACGTCAATGATAAGCTTTTTGTTAATTATACCGAAACTAAAGAACAGGATAATTCGAATAAAGTAAAAAGTTATAAATTCAACTATAAACTCAATAAAAATACCGATCTTGATATTAAAGAAAGCAACAGCGACGGTTCATCGGTCGGTGTGAAAGTCAAACGTAATTTTTAAGCGTTTTTATATTATCTGGAATTAACTGTAATCGAAAGGTGAGTAAGGCATGAATAAAAAAGTATTACTGGCGATATTAGATGGGTTCGGATATAATGAATCGGCGGAATTTAACGCGGTGCGTTCGGCTAAAACTGAATTTATATCACGAATGTACGAAAAAAAAGAATTTCCGTTTACGCTTATTAAAACATCCGGAATGGCCGTCGGCCTTCCGGAAGGCCAGATGGGAAATTCAGAGGTCGGCCACATGAATATAGGCGCGGGACGTGTAGTTTATCAGGATTTTACTCTTATTAATAAAAGCATCGAAGACGGCGATTTTTATGATAACCTCGCTATTAACTCCGCCATAGATAACGCTCTTAAAAATGGCCGCGCTCTGCATTTAATGGGACTTCTTTCAGACGGCGGCGTTCATTCTCATATAAATCATCTGTTTGCCATCTTAAAATTGTGCGCCCGGCGCGGGCTTAAAAATGTATTCGTGCACGCATTTATGGACGGCCGTGATACTTCGCCGAGCGAAGGAAAGGGTTATTTAAAACAGGCTGAAGATTTTATGGCGGACGCGGGCGTCGGTAAAATAGCTACTATAATCGGCCGTTATTACGCAATGGACCGCGATAAGCGCTGGGAAAGGATCGCGGCCGCTTATGAAGCTCTGACGGAAGGGCGCGGCGAAAAAATTTCTGAAACCGGTATTCAGGATGCAATACAGGCCTGTTACGATAAAAAAGAAATGGATGAATTTATAACGCCTAAAGTAATAATAAATTCGGCCGGCAATCCTCTGGCCTTTATTTCTTCTGGCGATTCTGTTTTTTTCTTTAATTTCAGGGCTGATCGTACGCGTCAATTAACTCTCGCTCTCACTTCGCCAGCCGGAGAATTTTCCGGATTCGAAAGAAGGACCGTCGTTTCAGATTTATTTTATACCACGATGACTCAATACGACGAAAAATATTCATTTCCGGTTGCATACAGACCGCGTGCATTGAAAAACATACTTGGTGAAATTATCGCGGCGCGCGGATTAAAACAGCTTAGAATAGCTGAAACGGAAAAATATGCGCATGTGACTTATTTTTTTAACGGCGGCGTGGAAAAAGTATTTGAAGGAGAAGAACGCGCGCTCATAGCTTCGCCAAAAGTGGCTACTTATGATTTAAAACCGGAAATGAGCGCTTATGAAGTTACCGAAGAATTGTTAAAACGTATTAATGAAAATAAATTCGACCTTATAGTGCTGAATTATGCGAACTGTGACATGGTAGGGCATACGGGCATTCTTTCAGCGGCTGAAAAAGCGGTTGAAACTATCGATAAATGTTTGCCGCGCGTTATAGAGCGGTTTCGTGAAGTCTGCGGCGGAGTGGTTCTTGTAACTGCCGATCATGGAAATAGCGAGCAGATGATCGATTATGAGACACGAGAGCCATTTACCGAACATACGACTTTTGACGTTCCGTTCGTAGTTTTTAGCGGCAATGACGAAAAGATTAGTCTGCGTGAAGGCGGAAAACTTTGCGATATAGCGCCGACCGTTTTAAAATTAATGGGAATCGAAAAACCCGCTGAGATGGAAGGCGAAAGTCTTATATTATAATTTTAATTATTTGAAGTGTAATCAGATGCTTCTTTTTTGTTAAAATATTCTTCGATACCGTCATTAACGTTGTTTAAATTTGATAGTGCTATTAAATTAGCGATGTTAGCATTTTCAGAATTTAATTTATGCTTAATTTTACTAACGACGCGTTTAAACGCATCGACTATTCCGGGATCGAATTGAGTGCCGCTGCATTTATCCACTTCGGCAAGCGCCTGTTCGAAAGATAATGCTTTTTTATAAACGCGCGCGGTCGTCATTACGTCAAAACTATCGGCGAGAGTTATAATTCTTGCTCCGAGCGGTATGGCGTCGCCTTTAAGCGCGCCAGGATAACCGGTGCCATCGTATTTTTCATGATGATGATATGTGAGAGGCGCGATTTTTTTTAAGAAATCGACTTCGTTCATGATAGTTAAGCCGAGTTGCGGATGACTGGATATCATATTGAATTCATCGTCGCTGAGCGAGCCTTTTTTTTGCAAAATAACTTCGGGAATTCCGATTTTTCCGATATCATGTAAAAGCCCCGCGAAGCGGATAGTTTCAATTTCTTCTTTTGAAAGTTTTAATTCTTTAGCTATAGCGACTGAATATTCCATAACGTTTTTAGAATGGCCGTGCGTATAATGATCTTTCGCGTCTATGGCTGCTGAAAGCGCGGTTATAGTGCTCGTGTAATTTTTTTGCATATCTCCATATAATCGGGCGTTTTCGATGGCGATAGAGGCATGAGAGGCGAGAGTTTGTAAAAGCGTTATTTCAGATTGCGAAAAATAATGATATTTATTAAAAAAACATAATATAACTCCGCGGCCGCGGCTTTTAATAATAAGCGGAACGGCCACGATCGATACTAAACCAAGTGATTTTATATAATTTTTATCTTTAACGATATCGCTTTCGGCTATATTAAAGACGGTAACGGGTTCTTTTTTTTCTATGGCCCGGCCGGATATTCCTTCATTTATTTTAATGCGCTGTGTTTTAAAATAATGATCTGTAACTCCATATGAAGCTTTGATAACAAGTTCATGAGTGTCCTCGTCAAGAAGTCTTAAAAAGGCAACCTTTGCGCCGATAAGTTGAGCTGAAATTGAAACTATTAATTCTAAAACTTTATCGAGATCGAGTGTCGAAGTGAGCGTGCGCGATACTTCAAAAAGCATCGACATTTCTTTTACTTTGTGCTCCATTAATTCGTATGAGCGGGAATTTTCTATTGCAATTGCAACCTGAGAGGCGAAGGTAGAAAGGGTCCTCATATTATCTTCGCTAAAACCGGTTTCGTTGGTGGAGCTAACGTTTAAAAGCCCTTTAATCTGGCCTTTAATAAAAAGCGGTAAAACTAAGTAAGATTTGATTATATGCGATTTCATTTCGATATCTTCATATCCGTCGCTTACTTCATAATCAATAGAAATATTATCGCGTGAAACATATTTTTTAGTTAAATCGCTGTATGAATTAATTACTATTTCACATACGCTGTCTATAGTTGTATTGCTCAAGCTTTCGCTGGATATAATATTGAGTTTGTAATTATTGATATCTTCTTCGATAAAAAAAGCTCCGACGGAAAAATCCATTAAATCTGAAAGCGCGTCCATTACGAGTCTGAATATTTCCGTATGTTTTAATGTCGAATTAAGCGCTTTGCCTATTTCGTTGAGTTTTAAAAGTTCGTTTATACGTTGCTTTTCAACTACGTTAAGCTGTGAAACGTTTATGGCGTTAGCTGCCTGGCTGCCGAAAAGCATAAGTGTTTCAAGATCGGCTTCATCGAATATTTTTGCCGACGAAGTAACGTTTATCACTCCAATGGATTCATTGGAAGATATAAGCGGAACGGAAATTCCAGATCGTACGTTTGCGCGTTCAGAATAATCGCCGAATGGCGGAAAATATTTAACGCTATAATTTGTGTAATCGACAGTGGTAATTAAATTTTTAAATGATTCATGTATGGAAATTATTGGCTGGCATTCATTTGCGGCCGAACCAGCGGTGCCGCGCCCTCTTTTTATTCGCATTTTTTTTGGATCGATTTCTTCAGGCAGATTTCGTGCGGCTTCTATATATAATTCGTCGTTTTTTTTGTCAAGTAAAAGCAGTGCACCGCCGTCGCCGCCCACTTCGACTATGGCCATATCGAGAATATATTCGATAAGTTTTTCATAACTCATCTGTCCTGAACTCATTGCGCGTGTAACGTCGAGAAGACTTTTTAACGATTGCACGTTACGGGCCAGCGAATTCTGTGCGCTGAGAACGTTTTCATATAAAATAGCGTTATAAATAAAGGCTACGACATTATTGACTATGATTGAAAAATTATTTATTTGTTCCTGCTGAAGTTTACGCGCTTTATGTGAAAATAAATAAACCATGCCGATAGTGCGGTTCTTTATCGTTAACGGAGTGGAAATAAGTTCGGTAACGAAATCTATTTTTGTCGCAGGAAGCACGGCGTTACGAAGTTCATCCGGATTAGCCAGCCTTATTTTATGGGTAAGATCGTAATTTTTATCGATTCCGGCATATTTTTCGCGAAGCATATCGAGCATATTGTTAAGAAAATGATTTTCTATCCGGCGTTTTGAATGAAAGTAAACGGCGTGTTTTTCGGCGATAAAAAGCGCGGCGTAATCGTAATCGATGGTTTTCTGGATTATTTTATACATTTCACGCCATATAATGCCAGGATCTTCGACCGTTTTTATATTCGCGATTACATCGTTGACTAAATTTATGTTAGTTATTTTATCTTCGAGTTCGTGATTTAAAAGCGAAAGAAGCATCTTGCCTTTTTTATTGCGGCCAAGGTCTAATTCGCGCTCCTGCAGAGCCGTTCTGAGCGTCTCCACTTCTTTTTTTAACTGCTCGTTTTCATGGAGAATTTCTAAGGTTTTTTTAAAATTATCTTTCATCGTTATCTCCGGAATTGTTTTAAATCTCCGCTTTCATTAAAGCAAACTCTGTTTCGGCCGCTGTGTTTGGCATGATATAAAGCGTCGTCGGCGGATTTGATTAATGAATCGCAGTCGTGCGTTCCGGCGCCGAAAGACACAAAAGAAGCTACGCCGACAGAAACGCTTACTTTTAAAGAAAGGTTTTCGTTTTTAGACTTGACCGTAAAATCGTTTTTTTCAATTGTGCATCTTATACGTTCCGCGAGTCCGAGCGCGCCGGATAAATCTGTTTCAGGCGCCACGAGTATAAATTCTTCGCCGCCATATCGGGCTACTATGTCTATTTTACGAGCTTCTTCCATTAGAATGCGGCCGACGGCGCGTAAAACATCGTCGCCTGCTTGATGGCCGTACATATCGTTAAAGGACTTAAAATGATCGATATCGAGCATTATAATTGAAAGTTCTAATGAATAGCGGCCGGCGCGCTGTATTTCTGTTTGAAGGTGGGAATAAAAATAACGGTAATTAAATACTCCCGTCATACCGTCGATAGAGGCCAATCGTTCTACTTCGTTATATAAACGAGCGTTTTCGACGGCGCCGATGATATGATTTGAAGCTAAGGTTAAAAATTTTATGGAACTTACGTTTAATTTTTCGAGTTCTTTTCCTGAAGAAAACAGGCCAAGGTAACCGTATATGTTGCTATTATAATTCAGCGACAGCCACATCGATGATTCCGTATTGAGTTTGAGTTTTTTTTCAGATTCGTCATCGCTGAATTTTGGAGTTTCTTTTATTAAATGAAATCCGCTCACATCTTCGTTTAAGTTTTCTTTAAGCTGATCTAAAACGGAGCTGAAGCCTGATTCAAGGTCGAAACATTTATATGATCCCGCCGCTATAATTTTGAATCGTGAATGTGATATGGCAATGACCGGTACGATATTTTGAAAATTATTGCAGATATATTTAAGTGAAATTCTTAATATGCTTTCGAGATCGAGTGTTTTATTAATTTCGTTAGACAGCCTGTGTAGAAATTCAAACCCTTTTTTTTGCGTTTCGGTTTCGTTGAATAAAAGTTCGCGTTCATATATTATGGAAATAGGCGCGGATATTGCCTCGACTAAATTAGCGTCTATTTTGCTTGCTGATATATCCGAATTTTTAACGTGAAGTAAAAGCATGGCGCCGGGCCGTGAATTTATGAATAGCGGAAAGTAAAGATAGCTCATTTGAGAGTCGGTAGAATCAGATATTATATGTTTCGAAATATCGAATATATCGTTTTTATTAAATTCAAATACGTTAGAATCTATTAATTTCTGCACGTGCATTCTGCTTAATTTATATTGAAATCCATGCTGTATAACGAATTTTTGTTCGGCCTGAGAGTGTATTACGACCGAGGCTCCTTTTATTTTTAAATGATTTTCGAGTATAATGAATATTTTTTTAAATGCTTCGCTGAGAGAAAACGATCCCGCGAGAGCATTCAGTAATTCGTTAGTTATAAAAAGTTTTTCAAATCCGGACATGGTTAACCTACCTTTATTACCGTGAATGCGATATCGTCTTCATAATTTTCTTTTTTTGCGGAATAATCGATAATTTGCCGTGTTATTAAATCTTTTAAATCGGCCGCGCTTAAATCGGCGCCGGATTTAATCATGGCGCACAGACGATCGCGGCCTAAAGATTCACCCGCTGAATTCTTTAATTCAGAAAGGCCGTCGGTATATAAAAGCAATATATCGCCTTTATTTAATAAAAGAATACCTTCTTTAAAATCTGAATTTTTCATAACGCCAAGGGGTGAATTTCGCGATTCGTGAATAACGGAGCCGGAGCCGTCTTTGATATGATGGATAACGGCCATGCCGCCGGCGCTTGAAAATGCGGCTCTTCCGCCGCCTGGCGATATTTGAAGTAAAAATAGCGTTATGTAATTATAACTGTCGCAGTCTTCGCAAACAATGTTGTTAAGATCGAACATTATTTTTCTAAGTTCGCCGTTTGTGGTGCAGATAGTTTTTAGTTTTGCGCCAAGTATGGCCGCCGTAATGGCGGCAGCGGCGCCGCGCCCGCTGACGTCGGTTAGCGCGATGTGAATGTAATTACCGGGAGTTTTAAATATGCTTATCGCATCTCCGCCGCAATCGTCGGATTGTAAATAATTAAAGGCTATTTCAATTCCAGGAGTTTCGGGTACGGCCGTGGGAGTTAAAAATTTGCGCATGATTAATTTGAAGTCTTCTAATTCTAAAATCGTTTTATTTTTAACATCGGGAATGTCCGGCTGTTCTGATAATTTTATTTCTTCACGGTGCGGCGTATCGGTTGTATTATGGATGTTTTCGGTTTCGAGTTCGAACGTTTCGTTGACGCTCTGTACTTTAATCATGTTCAACGCTAAAGGAAAAAAAGTGGCGAGTATCCACATTG
>CAYQWL010000166.1:0-8448 GCA_964421195.1 uncultured bacterium | reverse complement strand
CCGAAACCGCGAAAAAAACCGAAATAACCCATGCCGAAAAAAGTTCTTTTACCGTTTATTTTTATTCACGCAGGCAATGGGAATTTATAACAGATTCAACGATAGTTATAAACGATAAAAACGAATCTTATTACGACGTTTTTCTAAAACCCGCGCTCGATAATATAAAACGTCTATACGGCGAAGAGCTGAACATCGACGAATTTTTTGACAGAAAGGAATATATCGAAACCGACCTTTCGCTTCTGCGCGATTACATCACCGTAAACGGCCGTTACACGCCTTTAGTAAAAAACATACGCATAGGATATCCTTCCGATTTTTTAAAAAACATGCATATCGTCGATACACCTGGAATAAATGATCCCGACGCCGTGCGCTCGCGCATCAGCGAAAAATGGATCAGCCGTTCAGACGCCGTAATCTATTTATTAAGTGCGGCGCAGCCATTCACTAAAGAAGATCGCGAATTTTTCGAACGATATTTATCGGGCATTCCCGATTCTAAGATATTAATCACCGTTTCAAAAATCGATCTGGCCGAAGATCCGAAAAAAGCTATCGAATACGCGAGCGATTCAATAAAAAAAACGCTTGGAAATAAAATAAAAACGGCGGCGGATTCCTTATATTCAATCGCCCCGATGTTTCCGCTATATAAAAAAATAAAATCCGCGGCCATCGAAAAAAAAATAACTTTATGCGGCGAAATAAGCGAAAACATCCGCTACCATCTTGAAGAACGCACCGCAGCCGATCCGAATATAAAAAATATCGCCGATTGCGACGGATATATGCCTGAATTTAAAAAAGCCATCGAAGAAAAGCTTAAAGCGTCAAAAACAGCCATAATAAACAGCCATAATAAAAAAATCGAATCTATATTCGACTGCGGCATACAAAACGCAATAAACGAAATAAAAATTAAAACCGAACGCACTGATGCCATGACCTTAGAAATTTCGCGATTACAGAGCGAATTAATAAAACAAAAAGATGAAATAAATAAAATAATATCTTTCAAAGAAGCGTTAACGTCCGAATTAAACGAATTATCGTCATTTTTTAACCGGCAAACGCAGGATATTTTCAGCCGCGCCGCATCTATAATAATAAAAAAAATAAACGACTCTAAACTTTTAAATGAAATCCGGGCAAATATTGCATTCGATTGTTATAACGCAATCGAAACGGGCTTTAATGAAACCTGTTCAAAATTTGAATTTTTAATATCCGAATTCAAAGATAAAGCGCCTTCACTCGCGGGCGATTTATTTCAAACGGAATTTTTTTCGCGCAATCCATCCGGGATAGAAGCCGTTATCTTATATAAAAATACGATCAACCAATCTTTTAATAAAATCGATTCCGCTAATGTTTCGCTATGTTTTAAAAATTTTATTTTTTCCGCCATGAAAACCGAAGAATTAAACAAAACTATCGTAAAAAAACTATTTTTCTGGCTTGACTGCAATAAAACTAAAGAAAATATAAAATTATTGGCAAAACGGGTTTTACTAAATGAAACCGAATTAAAACGTATAATAACTGAAGCCGGAACGAATGCGGCAGGATCCATAAAAACTGCATTCGGCAGGTTTATATTCAGACTTGATGAACGCTGCGCGGAACTAAAAAAACTTTGTTATAATATTGAAACTGCAATAAATAAAGTTGAATCAAACATAAAAAAATTAACCGAAGATTTAACTAAAAATAAACAGTCAATCAAAGCCATTGAACTGCGCCGCGATGAAACGCTCGCCATGTTAAAATAAGCTATTATAAACACCTGGTAAATATATATAACGCTATCTGGAGAATATAAAATGTTAAAAGAATATATCGACGCTAAAAAAATATCGGAATTTTATAACGGCAGATTTGGAGAATATGTTAAAACTTATATTTCTAAAGATATGGATGCTAAAATCAGACGAAAAATATACGATATCGAAGATAAAATATCCCGCTTTCAAAAAGATGAAATCTTCATTAACCTCGTTGTGGCCGGCGAATATAATTCAGGCAAATCTTCGGTAATCAATTCTTTACTCGGCGAAAAAATAATTCCCGTCGGCCCCGAACCGATGACGCTCGCGGTGTCGATATTTAAATTTGGTGAAAAACAAAAAATACTTATTGAATTCGACGATCAATCTTTTAAAGAAATTTCAGCAAATGAATTCGAAAAATTAAAACATTCATCTAAAGAAACGCTTAATTTCGATATATCTAAAATTAAATACATTCATTTTTACTATCCCGAAGCATATCTTAATAAAGTCAACATTATCGACACGCCCGGTTTCAGCACATCCACTCAAACCGGAGACGACAAAAAAACGAAAGACGCCATTTTGCAGAAAGCCGATGTGCTTTTATGGGTATTCAACGCTAATAATGGAGCCGCTAAAAATTCAGAAATAAAAATATTAAAAAACCTCTTTGAAAAAGTATTCACTCATGCTTCTGAAAACGATATTAATGCTTCTATAGATTTCACCCGGAAGAAAAATCTTAAATTTTTTTGCATATTAAACCGCGTAGATGAAAAAGGCCCCATAGAAGGAAGCCAGGTAAAATCCATAATAGCGGAATTCGAAAAAGAGCTCAAACGGGGGCTTGAATTAAAAATAGAACCGCCGACGCCTTATTCGGCTAAAAAAATATTCGAGCATAAAACGGAGCTTAAAAAAATCGAAAAATTAAATGAAGAAATAAAAAAATTAATCTCGGATTCAACTGAACGCGAACTCGAAGTGAAAAAAAAATTGGACGAAAACAAAAATTGCAAATTAACTTTAACCGCCAATAACGAAACTATAATAGAAACTTTTATCATGGATTACTCCCCATGGCTTTCACCGCTCGAAAAAATCAAATCAGAACTCGAAGCCATACGCGCAAACGCGTGTAATATAATGGAATATTCCATTATGAACGATCTTTACTCTCTATATAAAAATATCGGCATCATAGCCGATTTCATAATAACTCATAAAATCGAAAAAGACATCGAAAAAAATAACGCAGAAATATCTTTTATCATTAAAGCTTTAAAAGATTATAAATCTTCCTTTAATGAACGCGTCGGGTTTTTGAAAAAAGAATTTAATCAAAAAGTATGGCCTGTGCTTTCAAAATTCTTTTTTCAAATACAACTGCAAAAAGGCACGGCGGCCGATATAAAAATATTAAAGCTGACCGGCGGCCATAAAAATTCCGATGCGCGGCAAAAAGTTTACGCTCTTATCCACTCGGCTTTCAATATCAAAAGCCATATCAGCGAAGAAACTTCGAAAATTTGCGAAATGCTTGAATCATACGATGCAACACGCGAATACCTTCTTTTACTCGACAAAAGCCGGAAACTGATAAACGATTTTGAAGCGGATTATTCAAAAAATGTCGAAACTTTCGTAACGGCGCTTTTTGAAAAAATCGAAAAGTTTTATCTCATAGATAAATCTTTTTCAGGTGAACGCAGCGATGAAAATATATTCGACGAAATAGCCTGCGAGTTAGTGACGCATTTAAGCAATGAGTTTATCTTCAATAAACCTTTATGGAAGATAGAAGATTATTACGAAGATCTGACGGTACTTCTTAAAATAGTATATCTACTCGCTACATCCGATTTAAAAAGCAAAATTATCGAATTAAACGAAATAAAAAACGAGCAATGCGGCTGCCTTATAAAACTCGAAGAATATCTTCAAAAGTAAGAAAATTAAACTGCCGAAAAAACGCTGAAACCTATTTTATGGCAGACATCGACCGCCGCCTCGACGCGCGAAGCAAGATCGCCGAGCCTGTGAGCGTCAGAACCTATAGCCACGCTTCGTATTCCGCAATCATAAGCGATTTTTAAAACGCTTTCGACGGGATTTGTAACATTCTGACCGTCACGAAAAAGCGACAAATTAATTTCAAACGTCATATTTTTTTTATGCGCTTTACTAAAAATTCTTTCAAAACGAGAATATGGTATGAGATTATTATCACGATAATGTTCGTGATAATGAATTCCGTAACGCCTGTACCCTTCGATATGCGCTATACTGTGAAATAATCCGGAATCTATAAGCTTATCGATTTCACTAAAATATGCGTCATAAAAAACTTCCGGTTCAGTATTTTTAAAAATATATTCGGCCTCCGACGGTATCATAATATCGAGATTATCACCCACTATATGAACTGAACCGAGCATATAATCTATTTTATATTCGTCGATCAACTTTTTTTTCAAAAATTCCCTTATGCTTTCACAATAATCAATTTCAAGCCCGGCAAAAACCTTTAAACCGTTTTTACGATATTTTTCACCAGCCGTCCGAACTTCGCCTATATAATCATCCAGCCAATCATCAGTTACACTTACCTTTTTCCCTTTCCTGCGAACAAAACCAAATTTATCAATAACCGAAGGAACCGCGGTATAATGCGGAGTAAAACATATTTCCTTCAAACCGATAGATACGGCGCGAGCGCAATATTCATCGATAGTATCGCGCGCGGCGTCATACGAATAATCAGGGTGTACGTGATAATCAACCTTATAAACCGAAACCATAAAAACCTCTATTCGCTTAAAAAATTACCCCCGAACCCTCTCCGGGTTCGGGGGTTTTATTCTATGGAGCTGATCGGGATCGAACCGACGACCTCTTGCATGCCATGCAAGCGCTCTCCCAAACTGAGCTACAGCCCCTTATTTAATAAATCAATAGTTATTTTATCAAATATTTTTATAAATGTCAACCATAATCTTTTTCTTATAATATTTTTATATTATATTTTAACGCGCTGAAAATCGACTTCGTATTTTTCATTCACTTTTATTGAATCTTTAAAATTACGATGACATATTTCGATACATGAATTTATTTTATTATAACTCATTTTTAAATTCTTTACTATCGATGAAACTGCCTCATCAGATCTTACAAAACATAAAAGATTGTAAACCCGCAAAGGCATTTTAGTAAACCTCGCGGATTGAATCAACGTAGAAGATTCATTAAGCTGAGACGCCATAAAAGAATGCCAGCCCGCTAACGGTTCGAGAGAAGCCCTGTGAACTGAAGAAACTATCTTCTGCGAGCAATGATTCAACAGGACCATCTTAGATTCACGGCGCCTGCTATTAAATATCAACATATTTCTATAATTCGGTCCGGCGCTTTCTATTACAATTTCAGGCGGCGCGTGAAAAGATATATCGACATCTAAATAAAGCGATTTTTTACGGGAGTTGAATATATCATCCATTATAAGTATATAATCGCCATTAATCATCAATATACTCCGTCTTACCGACGCATCTATGCCCACGCTCTGATAAGCGTCATGAGTGCATGTAACAAAATACGCTCCGCCATTTTCACAATATTTAAAACCCGTTCTCGCCGCTGAAACGGAAACCGCCTCAAAAAAAGTTTTATTAACCACGATTCCGCCATGAGCAGATAAATTCTTCTTATAATCCGCGATCTTTCGGTTTTTAACAAATAAAGCCGGGCCTGAATCAGAAATGAAATTAACGCCATCCGAACTGATAGCTATATTAAAAATATCATTATGCAAAAAAAAACTAAATTTTTCCATATCTTTAACAGTTGAAGGCGCGCCGGTATTAAATATAAGCCTGAGCGAACGATTTTTATCCCCGAACGGATCGATATGACCGTTAACGCAAAAATAACCGGATTCTTTAAAATACGAATGCAGCGTTTCCGGCGCATTAACCGGCAATTCGTTATAAGCCCCGACGCCTTGCGTTCCAAATATCATAGCAATTTCAGCGATTTTATGCTCGGCGGTTAAAAACTTTAAACCGCCATCCATCAATAGATAAGAAGCGGCCTGTAACGAAGGAACGATATCCACGGAAGAGCATTCATCAAAAGGCATGAAAAAAAATGAATAATAATCGGAAATATTATAAAGGCATCCATCGGGAGCGGCCATAAAAGATAAAAACGCCCCGATACGCCCCAGCGTATCACGAAATTCTTCATCGCAAAAAACAAAATCACCGGAGGATGAAGGCCCGGCCATTAAAACGGCTTTACGGGATATTATCATAGCATAAATAATAGCTTTATAAATTGAAAGCGTCACTACGGGCGACATACTTATATGAGCGCCATCCGGATTAATTTGAAACGCCAGTTCTTCTTTTAACTTTTTATAAGCCTTAACGACCGCCGGCGCGCTTCGCCCGCCGATCTGGAGCATAATACCATAAAGGCATGCCAGAGCGGTAATACGTTCATGACGTTCATGTTCGCGCGGCCGGTTTATAATGCGTTCATACGCAAAATCGAACTGACGGTTAAAATAATCATAAAATTCAGTACCGTCAAATAAATCATCGGCTACATCTTCGAGAAGCTCGAAAGTCATCAACCATGATAAAAGCCTCTCCGCGCATACCGAAATCGAAAAAAAATTAATCCCGAAACCGATTTCATTACCGGCCTTAAAACTTTTAAACAACGAAGCGACCTTGCGGGCATATTTCTCTTTTCCGCTTAATTTATAAGCAAGAGCGAGATAAACCCACTCGTTATTTTTAGCGAATTGTATGCTCGCCGGCCATACGCCGTCTTCTTTATTAATCGAACCACCGCGCAGACAATCATAAAAACGGGACGACATACTCTTATAGCCTTCATCGGCAGGCCAGTTAGAATAATTAAAATCATTATGCCAGTTTATATCTTCATTTAACTTATAATAAAAGTCATTTATTTCATACTCCGATTCCATTATACCGTCAGCCTTATTCATGATTCTTTTAACGAACCAGGGATTTACGCTTTTTACCAGTTCCTCCCATCTATCGCTCGAAAAAAAACGAAGCTTGAAATAATCCCGCGCTGGTTTTTCACGAGTAAGCTCGCCTTCGCGGCCGATAACTTCATTATTTAAGGAACCATTTTCAACTTCAGGCCGCGCCGGAACAGCGGAATCGTCCTGAAAAATTTCATGATCCGGCTGATCGTCCGGAAATTCGGACGGCTGCAAAACGGCGCTGGCGGTTTCTACCTCCGCCGATTCAATAGCGATTTTAGAAACCGGACAAACATCTTCTTCAACTTTTTCCAGGCCGGCGCCAGCCTGAAGCGTTAAAGATGATTCGCAAGGCGAAACATTTAAAATTTCATCATGAAAAAAAACAGAATCAGAAAGACATTTTTCAGATACATCATCTTCATGGAAGCGGCGGCCGATAAAAGATTCAAAAATACCGGAATTTTTTCCGGCGCCACATCTTTCAGATGAAAAGCCCGCGCTTTCGAGCCGGGTTTTAATTGAATCAAAAACGGCATAAGCCCGGCCGCCGTCAAAATCCCCGATCATAAAAACAGTTTTACGGGAATTAATATATGGCCCTATAAATCCGGATTTATTAAACCCCCCGTTAGATGTGTTAAAACTTGCCACCACAGAGGCACGGTTATCAGATTCACGTTCAGCAGACGCTTTTAAATAAATGCCCGCGATCATAAAGGGCTGAACGCAGCCTTCAATCCGGGGCCTGGTAAGCCTTATCAAAAAATCTGGCCCGCATTGAAAGTTCCGGCCGTTCAACTCAAGCGAAATACTATAGCGGCGCCATTTAAAAGTTTCTGACGCCTTAATATAAGAGCATTCCACGAATCGTGAAGATAAGCAATCGTAAACTTCGACTTTTATATGTTTAAAAGACGAGTCAAAATAATCGAAATCGATAATAAGCCTGCCAGGCTTACGCAACGCCGATCCTGAACGGAAAAAGAAATCAAACCATTCATAAATTTTCTTAGTTATAGCATCTGTTATTTCTGATATTTTTTCTAACATGCAATATTCTTGTCTATATTTATATTACATAAAAATGCGGCTTAACGAACCGTACACCCGAACACATTATAAAACCCGGCGCCAGCGTACATATCGGTATGTATGTTATGAACCGCGTCAAAACACGTCGGGCTAAATAACTGAATATTCCGGAATATAAGCGCCATCGCCGATTATCTTTAAAAGACCGCCTTCAATGTTAGTATAAGGCATAACCTTACAATTCTGGCCTATTATAGAATTGACTATCCTGGAATTTTTTCCTATAAAAGAATTGTCTAAAACAATCGAGCCTAATATTTGAGCGCCTTCTTCTACAATGCAATGATTGCCGACCACCGAGTGATCGGTTATGGTCGCGCCCGGCTGCACTATGGTCTTTTCGCCTATAGCCGCCATGGAAAGCATTCTTACTTTTTTACTTATCTGCGCGTTTTCTCCAATAAAAACACTGCCGCTTTTTTTAAAATCTAAAAGCGCCGAAATATTGACCTTATCTTCCAGAATATCTTTATTAGCTTCAAGATATTTTTCAGGCGTGCCTATGTCGAGCCAGTAATCGTTTGAATTATATGCGTAAAACGGCAGTTT
>CAYQWL010000165.1:0-8520 GCA_964421195.1 uncultured bacterium | reverse complement strand
TTTACATGGACCGCGGCGACGGATTCGGGCAGCGGTATTAAAGAATATAATTTTATGGTAACATGTCCGGGCATCGGTACTATTAATAAAACTACCGGTAACCTTTATTATAATCTTGGCGCCGGCGACGGCGTTTTCGCTTCTCTTCCAAATGGAAGCTATAGCTGGAATATAACCGCGTACGATAAGGCGCTTAATTCAACTGTTTATGATTCTAATTATAAAGTTGTAGTAGATAGAACTTATCCGACGGTCGGCGGTAAGACGAAACCCGTTGCCGGGTTTGCTACAAACAATCCTTCTATAGAATTTAAATGGACCCCATCGACCGATAACGATAAAATCAGGAAATATGAGTTATATATCGCTTCCGTTACCGGTAGTTATTCGGCTAAAGTAGAGTGCGGCGAACTGGCTACGGGTGTAATTCAAAATATTACGCTTGCTCCGTTTAATTATACTGAAGGTCATTATAAGTGGAATTTAAGGGCTTATGACCGCGCTTATAATTATAGATGGTATAGCGGCGACCTTGATTTTTATTATGATAAAACCAAACCTGAACCTGGAACTAAAGTAAAACCTCATTGCCGTTTTTTTGCCGACGGGCAGATTGATATGTTTTGTTCGAGCTCTAAAAATGTATATTTTGAATGGACCGAAGCCGAAGATTTACCCGCCGCGATAGCTTCTGGCGTAGCGCGTTATGAGTTATATATTGATAATATTTTAAAGTATAGCGGCACATCTACTTCGACTACGGTTACCGATATTGCGCAGGGTCTTCATACATGGAATATAAAAGTATTCGATCGCGCCGGTAATTTTCAATTTTATAATCCTGATCAGGATGACTGGTTGTTTAAAGTCGATTTAACGAATCCGACGGCCGGCGCGAAAATCAAGCCGGTTCAAAATTTTAAAACCAAAGACACCTTCGTGAATTTTGAATGGACTAATTCAAACGATGTGGGAGCCGGCGCTTCAGGCGTTGACAGGATAGATTTATTGAAAGTGAGCGGACCGGTTGATTTTTCTACTTCGAAGGTTGTGATACGCGCGCCTGAGGATGCCGGAAGTAATGATTGGTCGGTTACAGCGTTTGGCGCGGGCAGTATTACTAAAACCGGGCTTGCTGAAGGCGAATATACCTGGAATGTTCGGGCTTACGATCGTTCGGGCCGCTCATCGCTTTATGACGGGGGCGCCGCCTGGAAATTTACCGTTGATTTAACGCCGCCCGATGAAGGAAATAAAGTATCGCCGGTTGACGGTTATATTTCTAAAGAAAATAAAGTTAAATTTCAATGGACGGCTGCTACTGATAATTATTCAGTTACGAGCGCGATTAAATATAATTTACGTATTAATAAAGGAGTCGGCACTACATTAGCTTATCAAAAAAATAATGTTACGTCTCCTTTCACCAACGATATCGCTTTGCCTGACGGAGACTATAACTGGAATATTATAGCGGTCGATGAAGCGGGCAACGAAAGATATTACGGCGCCGCCTGGAAGCTTAAAATTGATACAACGCCGCCCGTACCAGGCGAAATGTGGGCTATTGAAAGTTTTGAAAAGCCTAATGCGAATGGCGTTGATATAACGACCGGCTCGCCTACTTTTCAGTGGACGCCGGCTACCGATCCGAATCCGCCTGGCGGCCTGGCGTCAGGTATAAATAAATACAGGCTTATTATCGAAATTCCGCGTAACGTAATTAAATACGATACCGGTTATGTTATTCCGAATGCCGCCGGTAAGATAGTTTATACGGCGAGCGGACTTAATTTGCCTATTGACGGGCCATATTACTGGAGCGTATGGGTGAGCGATATCGCCGGTAATACGGTTAAATATCTTCAACACTGGAATTTTTATGTGGAAGCCGAATTCGATCCGGGCGTTATTTCTTATGAATTTCTTATAAGTCGTGAAAATGCTAAAATTTCAGGCGCTCCGGCGCTATATCAACCTTCTCCGGCTTATGAAGTTCTGGTTTCAGGCAAGCCGCCAAAAACTACGGCTACCCAATATACTCCGCTTACCGATATAGTCCCTTCACCGCCCGATCCGGCTAATAATAAGTATGGAACTACATTTTATTGGTCGATTAGAAACTCTGACGATACGGGATTGTGGGGTAAATATGAAGATTATGCGGTTAATATAGTTACGCTTTATTCGGGCGAGCTTGTAAAGCCTGTCGATAAATCATACAGCCCTATCAAACCTAAGTTTGAATGGACGCATGCCATGCCGCAGGAAGTGCGCCGCCGCTATCGCATAGTGGTGTTTAAAAATGCGTGGCCGGCTACCGATCCTCTGACAACTCCCTTAAATCGTGTTATTTTCGATTATTCGTCTCCCGCTTCGCCTGATGGTTCGAATCTTGAACTCGAATATCAATCGACGGTAGAATTTGCCGATGGTAAATATTTCTGGTCTGTTTATGCTACAGACGATATGGGCAAAGAAAATAAATACGCCCAGACCTGGTCGTTTGAAATCGCTCGAAAGCCTTTCGTTACCATGGCGTCGCAAAATCTCAAGTGGTATGCTGGTTATCCTAACGGTATATTCGTAGATGCTTTTGGCGCGAACGGCTTTAAAACTCTTGGAACCTGCGAAGTAACTTTTTATAAATCCGCGTCGGGCAGTGAAGCCGATAAAATTAGAACGCTTACGTTATTTAACGGAGCCAGACCGGCGGATATTACAAGACACGACGGCGACAGCGCCGATCGTATTACCGCCTGTCCAAAATTATATTCGTCTTCATCTTTCGTAATTACTGATAATGCTTTTCCATCTGATAAACGTTATCTTTTTAATGTGGCTGCCAATTATAATTTTATAGATAAGTACGGCGCGGCGAATAAAATTTATGCTAAGGCGCGAGTTTATTTTTACGATCAAAATAATCCTGGTTATATGGGTATCTATACAGATTATCCTGCAACCGGAACAATGATGATAGGTGAAGTTGAAAATAAGGTAAAATTAAGAAATTATAATACCGCTGCAACTGAAGATACCGAATCTATATTTTTCGCTTATGGCGCTAAGGATTCCAAACGTAACTATAGTTTCCTTACGCCGGTTAAATCCAAGCCGCCCGAAACGCTTCAATATGTGAGCACCGAAGATGGTTCAGACGATGTTCGTTCTTTATTTTTTAATGGAATGGCTTATTTTGAATCGCCGCATGCCGCTTTATCCGGATCGTTAGGCGCCGTCGATTCATACAAACTTAAAAATGCCGCCGGAGAGCAATTTGTATGGCGTATTACTAATCTGCCCGATAGTTATGATACCAATATGAGGCTTAAACTTTTTAAGAATGCCGATTATATTCCGCAAAATACATTTGATTTTATGAAGATACTCGCGGAATTTTCAGGGACCACGCCTGTATCGGTTAATGTTACTACGGCGAATTGGTTTAATGCCGCCAATCAGTCTGAGGTGGAAAATTCGTGGAGTGAAGATCCCGCTCAATTTGATTATCTGGACCGTGGTGAAGATTCCGCCAATGATAATACTCTTACCAAGTATGAAACATGGGTTTATTCGACTTCCGGCGATAGTATAGCTTTAACTTATGCCGCTGATATGGCGAGCCAGATATTTTTGAACGGCGAAGTGCTCAGCGATCAATATAACATGTATAATCAGGATGAGTCGCAGCATCGTCAGAGCGTTCAGGTCCCATTGAGCATGTCCATGCTTACCGGATGGAACCATCTTGTTATATATGTATTGCATCAGAAAAAAAGCGCCGGCAATAAATTAAACGGATTATGTTATAAATTTGAAGGTTATTCAAGAAGTGAAGCTTTTAAGGGTGCGGCGAGTTATAAATTATGGCATGCTTTTCCCGTTCCGCAGCCCAATACTAACGATTTTCAAAATAACGGCCGCGGCACTTCTATTGTAGTTTATAAACAGATAAAAGAAAGCGGTACTTTTAAAGATGTAATGGCTTCTAAAATCGAAGGCGCGCCAGCCATTTTTTCGAATCACAAAGGAATATTTCACGCCGATAAATCGGCGCTTGATAAAATCGTCGTAAGCAAGCCGCTCGAAGGCGGCGATCATAAAATGTCGCTCGGTATAGTTTCTAATGAAGTATTTAACGGTCTTGAGCCAAGATTTTCAATGGCCGAGTATGGCGATTATGGTTATATAAAAATGCATATAAATAACACTCCTGAAGTTCCTGACGACGTTAATCGAATTAATAAAAATAGTCCTGTTCTGGTTTGTAACGAACCATATAAAGATGTCGAATCTGTGGCTACGTTAAAGCCGTTTTTAACGGTTAAGGAAGACGCTATTCTCGATGAAGATAATCCTTCTCAGTCTTTCGGGTTCCATCATTCCATGTATTATTCCGATTATATGCCGGGTTATCCCGGTTCGACTTCAATCAGGACCGATGAAATTCGCTATGTCTATGCAGTCGATGAATCGTCGATTGCTGAAAATTTTTACGATATTACATGGGCGGCTATTAAATATAAAAAACCAGCTGTGTTTACCGAAGTATTCAGCGATTATTTTTTATCGTCGCATACGGTTGAAACCGCGTTTACACAGGCAGTCGATGAAGCGCATAATATTAATGGTGAAATAGGTCCGATTTTTCATTACAGAGTGTGGGCGTTTGATGAACATGGCGAATTACAGATGATCGCTTCTCCTGAACGGCGTTTTTGCATAGATCTTTCACCGCCGGTGGTAGCCGATATACAGGTGTTTTATGATCGTGAAAATGTAAGGCTTGACGGCGATATATCGCCTTTCGTCGAAAAAGATAATACCGGGTATGGCACTAATTCAATAGCTCTTATAGGGCATACGCTTACTTTGTGGGCTTTCTGCACCGATGAAATAACGGCCGATCCGCGTAATTTTAAAGACGGTAAATTTTTTATTCGCCGCAGCGATTCGCCATCAGATGACTGGGTTGAAGTAAAAGCTACCTGTGAAGTCAATAGTGAAATTTTAAGCGGCGATATCGATTTTAATTGTAACCGTGTACCCCAGAAGCATCCAAATGGTTATTACTGGTATGGTTACTATACAATTCCATGTAATTCCGACCTTACTTATTACGATGTTGATTTTCAGATATCAGATGCTCTTGGCAACCGTACTAAAAAATTGAGTGAATCTACCAATCCGCTTTATGCTCAATTGACTAAAAAACAATTTAAAGTTGGTACAATATGTTTGAACGAAATTGAAGTTCCGGAAACTCTCAGTACGAAAACGTTAAAAATAACATGGAATTCATTTGCGGATGGCCGGGAGACTAATTCAGTTACTAATTATTTAGTTACTCTCGGTGAAATCATGCCTGCCGATCCGGTTAAAAGAAAAATTGTATCAGGTAGTTTGAATTCCTGTGATTGGGACCTCAGAGAAGATCAAGAAGGCAAGCTGCCCGTTTTTATAACACCGATAGAAGAAGTCAAGGTTAAAGGCTCTAATTACGATATCAGGAACGCTTATTCATTTGAACGAAGAACCGGTCCGCTGTATGATGTCGCTTACATTGACGGCTGGAACGAAAACGTACCTTCGGGCGGATATTTTTCTGAGGACGCCAGAAAGGTTCTCGATGGTATGTTTTCATGGGCTAATTTTATGGATATGAGCAGTCTTATTGGAGAATATGAGCTTCATAAAGATTATAATATAGGCGAGAATATTAAAGTCGCTTTCGGCCTCTGGATAAAGAAAGAAACTCTGTCTTCGCGAACAAAACTTCAGGCTATTTGTTATAATAGAGAAGATAATGTTATAAATCCGAATGCTTCAGGCGTTACATTCGAAACCGATTTTGACGGCGTCGATAGCCAGGCGTGGATACATTATTATCTTAATGTTGGCGGTAAATCGTTTTTTATTACTCCGACGGGCACATGTAAAATAAGGCTTAAAATTATAGCTGATACCGGCAGTAAAGTATATTTCGATCAAATCGGTTTTGCGGCATTCGATCAAACCACGGTCGATTTCACTCCGCCGCAAAAGCCTGATATTACCATAGGCACTGTCGATCATCATTGTAATACTTACGATTCGGCAACGGTGTTTGGATACTGGGACGGTCAGTGGGATATAAAAACTTCAGCGTGGCTCGATGAACCGGAAGCGTTTCCGACATTGCTTGCGACTAATATTTTTAATTTGATCGGCACTAAAGAAGATAAAAAAATAGGACAGTACTCATATAAAGTAATAAACGATTCAGAAAAAGCTTCCATCGGTTATTTTAAAAATGCCGATATTAAACTTAATGTAGAGGCTGGCGATATCCTCAGAATCTGGGCTAAATTTCAGCCGGTCGGCGAGGGTGAATTTAAACGTACCGTAGATAATTTTGCGATAGCCTTTTCCGACGGTACAACCTGGAATACTCGAATTCATTTTGGCTTTAATAAGGATATACTTGAAGATGAATTCGATGCTAAGGGGCTTGGCCGATCTTCAAACTATTATGAATATGGAGCCGTGCCGGATCATGGCGTCTGGACGCCTTTAGATATCGATATATCTTCGATCCATCTTGAAGGCCGTCAGATATCTGGTTTAGCTTTTGCCATGAGCGGAACTTATGAAAATATGACTGTTGCTCCGGTTAATTATGATACCGTGGCGGTATTTGTAGATTTTATCGATATACATTCGAGCGCCGGGGTTAAAAATTATCTGCCTCAAATTAAAATTGAACTCGATAATAAAAAGAAAAATTTTCAGGATTTTTCCACTTTAAAAACCGAAGACGGATTATTTCAGTCGGGTTTTATGGTAAAACCTGTATTCGATGATGAATATTTTAAAACTATGGCGTCGCCTCAAATTGTTAATGAAGGCGCTTTTACCGATAAACTCGCTTTAAAAGTGTCTTCCGTGCTCGATAATATATCTTATCCGCGTACCGGGCTTACCGCTGAAGAGATGGCCGGTTCTTCGATATCGCTTTCAAATAAGCTTAAATTTGAATGGCCGTCCGATAGCGGTCAGAATAAAATTGATTATAACGGCGGCGCAGTGGTTATCTGGACTACGACTAAAAAAACGGATTATTCACGCGACAGCCTTTCTGAAGTGAATGTCGGCGTTGAATTTATTATCGAAAACATTAAAAACGATCCTATGCTTACTATCGCTAAGTATCGCGCCGCGCAGTTATCTCCCGAATCAAAACGGCCGCCCGATTTTTCGATACTTCGCGGCACCAATGATCTGTCTTACGATGAAATATTCGAAAGCGCTAAGCTCGTTAAAGACCATTCGCTTTATAAACTTACCGATAAATTTGAAACTGAGCTTACCGATCAACTGGCGTTTAAGAAAAATTTTATAGACGCCGGACGAATGTTTCCTGAAAATGGCGAGTGGACGCCTATCGTTATTCCAGTCTATGCCCTTGTGCCCGGCGATTTAAATATTCCGAAAGAGGCTGTAATAATAGTTAAGTCGCTTACTATCGAAGCGGCTAATTGCGAAATTTGCGTCGATCATATAGGCGCGACTACAGTATTCAAGCAATTTGGCGACTGGCAGGGTAATATTTCGCCGCGTCATTTTGTCCAGGATTATTCTTACTTAACCGACGAAGAGATTCATAATTCTGAACAGAGTATCGACGGCACGGAATCCGTTAAGATATCGTCTAAAAATGCGGGTGAAAAGAGTTTTTATTTAAGATTAAAATCGAAAGAAGATCCTACTCCGGAAAATCCGGCTGGATTTAACCCCGAACCGTATTATCTTAAAATTCCTGAGACCGGCGGTATATTGTCGTTAAATATATTTATCAATACTAACGAAGTAGTTTTGCCGCCTGAAGAATTAATGCTTGAATTCCACCGCGCCGGCGATCCGGATTATACGTTTTATCACAGGGCATACTGGGGAGAACGAAATATTGTGATAGGAGGCGTAACGAGTTCTAATGTTAAGGAACATTATTATATGGGACGCATGCCGTCCGTATCAAAAAATCCTCGCTGGGTAGAACTTTTCATACCTACCGAAACTCTCGATATGAATAATTCGAATTTTGATGGTATTCGAATCAGGGCGCATTCTAAAAATGCGAAAGGATTTGAAATCTGGGTCGATCGTCTTGGTATGCTCGGTATAGTTCCACATATAGGCGAAAATAAAAAACACTCGGTATATGCATGGAACCTTTATGATTACATATTTTATTCAATGCAGGTAAAAAGCTGGGATGTGGTTTTAAATGCTTCAGAATATGCCGTATCCAAGAGCGTGCGTACTAAAGATAGAACGCCGCCGCTTATAGAGGCAGCTATGCCGGCGCGCATTAATTATGAAGGCACCGATATTAAGGAACCGATCGGCGGCGGAGTATATTATGTCCATAAAAATGCAGACGGCACAACCGATGAAGTTCCGCTCGTGTTTAAAAAGTCTGACGGCGTAACTCTCGATAGAGGAAAGCATATCGATTTATCGATAACTACGGTCGAT
>CAYQWL010000164.1:0-8793 GCA_964421195.1 uncultured bacterium | reverse complement strand
AGAGGTTTTCCCATCTGGACTATTTTTTCGAGAAGCGGGAGCAGGTCTTTCATATTTGATACTTTGGGTTCTGATATGAGAATGTAAGGTTCTTCAAGAACGGCTTCCATTCTTTCAGCGTCGGTTACCATGTAAGGAGATATATAACCTTTGTCAAACTGCATGCCTTCTACTACTTCAAGATCGGTGCCCATGCTCTGGCCTTCTTCAACGGTGATAACGCCGTCTTTGCCAACTTCGTCCATCGCTTTAGAAATGAGTTCGCCTATGTTGGCGTCGCGCGATGAAATCGATGCAACCTGAGCTATGGCTTCTTTTTTGTCAACCGGGATAGCGGTTTTTTTGATATCTTCGACTAATGCGTTGACGGCTTTTTCGATGCCGCGTTTGATAGCCATCGAGGAAGCGCCTGCGGTAACGTTCTTGAGGCCTTCTTTTACCATTGCCTGAGCAAGAACCGTAGCTGTCGTGGTGCCGTCACCGGCTACATCGTTCGTCTTCGTAGCGACTTCTTTAATGAGCTGAGCGCCCATATTTTCGAATTTATCTTCGAGTTCGATTTCTTTAGCTATTGTAACGCCGTCATTGGTAATTGTCGGCGAACCGAATTTTTTATCGATAACGACATAGCAGCCTTTTGGGCCGAGTGTAACTTTAACGGCCTGCGCTAAAGTATTTATGCCTTTTTCTAATTTAGCTCTCGCATCTGATTGATATAATAATTCTTTTGCCATTTCCGTGATTCACTCCTTGTTTAATTAATTTTGAATATTTTTTATTTTATTGATTATATTAATTACTCGCTGATAGCAAGAATGTCGCTTTCCGTTAAAATAAGATGTTCTACGTCGTCGATTTTAATTTCGGTCCCGGCGTATTTTGAAAATATTACTTTATCGTCTTTTTTTACTTCCATTGGAACTTTCTGGCCGTTTTCGAGAACGCGGCCGGTGCCAACGGCAATAACTATGCCCATCTGGGGTTTTTCTTTAGAAGCGGTATCGGGAAGATAAATGCCGCCTTTCGTTTTTTCGTGAACTACCTCGGGTTTTACGATCACTCTGTTGCCGAGCGGTCTGAGTTTAAGATTTTCCATTAAAAAATACCTCCTTAAATTTATAGTAGTCTGGTTGGTTGTTGATTTGACCGGCGGGCTTATTTGTTGAAACTTATGTTATTGTTCTGGCTTCACAAAATGCCCGTTTTATTATTCTGTTAGCACTCGTTTAGTTTGAGTGCTGATTGATGGTATGGATTATACTTTATAGTTTCGAGAGTGTCAAGTTTATTTATATATTATTAACGTTGATTTATTAAAAATATATTATTAATTATTTTAATTTTAATGTTTTTTTCACTTTTTCATTGTTTTATGTTTTTTTATTATTGATTGTAACTAAAAAATTGTTAATTTTTTAGTTGACATTTTTTATATTAATAGTTATGTTTATAATTTATAAATACTATAAATTATAAATATTTGTTTTTAACCATGAATTAAAAAATTAAAAAAGTAGAGGTAATTATGAAAAATGAAAAAAACCTTGTCGATATTTTTCCCGCCGAAACTGACATTTCTGATAGATATAAAATTAACGAAACCATTCAGAGGCGTTATTTAATAAACGGTGAAATACGTACCTGGAACGCTGAAATGCAGGAAGTTTTTTCTCCGGTTTTTATTAAAAAAAACGGCGGGTTAGCGGCGAAAAAAATAGGCGCGTATCCTTTAATGACTGAAAAAGAAGCGATAGAGGCGCTGAACGCAGCCAGAAAAGCTTATGACAACGGCCGCGGCCTCTGGCCGACGATGACGGTGGAGCGGCGCATTGAATGTTTTAAATCTTTCGTTATTAAAATGAAAGAAAGACGCGCTGAAATAGTTAATTTAATTATGTGGGAGATATGTAAAAATTATAATGACGCATGCAAAGAATTTGATAGGACCGTTGAATATATTGTCGATACCATTGAATCGCTGAAAGAGCTCGACCGGCTGTCATCGAGATTTGTTATTGAACAGGGAATTATAGGGCAGATACGCAGATCGCCGCTCGGTGTGGTGTTATGTATGGGGCCGTTTAATTATCCTTTGAACGAAACTTTTACAACGTTAATACCGGCTTTAATAATGGGAAATACGACTATATTTAAGCCCGCTAAATATGGCACGCTTCTTTTCGAGCCGCTTTTAGAGGCGTTTCAAGAATCATTTCCGGCGGGTGTTATAAATACTTTATATGGCGAAGGGCATGTGGTAATCCCTCCGCTTATGGCTTGCGGGCAAATCGATGTATTCGCTTTTATCGGTTCCGCGAAAGTAGCGAATACACTTAAAAAACAGCATCCGAAGCCCAATCGTTTAAAAAGCGTTCTGGGGCTCGGCGCGAAAAATCCGGGAATCGTTCTTGAAGACGCCGAACTGGATCTTGCGGTTAAAGAGTGTCTGACAGGCGCTCTGTCTTATAATGGGCAAAGATGCACTGCGTTAAAAATTATATTTGTTCATAAAAAAATAGCCGATACTTTTATTAAAAAATATTGCGCCGCGGTATCGCAATTAAAATTGGGAATGCCGTGGGACGTGGATGTCAATATTACGCCTTTGCCGGAAAAAGATAAAACGGTTTATATGCGTGAATTGATTCAGGATGCGGTTTCACATGGGGCCAGGGTGATGAATCCGGGCGGAGGCGAGGTCAATGAATCTATAATGGTTCCCGCCGTGGTTTATCCGGTTACCGGGAGTATGAAGCTTTATACGTTTGAACAATTCGGGCCGGTAGTACCCATAGTTCCATTTGAAGATATACAAACGCCGGTTGAATACATTATAAATTCGGATGTCGGCCAGCAGGCGGCGATATTTGGTAAAAATCCCGATTTGATTGGAAAGCTTATAGATTTTTTAGTCAATCAACTCAGCAGATTAAATATTAACAGTCAGTGCCAGAGAGGCCCGGATTCATTTCCATTTACTGGAAGAAAAGATTCGGCGGAAGGCACTCTTTCGGTAAGCGATGCGTTGAGAGTGTTTTCGATTCGTACGCTTGTCGCGGCAAAGTCGGATGAAGTAAATAAGGAAATTTTCACGAAAATTACGCGCGATAGAAAGTCTAACTTTTTAAATACCGATTTTATTTTTTAAAAAAGGTAAATGGAGTTAAAGTAAAAAATGAAGAAGGAAATAAATAAAACGAGTAACGGCTTATCTGGAATATATCATATAATCTTCGAAGTCGAATCGGAATTTGCCATAAAAATAGGCGCCGCTGGAGAATATTTTTTTATAAAAGGTTTTTACGTATATACCGGCACCGCTCAGCGCGCGCTTTTAGCGCGCCTTGAACGGCATATAAAAAAAGATAAGAAAGTAAGGTGGCATATTGATTATCTGTCTTCACATTCTGCCGTTTCTTTTCGAGCGGCTTACTATTATGAAGGAGAGCCGGCCGGTAATGAATGCAGACGCAACCGTAAAATTATAAATAACGCTGATTTTTATATGCCGCATTTTGGTTCGAGCGATTGCCGCCTGTGCCCTTCGCATCTGGCGGGATATTTTGATTATAGCCGTATTATCAAATCATTCGAAGAATCCTGCGTTGAATATCGTTCAAATGGTTCGTTACGGCCCTGTAAATAAAAAATAATATAAGCTAAAAAATAAAATGCCGTGTAAAATTAACGGCAAGAACCGGCATAGCATTGGAAGCGAAACTGGCGTTTATTCGTTATTACTGGAATTGCGATGTTTTTTACGCCGTTCGAGTATTTCGGGTTTATAATTTCCGGTTATTTGAATAAGTTTTTTCTTTATCTGAAATGGATTATTATTGCGTGCCAGACGTTCTAACGCAGATATTTCCTTTTCGAGCATTCCGCCGTTTATTTCCTGCTTTCTGGCGATAAATATCTTTTTATGAACAGTGCGCATGGTTCCTTCGCCGGCGGTCAGAAGCTCTTCATAAAGTTTTTCACCGGGTCGCAGGCCGCTGTATTTAATGGCGATATCCGTTTCAGGTTCGAAGCCGGAAAGCCTTATTAAATCGCGCGCCAGATCCGCTATTTTTACGGGTTTTCCCATATCGAGAATAAATATTTCTCCGCCTTTAGCCATGACGGCGGCTTGAATTACAAGTTTTGCCGCTTCGGGTATGGTCATAAAATAACGCGTAATTTCCGGATGAGTAACGGTAACCGGGCCTCCGGATTCGATCTGTTTTTTAAAAAGCGGTATTACCGATCCGCGCGAGCCGAGGACGTTGCCGAAGCGAACCGCTACAAATTTAGTCGAAGAGTCATGAGCTCTGGATTGTATGTACATTTCAGCCACGCGTTTGGTCGCGCCCATTACCGAAGTTGGATTTACGGCTTTATCGGTAGATATCATAACGAAGGTTGTTACGCCGTGTTCACAGGCGGCATCCGCGATATTTTTAGTGCCGAGTATGTTATTTTTAACCGCTTCATCGACGTTTGATTCCATTAATGGAACATGCTTATATGCGGCTGCATGAAAAACTAAATCTATTTTACGTTTTGAAAAAATATCGGCGATTTTTGCGCGGTCCTGAATATCGGCGATTATAACTTCACGCGGTACCAGAGGATAATCGAGGCCAAGCTCGTTATCCATAAGATAAACGCTGTATTCTCCGCGGCCGAGAAGAAAAATTTTATCCGGCTTAAATTTAACTATCTCTCTTGCAATCTGTGAACCTATCGACCCACCCGCGCCGGTTATTAAGATAGATTTTCCGTGTATATGATTTTTAATTTCATGGATATTTAAATCAACCTGTTCGCGGCCCAGTAAATCTTCTATTTTTACATCGCGTATCTGTGATAGATAAACATTTTCATCGATAAGTTCATAAACGCCCGGAACTGTTTTTACACCTATTCTGGCTTCAGCGCAGGCGGCGATGATAGGTTTCATTTGACCGCCCGTGGCCGAAGGTATGGCAATTATTATTTCAGCGGCTCCATAATCTGAAGCTAATTCAGCCAGTGAGTCGCGGCCTCCCAGAACGGGTAGATTATGGATTTTCATCCCTTTCTTATCGCGGTCATCGTCTATAATGCCGACTGGTTTGTAACCGAGTTCGGGATGTTTGAGCATTTCGCGTATTATCATTTCGCCCGCATCGCCCGCGCCATAAACAAATATAGTCCTGGCGGTTTCGGCCGGCGGTCTTTTGCGCATATATAAATATTCGTAGCGCCAGCGGAGAAGAAGACGTGAAAAGCCGACAAGAAAAAAAGTTATGAACATGTCAAGGGCCATTACCGAACGCGGAAAACTTGCCTGAATAAAGTAAATATAAGTGATTATAATAAAAGAACTGGCAATTATAGATTTGAATATGTTGACGAGATCGTCGAGTGAAGCGTAACGCCAGATGCGATTATACAGGCCCATAAAATAAAAAGTGGCGACTTTCGCCGTTACGAATGTGACAAAAAGTGAATATTCACTGTAACGCGCCGGCAGCAATATCATTCCGCGGTCGAGATAAACCGTAATGAAAAGACTTATAAACAAAGACGCTATCGCTGCAAGCGAATCGCTTATGACAAGTATTATTCTTTTTTTTCTGGTATCCATAGAAGAATTATTATAACATTTTTAACGGCTATATTCAAGAAATTTAAATAACATCAATATTTATACGATACGTTATTTTAATTTAAACCGGCTATTTTTTCTATAATTTTTACGATTTTTACCGCTGCGTCGCCGGTGCCGTAACATGCCGAGCCGCGAGACATTTTATCGTATTCGTTCTTTGAAGATAATAAACGGTTAACGCTCGATACGATTTTATCGACATCGCTTCCGACGATAGCGGCGCAGCCTGATTCGATGATTTCCGGCCGCTCGGTATCTTCACGCATAACAAGAACCGGCCTGGCCAGCGTGGCGCCTTCTTCCTGGATGCCGCCGGAATCGGTAAGAATTATATGCGCCCTGCTCATTAAAGTTACAAATTCAAGATACGGCATTGGTTCTTCGAGTATAATGCGTTCGCGCGCTCCGCCGCTGAAGGTATTTAAGTTGTGTTTGATAGCATTTTTTACATTCGGGTTTAAGTGCAACGGATAAATTATTACAGCATCATCGTTTTCATTTACTATTTTATAAAAAGCGTCGCACATACGCTTGAAAGGCACGCCAAAATTTTCACGCCGATGCGCCGTTACAAGTATGATTTTTTTATTTTCAGATATGGCTTTTTGTATGCGGGGCGAACGCGGATTTATAGCTTTATTTTTTAATATGTAATAAAGCGCATCCACGACGGTATTGCCGGTAACATAAATACCGCGTTCAGAAACTCCGGCTGCAATAAGATTCTTACGGGCCGTTTCGGTCGGCGCGAAATGCAGGCTTGCGATGATATCGCATAAACGGCGGTTTATTTCTTCTGGAAAAGGCGCGTAAATATCGCGGGTGCGAAGTCCGGCCTCTATGTGCGCTACTGGAATAATCTGATAAGAAGCGGGGAGGGCTGAGGCCATGGAGGTCGTGGTATCGCCGTGAACAAGCACTAAATCGGGTTTTTCGGAAATAAGATATCCTGAAGTTTCGATCAATACTTTAGAAGTGAGTTCCTGCAGAGATTGATTTTCACTCATTAAGTCCAGATCGCGGCAGGCTTTAATATTAAAAATTTCCATCACTTCATCGAGCATCTGACGATGCTGGGCGGTTATCAGTACTTTTGAAACAAGCGCTCCTTCGCTAAGTGAAGCAAGTTCATTGAGCTTAGCGACGACCGGCGCCATTTTAATGGCTTCAGGCCGTGTTCCGAATATGGATATAATTTTAAACGCCATAATAACTTTACCGGCCAATCTTTATAAACTAACTGCCGGCGCGTGGTTTATACGCGCCGGCAGTTTTGATTTTTTATCCAGCCAGGCGGCGGGCCCTGCCGGGCCGCTATCCTACATTTTCAACTTTGATTATTTCAGGAAGATGCTGTTTGATAGTTTTTTCAACGCCGTTTTGAAGAGTCATCGCGGCGAAAGGGCAACCATGACATGCGCCTTTAAGTCTTACTTTTACAACGTTGTCCACCAGATCGACGAATTCTATATCGCCGCCGTCCGCATTTAACGTCGGCCTGATTTTTTCGATAATTTCCATAACTTTTTCTTTCATATACGGCTCCTTATAGTTTTATTTTATAGTTTTATTTTATAATCACGATTGTATTTGTTTTATTTATCTTTGTTTCCTGAGTTATTATACATAAATATTTATTATTTAGCAATATAATTATTTACAGTTTTAAAAATTTTAACGGCCCGGTTGGGCTAAATATCGTTCTGATGTTGAAACCTGGAGCGCTTTAATATATAATTATATAATGCTTTAATATCGTTTATATAATGAGGTTTATCATAATTTTTTCTTATATAAAGACGGGCCTTTGCCGCATTATTTTTATATGTAGAATAATCGCCATAAATTTCGAAAATTTTATCTGACAGAGCCTGTGTGTTACCGGGCGTAATAAGTTCGACGAACCGTTCTCCGGCGCGGCCGCCTGATATTTCATAAATGCCGCCTACGTTAAAAGCGACAGCGGGCACGCCGAGAGCGAGCGCTTCCATTATGGTAATGGGGATTCCTTCCTGCAGCGAAGGAAGAACGAATAAATCTACGCTTGAAAGTATTTTTGCCACATCGGTTCGAACGCCGCCGAAAATGACGCGGTTTGAAATATTCATTTTTTCGGCCTGGCCGCGTAAAAGTTTCATATAATTATCATCACCGCCGCCTATGAAAACGCAATATAAATTTTTGATTTTATTTATAATGCGAGCCGCCGCGTCTATAAGAAATTTGTGCCCTTTATTTTTATGCATTCTCGCAATCTGGCATACTATAAAAGCGTCTTCCGGCACGTTGAATTCCTGGCGAAGATAGAACCGGCCGCCGTTAAGAGAATCAGTTTCGAGCGCGCCGCAGTCAACACAATTATAAAGAAAAAACGAAGATTTTTGCGCGGCGGCGCGTGAACGGGTGCGTAAAAAATTTGCGGTATTTTCAGAGCAAAAAGTCAGATAATCCGGAAAGTAGCCGTAAATGGGCTTTACCTCGCCCTGGATCGTTCCTAACGATACGACGCCTGCAATTCGTGCCGCTATTGCTCCAAGTAAAGTAGCCCGGTTCATGTGCAAATGACATAAATCGGCTTTAAATTCTTTGATGATACGATACAGCCTGTATAAAGAATAAAAATCAGCGTTATCGATCATGGGAACCGTGTAAACATTATTGCAAATAGCGCGCGTTTCTTTCTCAAGAAAACCGCCGCTGCAAACCGCGGCGGTTTCATAATTTAAAGCGCGGGCGATAGAAAGCATTTCTAAAAAACATTTCTCCGCTCCTCCGATAACCGAAGAGCTTACTATATGAAGTATCTTCGCCGGCGCCGCTTTTATGGCAGAGTTTTTTTCGATTATATTTTTGTTTTCATGCGCGCCTGTATCGGGCATCGCTTACCTTCTTTTATTGAGGCGTAAAATTAGATTATCGATACGGCTTTCCATCGATTGAAGCTGTGAACGAAATTCCTTAAAAAGTTTAACGAGTTCTTTTTTTGATATTTTTTCAAGAACGTCGTCGGGCGGAAGCTGAGGCATTGCAACCGGCGTTACTTTATTGAGCGGTTTTTTTAATAATTGTTCGTTTTTCGCCGTTAAAGTTTCGTATTGTGAAAAAGTCCCTGTTGAAGCGGCGGCGGTTTCGGACGCGGGGCCGAAAACGCCGGCATG
>CAYQWL010000163.1:0-8852 GCA_964421195.1 uncultured bacterium | reverse complement strand
GGTGATAATACTTATGGCGGCGCTGCGACAACCATGCGTATGAGTTCGTATTACATAGCCGAATCGCATACTACCAATCAGCAGTTTAAGAACTGGCGCGCAGCCGCCGGCGATATATTTTCCGGTAATCCTGAAACTACCGCCGGTGCGAGCGCTCCCGCGCTTCAGGGGGATTGGAAAAATAATACGGGGCTTCCGGCGTATAATGATCATCCCGCCGTTTATTTAACATGGAATGACGCTAAACGTTATTCTTATTGGTTGATGACCGGTGCGCAATCTATGGCGGCAAATGACGTCGATGGCGATTCACAATATATGCTAACTGAAGCGCAGTATGAAAAAGCGGCGCGCGGCGTTAAATTTATGAATTGGTCGTTAAATGATGCAATTAATAAGAATTATTCGTGGGGCGTTACCGCTCCTTTAAATGATAGTTTATGTAATAACGGCAATGAGGCATCCAGCGGCGAGCGCAATTTAAGCGGCGGTAAAGGCACGCTTTCCATTACGCGGAGTTATAATCCCATGGGATATTATGGGCTGCAGGATATTTCGGGCAATGCATGGCAGTGGTGCCGTGATTGGTGGGATGCACTGGCTGATTATCCTGAAGCGTCCGGTGCGCTCGATCCATTGCATAATACCGTATATGCCGAACGAATTTTGCGTGGAGGCATGTGGAATACTACCAGTACGAGTAATCTTCGCGTGTCATATCGTTATTCTAAAACACCGGCTTCTATGAGTACGTACGCGTTTCGTCCATGCTATCATCCGGCTACGGCCGGAGGGTCTCCGGCGCCATCCGGCAAGTATTTCGATATAACCACAAAAGTAGTCGGAAATGTTGATGTTTCTCATGGGTGGGATTCCGGTGCATCAACCGAAGAAGGCGGTCATGTTGAACTGTGCGTAACGGCTAAAAACTCCGATAATTCGACCGATACGGCCTATAACGGCAGCGGCGCGCTTTCGATAGCTTCGTGTTCCGGCGTGGTGCAGTGGGAAGGCGCTGGAGTTATCGATAATGCTGATACAAATAGCGATAATAACGGTTGTTATTCGCAAAATTTTACGAATGGCGTGCATTATATTTATGTGCGAAATTCGCGCGCGGCGGCGAGTATAAAAGTAACTGTATCTGATAATGTTGATATGAGCATGAAAGGTACGAAAACGCTTACCTGGACGGCTGAAACAACTCCGTCCGCGTTTGTGTTCGATGGTGAAAATTCTAAAGGTTTTCGCAAATACTCATGCGTTCGTGACAGTTCCGTAAAAATGATAAAAATACCGGCCGGCCCGTTTGAACGCGGCGACGGCACTTATGGCGGGGCGGCTACAACGATGCGCATGAGTTCATATTACATAGCTGAATCGCAAACTACCAATCAGCAGTTTAAAAACTGGCGTAATTCAACGGCGCCGCCTGCTTTACAGGGCAGCTGGAGCGATCCGGGCGGTTCTTATGATCATCCGGCGGTTTATATGAGCTGGAACGATGCTAAACGCTATTCATATTGGCTAATGACGGGCGTGCAATCAGCGGCGCCTAATGATACTGATGGCGATTCGCAGTATTTGCAAACTGAGGCGCAATATGAAAAAGCGGCACGCGGCGTTAAATTTATGAACTGGACGGCAAATAATGCGGCGAATAAAATATGGCCGTGGGGTACGGCGGCGCCGTCTGATGATAGTTTATGCAATACGGGTTTTACGCAATCCGGCGATGAGCGTAATATTAATGGTTCTGGTAAAGGTACGCGCGCTATAACTACATATAATCCTATGGGTTATTACGGGCTGCGGGATATTGCGGGTAATGCATGGCAGTGGTGTCGCGACTGGTGGGATGGCAGCGCGGCTTACCCCGAAGCCGCCGGCGCGCTCGATTCGTTACACAATACATCTGGCGCTAATCGTATTTTGCGTGGCGGGGCATGGTATGATTCTTTTACGAATAATTTTTGCGCGTCGTATCGTTATAAAGAAACGCCAGGTTATGTTGGTTATCTTAATTCGTTTCGCCCGGTTTTTAAACCATAATTTTTTTATAATTTTACCTTTTTTAATATTAAAATAATAAATAAATTAGAAAATGATAATGTATTGAAATTCAGTAAAAGATAATGTCAGAAAGTCTTAAATACGAAAAAAATAAAAACTGAGTCGTCTTTATAGCTTTTTTTTGTTTTTTATGATAATGATATTTAATTACCGGCAGGTTATATTTTGCGGGTAAAAAACGATTAATTTTTTTGAAAATTATTTAAAAAATCATTGTTATAATGAAAAAAATTTAAAATAAAAAATAGAATAGAAGAAGCAAAAATATGATTAAAACAGTAAATATGGTAAAAAAAAATTCAGATAAAAAAAAAACTATAAATCAGCAAGAATTTATTAATGACGATGCTGATGTAATATGTGATATTTCAGAAAAAAAAAAGAAAGCGCCAACGTCTGAGAGGATAAAATCTTTTATTATAGATTTATTAATTTTTGCGCTTGTATGGTTTTTTTTGCGTTATATAGCATGGACGCCGGTTCGTTGTTATGTATGGGGAACGTTGAGTTTTACGGAAAATTACATATCGGAATTGAAAGAACGTCGCGGCGGCGATGCCTTTATACGTGAAATACAAAAAAAATATGATCAAAAAATCAAAAATGAACAGCGTATATATGAACGAAAAATCAGTTTAATTGAATATTTAATTCAATTATTGCTCGACTATCCTTTTATGCTTATAATTTTTTATCTTGGCTTTTTCTGGAAAACAAGTCAAGCAACGCCCGGTCAAATGCTTTGCGGCTGTTTTGTCGAGCATGAATTTTATGAAAAACTCGACTGGTCAGCCGCATTTTTTCGCGCCGTCGTTTTTTTGCTGTCTATGTTCTTTTTTATTGGAATGTTATATAAATTAATCGATAAAAAAGAACGTACATTTTATGATCTTGCTTGTGATACCGAAGTATTTTATTATGAAAAATAACTATAATCCGTATTTTACTTATTCTTTATTTGCTTTTTCATACCAGTCATGCGCATTTGCCGCCGCAATATAGCTATCTAAAAACATTGCCCAACTGGTATTTTTTGAAAAATTTAAATTGTTGTAATTGTTATCGGGCTTGATGAATGAGTGGAAATATATTGCGAGTCCGGTAGCGTTTTTAATGGAATTACCGGTCATATAATTACCGGCTATTAAAGGGTTCGTGCCTTCGCTATATAAAGCGAGTGATTCGGATGCGAGTTGTTGCGCTTTTTCATCTTGAATGTTATCGAGAATTAATTTTAAAAAATAACCTAAATCAATATTTGTTCTGAGATAAAAAGTCTGGCACGCCGGGCGAATTTTATTGCTTATCGCGGCCAATACATTATTATCTGGTAGAAGTTCGATTAGACGGATGCAAAGTTTATCAAATTTTTCAATAAATTCATCGAATCGTGAAAAGTTAATTATTGATTGCGTACTGAGTTTACCAATGTTTTCATAATATATAGCAAAAGTTAATGCTATTGTTTTAGCAAGCGTTTCCGGCGTCATTGCAGGTTCGCGCACCAATGCGCCGAGAAATTCGTCGTATGCATAGCCGTCGCTCGGTTCGCTGTCTTCCGATGCAACGCAATATTGTACATAATCTTTGAATTCGTAGCATACTTCAGCCATTTGCATCAAGCATGCGTCCATGGCAAGAATATCGAGTTTTTTTCCATTTTTTTGATAGATCATCGCCATCGCCTCGCCTAATTGCGCCGGTGAAATATGGTGGTTGGATTGATCATCATAAGAAATGCCTTTAATTTCCCCGGCCGGGTTTTTCCACCAGCCCGTGCCATGGTTCCATATAACAACCATATAATGTTTAGCCGGATAGTTTTCGATTCCCCATGTTACGAATTTAACGAGATTTAAGTAATTACCCATATCGTAATCGCCCATCTCTTCTAATACGGTTGAATTAATTTGAGTATCGTCGTTATCTTTTGTGATGTATAATTTTTGTGCAGTTCCATACTGGCGATCGAGTAAAGTAATAATATTTACTCTATCGTTCGAACCTATTTTTTCCATTTCATTAACGTCTTTAACGCCATATTCGTCGAGATCGTTATCGGCATTTAAAAATGTAAGTATGGTCCAATCTTTTAATGGCGCCGGTGTTTTTTCTTTTGCATAAGCTGTTTGGGTTATATCTGGATTAAAAATAAATAATGACATTATCAATAATATTAAGATACGAACTATTTTTTTCATTATTTTTCTCCTTTGTATGGTTTGTGTGGTTATTTTTTATAAAAATAACTTTATTAATAATACCTTATTAAAATAAAAAAAGTTTAATATTTTTTTAATTAATGAGTTCATTAAAATTGTTCAATAAAATATACATGACTTTTTCAGGCCGGAATCTTTGAATCGGGCACGATGCCCGGTACGTTACAAAAAATATTTAAATACTGACTTAGCTTTATAGAATAATGACTTAAGTTATATTACTATCTTAACATTTTATTGGTAAGTATTAACTTTATATTTTTTAAAAAAAATATTTTATAAAGAAAGTTAAATTTTATAACCGTTTTTTTTTTATGATGGTATTAATTAATGGAAAATAAAAAAAAGGAGTGATTTTTATGAAGAAATTTAAATTAAGTGATGTATTTAGAGTATTAATAATTTCATGTCTGTCTTTATTGATGTTTTATTCTTATAGTTATGCGGGTATTTATTACATGATGAATGAAGACGGTGATGTCGTTCAGTCTTTTAATGCTCCCTGGTCGGAAGTAAAAAAACAGATAGCTGAAATAGCCGATCGTTACAATACGAATAATGATGATAATACAGGCGTAGTTATATCGCAAAATTATGTAAAACCTCTTTTACATGTAGTGGAATATTTAGGCAGCCCTGAAAGTGGTCATAAGTTAGTAGAATATATAATGCCTGATGGAAAAACATCGGTTAATTATGCTAAAACGGTTCAGGTTGAAATCGCGCGTCATCCTATGGCCGTTACACTTAATGGAGGTGTGTCAGGACCAGGTTTTTTTAATCCAAACGCCAGAATGCCTGAGCCCGCGCCTAAAAAACCAAAACCGGATCCGGTAGTACCCGAACCTCCGAAACCCGAACCTCCGAAACCTGAACCGCCTGTTCCGCCTGCGCCTGTAGTTCCGGTAAATCCTATAAATTTGATTATAAATAATATAATAAACATGGTGTTTAACATTACAAATATCTCCGATAAAGAAGATCCCGTTGATCCTGTTATTCCCGTTGAACCCGTTGATCCTGATATCGTGCCTCCATGCGAGAAAGATCCTTTGTGTGCAATTGATATGATCAGTCATTTTCTTGAAGACTTAATAAAGCAATGCACGCAATTATTGACTAAATTAAAGAAAATTGAACAGCCGATACCGATAGGTGCCGATCCTGTAGTAACTCCTGATACTTCGTCTGAGGTAACTGTGAATGATTCTGATGAAATACAGGTTATAGATCTCGATAAAGATAACTTAAATGAACTCGATTCGCCTTTTGACGACGGAAATAATATTGATTGATTAATTTTTATAAATGATCGAGGAGGATATTATGAGAAGTTCATTTTTGAAGACTTTCGTTTTGATAATAATAATGATGATGTTTTCAACCGCGTTTTGTGGTATAAATACTTTTGCTGCTGAAGATATTGAGCAAAAGCTTATTTCTGGAGCGAATGGGCAAATCGATAGAGATGCGGTTGGAATAAATAAATGCCCGGTGTGCGGAAAAATTTTTCCGGTTACGCCTGACGGTTTAAAAAATTATGATGCTCATATTAAAGTGTGTGGCGTTAAGGTTAATTATGTTCCTTCAGACGGTCGTTTAACGATAAACTATTCAGGAAATTCAGGCCGTTTTCCGGCGCTTACTTTTAAACCGCCAAAAGATATAACTATAAATGTATCGAAAGACATAGCGGTTAATGATCAAAAAGATGTATTGGCTGGCAAAGATAACATATCGTCTGATTCGAGTGATATAATTGCCGGCAAAGGCGATTCTCAAATCGTGTTTAAGTATTGGCAGCAACTCGGTTTTATTTTATCGTTGAATGAAACCGGAAACGTTGTAAAAAATAGTAATGCGCTGGTTATTATAAAAAAAGGCGAAGTAGTTAAAAATATAAATTTTGTTGAAAAAAACGTATTTAAGTCATCTATTTACTTATGGTATGACGCTAAAGGAAAAAATGTAAACATTTTATCTTCGCCTATATGTGTTAAGCATAAAGGAATGTTAAGTGATATTTCTCAACATTTAAAAAAAGAAATTTTAATTAAAGGTTATGGCGTTTTAATTGTTTATTCTCAGGATGACGTTCAAAATATCTGTAATAATTATCCGCCGAATAATACGGTTAATGCTATAATAGAGTCTCCAAAAGCGATTTCTATTGATGATGTTAATAAAAATGAGCCGCCTGTCGTTGGCGTTATGAAATGCGTTTGCGGTAAAACTTTTGCCGTTTCGCCGGAAGGGGCGGCCGCGCTGGCGGAGCATAAAAAAACATGCAGTTTGATTCCTCCGAAAGCTGTTTTTAATGTTAATTTTAATAATGCGGTTAAAAGAACTGGCGCTATGTGTATAATCGAAGATCAATCGCTAAAAAACGAAGCGTTAAATGCGGCGCGGAAAGAATGGGAAAAGAAAATTTTATTATTAGCGCCGATAGTTAAAGAATCAAGTAAGGTAACGATTGCGTTTCATCACTCACATTTTATTAAAAACATAAAAAATGCGGTTGCCAATGAAAAAAATCCCGCTATATTTCTGGCGCAATATGAATCTGAAGAAAAAGACGATAGGGAGATTATGCGTGCCGGTGTTACGGTATGTGAATGCGGGGCAACGTTCGCGGTTTCACCTGAAGGCTTCGCATTGTATGAAAAGCATAAAAAAACCTGCAACGGGTTTAAAGTTATTGATAATTCGTCTTTTAAAGCGGGGGCATTGCTTGGCGTTATTAACGCCGGTAAGTTCCCGGTAAATTTTTTGAAAAATAGAGATGTGCAAAATAGTCTTGCGGCTTTATGCAAAAAGATGAATTATATTCATGCATTGCCTTATGTAGTAAAAATATCTTTAACTCCGGATATTAACAATGTTATTAATCCGCCGGAGCCGCCCGTTGATCTTTCAGAAGTAAAAAAGCGTTATTATAATGGCTGTAAATTAGCGCGTGAAGCATGGCTGCTTTATGGAACGGATGGCAATCCTCGTAAAGTTAATTATAAAGCTTACGATAAATTTAAAGAAGCCGCGGCTGAATTTGAAAGCGCGAGCAAAATTTCTATGAAATTAACCGGTAAGCCTCATGTTCAATCGCTTACCAGGCAGGCTAATCTGCTTTCGGTGCTTACCAGAATTAAACCTGAGTATATTAATAAAGTAGTTAGTTTATGGCACCAGGCTGTCAATAAAGCTTCTAATTTGAATAAACTGCAAAAAACGTTTGCTAATACGGTTATTAAAATCATGAAACGCGGCGTTAATATAACAAGTTTGCTTGATGGCAGCAATACTATTTATGAAATGTTCGCCAATGGGAAAATGAATGAAAAGCAGCTTGAAGAACGTCTTAAACAGAGCGCGGAATATAAAATAATAAAACGCTATGAAGAATTAAAAGGATTTATTCCGTCCGGACGTGAAAGAATGTTCTGGCTCGAACAAATAAAAGAAAAGAAATTGTCCCTGGATGATGTGCTTAATAAACATATACCTGCCCTTTTTAACGACGATCCGACGATTTTAAGTACGGATATCACGGCCTCTAAACCGGATGCGAAAGATTCTGAAACCGGCGCGAATTCTGACGGCGCTAAAAAAGATGATGAAATAAATAAAGATAATTCTAATTTAATTGAAAATCGCGAATCGCCATTTGACGGGGAATAATTCTTGTTTACGCCGCTTTAACATTAAGCGGCGTAAACGTTTTAATTGTTTTAAGGCGGTGAATTTATGAATATGAGATATTTTAATAGTGTTTGTTATGCTATAAAATACTTAATTGTAATAAGTATATTTTTTTTGAACTGTTCTTTGACGCTGGCAGCAGAAAATATTGAAGCCGCTAAAATAAATGCTTTTTCAGGAAACGATTTTACATATAACGGCAATAAAATTGATAATAGCCGGTTTGTCCGGAACGCGAAAATTTTCGTCGGCGATATTATTGAAACCGGTTTGCAATCTACCATTGAAGTTGAAATGGTTAACGGCGTCAAGCTCGAAATTCTTGCGATGGCTAAGGTGCAATTTGGATTATTTAATATAAGAATATTTAAAGGCGGAGTCTGGACTGAATATAAGTCAAATAAAACTAAAAAAAGAAATTTTGAGGTCATTACTCCGTATGCGACTATTGGGATTAAAGGCACGGTATTTAAAACTGAATATGATGAGTTAAATAAAATTACATTTGTAGAAATAATCGAAGGAATAATAGAATTTAAAACCGTTGAAGGTAAACTTATAGAAGCCGGCTGCGGAAAAATGATAAAATATAATGAAGCAACTAAAAATATCGAATTATTCGATATTTTTGATCCAATGGCAATTGATGCTAATAATGATGATTTTAAAAATTTTTATCGCCGGAATGAAAAAACTAAAATAATCGATAATAAAATAAAGAATTTATCGCCGCTATTTGAGCAGGAAATAAATAATAAAAAAACGCCTTTTGACATTGAATAATATATAATAATAAAGTATTAAGATGCAGGGAATGGCGGAAGGCATGGCTGCTAGCGGACAAAGCCTTTATCACCCCGG